>NZ_CP149822.1:4396473-4732947 GCF_038396755.1 Chitinophaga pollutisoli | reverse complement strand
CAAATATTACATCTTCGGAAAAGAAGGCGGCAAACGCCTCGCCGAAGAACTGGAAATCCCTTTCCTCGGACAGATCCCCCTGGTGCAAAGCATCCGCGAAGGCGGCGACGAAGGCGTTCCGGCCATCACTGGCAAGGACCCTGTGACCCAACAAGCCTTCAGCGACTTCGCCGGTAATACCGCCCGGAGCATCGCCATGCGCAATGCCAACATCGCGCCCACGAAAATCGTGGAGATCGTGGAATAGGCGCCGAACAATTTTTTACTTGCCCCGGTGCCCCGGCACCGGGGCTTTATTCCCTCCAATATGTACACCCCCAAATATTACCAGGAAAACGACTGGGCCACCGTATCCGGATTCATCCGCAGGCACAGCTTCGCTTTGCTCATGAGCATCCATGATGGTGTTCCTTTCGGCACCCATCTCCCCGTTGAACTGGAAGAAAAAGAACCGGGCGCCTTCTTGCTGAGGGGCCACATCGCCAACGACAATCCCCAGTCCGAAGACTTCAAATCCGGCCAGACTTTCCTCGCCGTTTTCACCGATCCCCACGCGTACATTTCCTCTTCCTGGTACGAAAAAGAGAAAATCCCCACCTGGAATTACATCGCCGTGCACGTTTACGGCCAGCTTCGCATTTTAACCGAAGCAGAGCTTGTGGATTCCCTCACCAAACTGATGGACAAATACGAAGCCGCCTCCGCCTGCCCCGTGCACATTTCCGACATTCCGGAGAAGTCGTTGCACAACAATCTCCGCGCCATCACCGGCTTTGAAATGACGCTCGACCGGATCGAGACGCGCTTCAAACTCAGCCAGAACCGCAACGACCGCGACCATGCCGAGATCATCAAACAGCTCCGCGCTTCCGGCGATACGCAGGCTGTGGAAATCGCGGAGGAAATGGCTAAAAGACGGCAGGCCGGACAGTAACCCGTCCAGCCCGCGCCTTCGTTTTTGATGCAATAAAAAACTACAGTGTAAACACTTTTCCGCCTACCATCACGTCCTGCTTCGCTTCGTCGAACGTAGCGCGCTGGCCTGTGCGGTAAGCCGCCGTGCCCATAATGAGCGCGATGGAATGGCTGTAAGCCGCTTCTATGGGGGCGTTGGTCTTGATATCTTGTTTCCGCACGCACTCCATCCAATTGCGGACGTGGGCGTTGGTGGTATCGTCGCCGCCGGTATTGGCGCCGCTTTCCACGCCGCCGGCCGCGGCCGAGAGGCTCATTTCCGGGAGGAGATTGGCTTTCATGCCCATGGCTGCCGCTTCTTTCTCGCGCAGGCCGCCGTTGGGGGAAATCGTGTTGTTGCTCATGTCGATCATCCCGCCGTTGCTGTAATACAATTCCTTGGTGCCGCCCGCCGAGTTATGGAAACGCGAGCTGTACACCACCTGGAACCCGGAGGAAGGATCGTTGGAGGGGCCATATTCCAGTACCGCGGTGAGCGTATCAGGATTGCTGCGGCCGTCTTTCCACTGGTAAATCCCGCCGCCAGCAACCACGCTGCGCGGGTGTTTCAGGCCGGAGAACCAGTGTACCGTATCGATCTGGTGCGTCATCCACTGGCCGAAGATGCCGGAGGAGTACGGCCAGAAGAGGCGGTATTCGAGATATTTGCGGGGATCCCAGTTTTCTTTCGGGCGGGTGCAATGGAAACGCGCGAAATCGACGTCGGCCTGGCGGATGTCTTTCACCAGGTCGGGCCTGCGCCAGCGCCCTGGCTGGTTTACGTTCCAGGTCATTTCCACCATGGTGATGGGCCCGAATTTCCCCTGCTGGATGAAATTGGCCGCGGCGTGGTAGCCCGCGCCGCTTCGGCGCTGCGTGCCCACCTGGAACACGCGCCTGGAGGCTTTCACGGCTTTGAGGGCGTTGCGGGCGTCTTCCATCGTTTCGGCGAAAGGCTTTTCACAATACACGTCCTTCTTGTTGTTCACGGCTTCAATAGTGTGGAAGGCGTGCTGGAAGTCGGCCGTGGCGATCATCACTGCGTCGATGTCCTTAATCCTATAGAGCTCATCGTTGTTCACGCAGGCCTGCACGGAGTGGCCGAGCTTGCCTTCGAGAACCGATTTACCTTCATCGCGGCGGCGTTTCCAGATGTCGGACACGGCCACGATGTCGAAGTTGAGGTCTTTGTAATGATTGAGAAAAGTAGGCATGAGGGCCTGGCGGAAGCGGTCGGAGAATCCGACAACACCCACGTTTACCCGATCGTTGGCGCCCAGGATGCGCGCGTAGCTGCTGGCGGGCATCCCCATGGCGCTCAGCGCCACGCCCGCGCCCCCCATCATGGAGAGCTTCAGGAAATCGCGGCGGTTCTTGTTGCTGGTAGTCATAGTGGAATGATTTTTATGTTGTTGTTTTTTTTGTTACTTGTAAGCGGCTGTGAGTTGTTTTTGCAGGTACGCCAGGGCCGGACGGCACTCTTCCGGCATGTTTTTCCACCCGCATTCCATGGAAATACGGCCTTTGTAGTTCGCTTTCTTCAGCATGGCCAGGTACGGCGTGAAGTCTTCGCCCGCAGTGCCCGGCGCCCGGCGGCCGGCATTTTCCGCGATGTGGCAATGCACCAGCCAGGGCGCGGCGGGAAGGATGGCTTCCGGGCGCTCGCCCTGCCGCAGCATATGGAAAATATCCACCGTGATCCTGAAATGGGAATGGTTGACGGATTTGACGATATGCGTGACGATGTCCAGGGTGTTGATGAAATTATCTTCCCCGGAATTGAGATTCTCCATGGCAATGATGACGTCGTATTTAGCCGCCACCCCGGCCATTTTACGGGAAATGGCGATCAGTTCGCGCAGGGCCGTGGCGGAATCCTGCCCTTCGGCGAGTTTGCGCGCGCCGGCCGACCCGAAAACGATGATTTTGATGCCGGCCTTGCTGGCGCGCTGCATGAGGGAATCTACATACCCCAGGATGCGTTTTTCGCTGGCTTCGGCGCCGGTCAGCCGGATGTCGTTCGGAATAAAGCTATTGCACACGCCGCCTTGCAGTTTCATCGCATGCATCCGGCTCAGGGTGCGGTTGTAGCTGGAGTCTGGCACGGATGGCCCGAACAGGAAGCGGGCGCCGGATTCAATGTAGGCAAATCCCGCCGCTGCCAGCAGGCTGTCGTTCTCATAAGAGGTGCAAACCCCTATCCCCGGCAGCCCTTTTTGCTGTGCATTCGATTGCAAAAAGGGCAGGCAAGACAGGGAGATGAGGAGTAAATGAACATAAATTTTCATGGGAATCAGTTTTTCGACAATCGTGGACCGGGGCAAAAATTAAGAAGGAAAATTTGAAAATCAAAATCAGGATTTGACAAAAATGCCGGAAATTCGCGCTAACTGAAAATAATTTATGAATAGACAGGAATTGGTGCAGCTCATCCGGGACAGGAAATCTTACTTATGTATCGGCCTCGATACGGACTTGCAAAAGATCCCCAAACACCTGTTATCCCACGCCGACCCGATGTTCGCCTTCAACAAAGCCATTATCGACGCCACCCACGACCTTTGCGTGGCTTACAAGATCAATACGGCTTTCTACGAATGCCAGGGCATCCGCGGCTGGGAAAGCCTGCAGCGCACGATCGAGTACATCCCGAAGAACGTATTCACCATCGCCGACGCCAAGCGCGGTGATATCGGCAACACCTCCACTTACTATGCCAAAACCTTTTACGAGACCTACGGCTTCGATTCGGTGACCGTGGCGCCGTATATGGGGCGCGACAGCGTGGAGCCTTTCCTCGGTTTCTCCGACAAATTCGCCATCGTTCTGGGGCTTACCAGCAACGAGGGCAGCCGCGACTTCCAGCTGCAACCGGCCGGCGACGGGCTGTTGTATGAAAACGTGCTCCGCACCTGCGCCTCCTGGGGTACCCCGGACAACATGATGTTCGTAGTGGGCGCCACACAGGCGGATTCTGTGGCCAATGTCCGCAAGATCATCCCCGACCACTTCCTGCTGGTGCCCGGTGTGGGCGCGCAGGGTGGCAGTCTCAGGGATATTACCGAAAAAGGAAGGAACGCGGATATCGGGCTCCTGGTAAACGCCAGCCGCGCCGTGATCTATGCCGGCAACGACGAACGGTTCGCTGAAGATGCGCGCGCCGCCGCACAGGCTCTCCAGGCCGAAATGGCGACCTATATCCAATAATTTTTCCGTCAATAAGTATTTGGAAATAATCGTGAAACGCTCCCGGCCGGGGGCGTTTCCGCTTTACAGACGCTTACCGGAAAACGCAGTTCCGGGCCGTCCACCAGGGCTTCAGCTCAAACTGCAACCGCCCGGTAGCCACGGCACTGTCGGCCTTGACCAATCTCGCCGCCTCCAGGCTGTCTGCCGCTTTGAGCACGTATATTGCGCGAAGGTCGTCGTATTCCGCAAAAGCGCCCGCCAGCATCATCTTGCCTTCGCGCGTGAGGTTGCGGATATGCATCACATGCGCTTCATCGATCAGCGCCGACGATACCGGATCGCCCGCCATTGCCGTGCCATTTTTGAAAAAGACCATCCAGTATTGCTGCACGATCGCCCCCTGCGCCACCGAATCCATTTCACTGATTTCAGCCTGCACAGCCTGTTGGCGTATCCGGGAAGAAAAACCGGCGATCACGAACGTCAGGAAAACGCCGAGCAGAAACACAGGTATCAATTTGGCCATAAGCGACAGATTTGCCGGCCTAAGTTACAACTTTGGCGTAATTCCGTAAATTCGGACATACAGCAAAAATCTCATACCATGCACCAGGACCTTTTCCAATCGCCCGATTATTACGCCATCGACGAACTTTTGACAGACGAACACCGCCTCGTGCGCGCCTCCGTGCGCGACTGGGTCAAAAAAGAGATCAGTCCCATTATCGATGATTGCTGCCAGCGCGCAGTGTTCCCTTCCCATATCCTGCGCCCGCTGGGCGCGCTGGGCTGCTTCGGCCCCACCATCCCGGCGGAATACGGCGGCGGGGGCATGGATTACATTTCGTATGGATTGATGATGCAGGAACTGGAACGGGGCGACAGCGGCATTCGTTCCACCGCGTCTGTCCAGGGTTCCCTGGTCATGTATCCCATTTTTGCTTTCGGCAGCGAAGAGCAGAAACAGCGCTTCCTGCCACGCCTCGCCACCGGCGAGCTGATGGGCTGCTTCGGCCTCACGGAACCGGATTTCGGCTCCAATCCCGCCGGCATGCTCAGTTATTATGAAGAAGCCGGCGACTACATCCTGCTCAACGGCGCCAAGATGTGGATCTCCAACGCACCTTTTGCAGACATTGCCGTGGTTTGGGCGAAAGATCCGGAGAACAAGGTGCGCGGCATTATCGTGGAACGGGGGATGGAGGGATTCTCCACTCCTGAAACCAAAGGCAAATGGAGTCTCCGGGCCAGCGCCACCGGCGAACTGGTGCTCGACAACGTCCGCATTCCGAAAACGAATATTCTTCCCGGCGCCCGCGGGCTGAAGGCGCCCCTCTCCTGCCTGTCTTCCGCCCGATATGGTATCGCCTGGGGCGCTATCGGCGCGGCGATGGACTGTTACGACACCGCCCTGCGCTACGCGAAAGAAAGGGTGCAGTTCGGGCGGCCCATCGGCGGGTTCCAGCTCATCCAGAAAAAACTCGCGGAAATGATCACAGATATTACCAAGGCGCAATTGCTGAACTGGCGGCTTGGCGTACTCCGCAATGCCGACAAAGCCACGCCGGAACAGATCTCCATGGCCAAGCGCAACGCATGCGAAACCGCCATCCGCATTGCGCGGGAAGCGCGCCAGATCCTCGGCGCAATGGGTATCAGCGGCGAATATCCCATCATGCGGCACATGATGAACCTCGAAAGCGTCATTACCTACGAAGGCACCCATGAAGTACATCTCCTCATCACCGGGATGGACATTACCGGCTTCAATGCTTTCTCATGACGTTTTATTATTTTGGGCGCATGAAGGGCTTATTTCTGGCGGGATGCCTGCTGGCGTCGCTGCAAATGTCGGCACAACAAGCGATTACGATTTCCGGGAAAGCGCAGGGCACCTATTACATGGTGAAATACCTGAGCGAAGACACAACTTCGCTGCAACATGAAGTGGAATCCCTTTTCCGGCAGATCGACCGTTCCCTTTCGCTTTACCAGCCGGGGTCGCTCATCAACCGTTTCAACGAAGGCGAAAAAGTGGTGATGGACGCGTACATGCGCCCGGTGATCCGCAAAGCCCAGGAAGTGAGCCGCATCACCGGCGGACTGTTCGATATCACGGTGAAACCACTGGTGGACCTTTGGGGCTTCGGCGTGGTGCGGCACCAGAAAGGGAGGCCTACCGCAACCGATATCCGGAGCACGTTACAACGTGTGGGCTACAAAAATATCACCATCCGTTCCAAATACCTGCTGAAAAAAATTCCCGGTGTGGAGATCGACTGCAACGGTATCGCGCAGGGATACACCACCGACGTGATCGCGCAGTTCCTCCGGGCCAGGGGCATCCGGAATTACCTGGTGGATGTGGGCGGAGAACTCGCCGCGTTGGGGCATAACGACAAGAACCAACCCTGGACCGTAGGCATCGAGCGGCAACAACAAATGGAAGCGAAGCCGGAGAAAGGATGGCTGCGCCTCACCCATCGTGCGGTGGCCACCAGTGGCAATTACCAGCGGTTTTTTGATGAAGGGGGCACCCGCTTCGCGCATACGATCAATCCCCTCACCGGCGAAGCCATTCACAACAACATTATCGCCGTTACCGTCACCGCGCCTGACGCCATGACGGCCGACGCATACGACAACGCCCTCATTCTTCTTGGCGTGGAAAAAGGCCTGGACTTCATCCGCCAACATCCCAAACTGCAACTGCAGGCGCTTTATATCTTCAAAGACGCAGACGGCGTTATCCGTGAAAAATATTCCGATGGCTTCTTCGAAGTGCAATAAGCGCGCAAAAAAGAGGGGCTGCCTGCCGGCAGCCCCTCCACTTCACATGTTCCGTTAATTTGTGGTCCTTATTACTGGATATGGAACTTCAAACCAATGTTGGCCTGTACCGTGTTGAAATTCTTGATTTCATACTGCTTGTAAGGCGCATAGTTATATTGCACGCTGGCGTTGAACATAAACGGTGAGTATTTCCCGAAGGGCACGTTCACGCCTACTTCCGGGCTCACCTGGAACGCCCACTTGTTTTCTTTTTCTACGAACTCACCCCAGTATTTCTCGTAATTCATGTTGGCGGTACCTACGCCCAGTCCGGCATACGGCAGCACGGCCGCGTCGGGTTTGGTGAAGGTATACAGCACGGTGGCGAGGATGGGGATCGTCTGCAAGGTGCGGGTCTGCACAGCGGAGATGTCTTCACCTTTTCCGGGATATACCGCACGGGGCACTCTTTCATAAAAATCCGCGAAACCGGTTTTCAATCCTACTGCCAGTTGATCATTCAGATGATATTGCACGCCAATGTTCCATCCACGGAAACTGGTTTTATCCGCATAATCCTTAAACGAGCCCAGCGGCTGCGCTACGGAATAGTTGACATTGACGGAAAGCGGCGGGCGGCTCTGTGCGCTGGCGGCAATGGCGCCCCCTGCGATGAGGGCCGTGCCCAATATGAAGGTTTTAATGCTTTTCATGTTCATTCGATTTTAATCTTTAACCTGTCTGTTTACAAAATCCCACCGTATTAGTTGGTGGCTTTCAGATACTGGCTCTGATCGAAGAGGGCTTTCACCATGGCGTCGAGGTTATTGCTGTTCCATACACCGGTGCCACGCAGCATGGCGTTCCATACGGCCGTCAGCTGATTGGAGCCTTCTTTGGCGTTTTTCAGGTCCACCAGGTCGATGGCCACCGATTTTTCATTGTACCTGAAAACGGAATAATAGCTGGGGAACCAATAGTTCCAACCGGGGTAACCCCAGTAACCTGCGTCCCAGTAACCCGGCCATCCTGACCAATAACCGGGATTATACCCGATAGAAGTGGAAGTGTTGTCGATCCGGCTTACGTTCATGGCGATATCGGGTTTGGCCGCTTTGTCCACGAGCGTGTAACCGCGTCCCTGCATCTGTGATTTGAGTTGGGCTAACAGTTGCTGGTCGTACTGGGTCAATTCCTTTTTGGAGCCCTCCCTGTTGCTGATCACCGCAACGGAGTCCACTATGCTGAACGTTTTGAATGTGGTGAAATCAGCTTGTTCGTCGTAGTTTGTCACATAAATGCGCGATTCCTCCGCGGTCATATCATCCAGCGGCTCCTTGCGGCAGCTGCTGAAGAGCACGGCGGTTACGGCGAGCGCACTTAGCATCATCAGTCCTGTACTTTTCATATGTGTCAAATTTTATTCCTTTAATCAATAGCCGGCGATGCAGCCCGTTTAATCGCGAGACGGGCATACATCTGTTATATTCAACCTTTCACACATTCAACAGCACATCCGGCTCGTATACATATTCAACGCTATAGACGCATGAATGTTACCGGCCGTTTACAGTCGAAACGTTAAAATTGACTAAAGGAAATGTTAAAGCAAAGCCGCCATAGTGGCGGCTTGCATAGATAAATTCGTTGATATGAAAAAAGCGTAAGATATTACTATTGCTGTTGCAATGCAGCGCCGGATAGGATTCCGCGGCTGGTAAGCGCTTCGCGCAGTTTTTCGGGGGAAGTGAAATGAATGGTTTCGATACCGAATGCTTCGGCTGCTTTTACATTGCGGAGGTTATCGTCGATAAAGATGGCCTGCGATTTGTCGATCGCGTGCCGGTCGACCAGCAATTGATAAAAAGCATCCTGTGGTTTGCGCATTTTTTCTTTCCCTGATACCACGATACCGTCGAACCACTGCAACCAGGGATATTCTATGATGGCGATGGGAAATGTTTCGCTTGACCAGTTGGTGAGGGCGTATAATTTAAATTGACCGCTTTCCTTCAGTTCTTTGAGGATTTCCACTGTACCGGGGATGTCTCCTCCCAGCATTTCCTTCCATCTGCCGTAAAACGCGCGGATCTGCGCTTCGAACGCCGGGTGCTGCGATACGAGCAGCTCGGTGCCGTCCTGCAGGCTGCGGCCTTCGTCCTGCATTTCGTTCCAGTCGGACGTGCAGATGTTTTCCAGGAAATGATCCGTTTCTTCGGGCGTTGCGAAGATTTTGCTGTAGAGGTAACGCGGATTCCAGTCTACCAGCACAGCGCCCAGGTCGAAGATAACGGATTGGTACTTGTGGTTTTTCATAGCCTAAATGTATGTCGGTAAAAGTCCCCCGGCAAGGTTTATATCACATTTTTTTTGAAATCGTTATTCGTTACTTCCGTCGGGCGCGCCCAATAGCGCTTCGGCGGCATCATCGAGCAGCTGGAGGTCGACCGAATCGCTTCCCGCGATGCCTTCTATGGAGCCTTTGATATGGGCAGCGTTGAGCAGGACTTTTTCCAGTTGTTTTTCGCGTGCTTTCCAGAGTTTTTCCATGGCTTCGCGTTCCTTCTGGATGGATAGTTTCATGGACCGGAACCCTTCGCGGATGGCGCTCCATTGCTCGGCGAATTCGCCGCTGGTGAGATAATGGTAGAGCAGGTGCATTTTATCGCCCTTGTTTTCCTGGGATTTGACGGCGTTGTAGACCTTCATGATGGCATCACGCAGCACCCAGGTGAGGCTTTTAACTTCGGGGAAAGTGCAGATCCAGACGCCATCTTTTTCGCCGAAGCGGTCCATGTCTTTCGGGAGGGCCTGGGTAACGAGCACCGCCACATCGGCACCCTGGGACCGCATGTCAGCCTTCAGTTTTTCGATCCATTCGCGGGAGAAGTCTTTCGTGCGTTTGGATTCGTAGATGATGCGGCCGCATTCCTGCCCGAACTGGTTGCGGACGGTCTGGATGCAATCGGCTCCGCGCACGCCTTTGCCAACTTCGCTGATGGCGTCGAAGGGGAATGCGGAGCGCAGCATTTCTTCGAGGGCGAGCTCCTGCACTTCGCCCTGGAGCTGCATGGAGCCTTGTTCGGCTTTGCGGCGCATTTCTTCGGCGAGGCGGCGCTGATCTTCCAGTTGCTTTTCCATTTCCTTGAGGCGGAGCTGGTATTCGGTTTCGCGGATGTTATTACGTTCGCCTTCCTCCCGGCGGATTTGTTCCACCAGGTGATTGCGCTCCTCCATGATTTTCTTTTGGAGGATGAGGTCGAGTTCCTGTTCGCGGTTCTGAAGCTCCTGGGTTTTGCGGAGGAAGTCCAGTTCGCGGAGGCGGGCTTCTTTCAGCTTCTCTTCGTTTTCGGCCTGGGATTCGCGCATGAGGCGGAGCTGGTTTTCAAAATCCGCTGATACGTTTTTGCGGATCTGTTCCCCGAGGGATTCCTGCAGCTTGATTTTTTCGGATTGCAGGCGTTTATTCAGTTCATCTTCCTGCCGCTGTTTCTCCTGCGAAACCTGCTGGCGTTCGAGCACGACTTGCTGTTTAGCTTGTTCTATTTCGGACTTCTGGGCTTCGAGCGCCTCCACGCGTTTGCGCCACTCGGATTCCATCTTCCCGCGGAGGTCTTTTTTAATTTCGGCGGCCATGGCGTCTTCCATGACAAACAGATGCCCGCAATTGGGGCAAGTGACGTTTGTTCCCATAGTTCACATGATTTAGCCTGCGGTCAAATTACAGGCATTGGTACGCATTGAATCTGCGCAGTGGTAAAGTTAGCCGATTTTCGGTTCAGATGTCCGTTTCGCGGGAAAGGATTTGACGCAAAAAAGGAGTCATTTCCTGAGAAATAACTCCTTTTCAATTGTGTGTGCGGAAGAGGAGATTCGAACTCCCAAGCCCTTTCAGGCACTACCACCTCAAAGTAGCGCGTCTACCAATTTCGCCACCTCCGCGGGTGTTTAGGGTCGCAAAAATAAATTCTTTTCTGGTAATTCAAACATCCGGCTACCGGAATCGGAAAATATTTCTCCGTTTACATGATACCGGATTTACTTATCACATTTGATTACTGTATGAAAAAATACGGCAAATGCAATCAATGGTAATGAAATCTGCATTGTAAAATGTGTAAGCATTTATCCTTCACCGTATATACCAAACGGTGCTCATCTGTAATCCGCCGGCTCCAGCATCCCGCTAAATCCCCTTTTAATGGTTCAGGCTTCCCTACGCCTTTAAAAGGAGAACGCATGGCATCCTTTATGAGCTCATTGATACGCTGCAAAATCTTTTTGTCCTGTTTTTGCCAATAAAGATAATCTTCCCAGGCATGAGTTTGCCATGCTAACTCCATAATTACTTTTCAATAAGTTTGTGTTTAACGGATTTTCCTTTATTCATCTCCGTTATTGCTTCTTCCAGTCTTTTACGGTTAGCTTTGGTACTTGTCAAATGTAACGTTTCCTGCAATGCATTATATTCATCGAGGTCCATTACCACAACATTTTTCCCCTGGGATCTGGCAACTACGACAATTTCCCTGTCATCATTTACCGCATTCAAATTTTCTGTGAGATTACTGCGGAATTCAGAATAGTTGACAACTCGCATAAGTACTTATTTAGGTACAAAAATACGTACAAATATGCATATAACCCCATAAAAAAACACCGGCTGGATAACCAGCCGGTGCTTCGTGCGGAGGAGGAGATTCGAACTCCCAAGCCCTTTCAGGCACTACCACCTCAAAGTAGCGCGTCTACCAATTTCGCCACCTCCGCGTGCGTTGTTGGGGTTGCAAAAATAAAGCCTTTTCACAAATATCCAAATAAAATTATTTCCGAAGCCAGATCCGGAATGTGGTGCCCTTGTTCTGCTCCGACCATTTGACTGTCAGCCGCCCCTTGTGGTAGTCCTGGATGATGCGCCTGGCAAGGGAAAGTCCCAGCCCCCAGCCCCGCTTTTTGGTGCTGAAGCCCGGGTGGAAGATCTTTTCCTGCAACCGAACGGGAATGCCTTTCCCGGTGTCGGTTATGTCGATCGTGAGGTGGGCGGGGTGATTTTCGATGAGGACCTGGATGTCGCCCTTGCCCTCCATGGCATCCAGTGCGTTTTTGAGCAGGTTTTCGATCACCCAGTCGAACAGCGTGGGTGAGATCATGGCCGTTACCTCCTGTTCTGCCGTTTGCAGCGTGAAATTCACTTTCTGCGGGGCGCGTTTCTTGATATAGGCCATCATCGCCGCCACCTGCTCCACCACATTGCGCTCCTCCAGGCTGGGGACGCTCCCGATCTTGGAAAAGCGGTCTGTAATCAGTTTGAGACGGTCCACATCTTTGCCCAACTCGCTGGCAAGCGGGCGCACGTCTTCCTTCTCCTTCAATATCTCCAGCCAGGCTTCCATGGAAGATAGCGGCGTCCCCAGCTGATGGGCCGTTTCTTTCGCCATGCCTACCCACACCTGGTTCTGGATGGCGCGGTTGGTGGACGAGAGTGCGAAAAGCGTAAGCCCGATGAACAACGCCACCACGATCAGCTGGATATAAGGATAATACCGCACCTGCCGGAGGATGAGGGAATCGCCGTAATAAATGTAATTATTGGAATGCGTGTCTACCGCCATGATGAATGGCGGATGCTGCTGCCGGAAGTCCTCCAGCTGCCGCTCCAGGTAAGCCGTATCCCGCACCACCTGCTGGGTATCGAGGTTGCGGTGGTCGATGATATGACCCTGCTCGTCGGTCAGGATCAGGGGGATAGTGGTATTGGTGGTCACGATTTCCACGGCCAGGTTCAGGTTCGCGTCGGGCGAAGCCTGCAGCAGCTCGCGGTTCGCTTCCACCCAGGTCGCCACTTTCTTGGTTTCCTCTTCCTGAATTTTTTCGGACAGGTTATTGACGAACCAGATGGTGGTTACGATGATAGCGACCGCCACAGCGATCAAAGAAAATTTCCAGCCGGTAATTTGTCTAAACATCAGGATTCGGATAATGACGGCCGTGCAGCCGTGAACAATAAACTAATTTAGTAATATTTGAAGGCTTTGTTGCATATTTGCAACGCTAAAAAATAATTAGTCAAGCCATAAACCTACGCATTTGTCAGTTCTGCCATCGGTCGCTGTTGTTATCCTGAACTGGAATGGAAGGGATTTCCTGGAGAAGTTCCTCCCATCCGTATGCGCCTCCGTGTACGCCGGGCAGCTGGATATCATCCTGGCCGACAATGCCTCTACCGACGATAGCGTAGCTTACACGCAACAACATTTCCCGTCCGTAAAAATCATACGCAACGCCACCAACAGCGGTTTCGCGGGCGGATATAACGAGGCCCTGCAGCATGTGGAGGCCGATATCTTCGTGTTGCTGAACCAGGACGTGGAAGTGGATCCCAACTGGATAGGGCCCGTTGTTGCGAACCTGCAGGCCAACCCCGACATGGCGGCCTGCCAGCCCAAGATCCGCGCCTGGGCCGAGCGCGACAGTTTCGAATATGCCGGCGCGGCCGGCGGGTGGATGGATATCCTGGGATACACCTTCTGCCGCGGGCGCATCCTGTATACAACGGAGAAAGACAAGGGGCAGTACGATACGCCGCAGGACATTTTCTGGGCCAGCGGCGCAGCGTTATTCATCCGCTCGGCGGCCTACCGCGAGATGGGTGGTTTCGACCCTTATTTTTTCGCGCATATGGAAGAAGTGGATTTGTGCTGGCGGTTGCAGCGGGCGGGGTACCGGATCGGGTATTGCCCGGATTCGGTGGTATACCACGTGGGCGGCGGGAGCCTTCCGCAGGGCAACCCCAGGAAGCTGTACCTCAATTTCCGCAACAACCTGATCATGCTGCGCAAAAACCTCCATTTCCGGGAGCAATGGATCATCCTTTCGCAACGCCTGGTATTGGATATGATGGCCGCCGCCAAAAGCCTCGTTTCCGGCAAGCCGAAAGATATGACGGCCATCTTCCGCGCATACCGCGACTATTACCGCTGGCGCCGCGAAACGCGCAACCAGCCGCCGGACACATTGCCCCGCAAGCGCCTGTTCGACTTGCAAGGCGTATTCCACGGCATCATGATCTGGCGCTACTATTTCCTCAACCGCCGCAAATTCTCGGAGCTGTCCAAACCCGGGAAGAAATAGAGCGGTTATTTGGACTTTGCCATTTTACTTTGTAAGTTTGCACAGCGAAAAATTTGTATATGGAGCATACAGTTGAAAATAAGAATGATTTCACCCGCGACTGGGTATCTTCCTCCCGTTTCCTTTTCTACCTGAAACTGGCCTGCATTCTGGGGTTTGTGCTGGGTGGCTGTTACAAGCTGTCCGAGCACCGTTATAAAAAACCCAAAGTTACCGTACCGGAAAGCTCCCTCTACAGCCCGAAATACAAATAATCTCCGGATTGAAAAATATCGAAGCCGTGCTGCAAAGCGCGGCTTTTTTCATGCCTCTCCCAACCATTTTTGCCTGGTTCCCGGTATGATTTTCATCAGTTCCGCGGATAGAAGCGCCGCTGTTCAAATCGTATCCCCGGATATAATGTAACCTTACTGCAAGTATCCCTTATGTATACCTAATACTTGCTTTCCCTTTACTGCAGGGCATCTACCCCCTACTGATATACATTAGATATACATTAACCCTGCAGTAAACCCTCCTTTACCCTTACTTTACCCTTGCTTTACCCTTAATTAACCATATCGGCAAAAGCCGTTTGCAACCGATTGATTGATCCCGGCCAGCGGAAATATGACGACGAGTGGCGCGTCGCGGAACGGCATAGGCACAAAACAAAAAAGCCTGACTGCTATGCAATCAGGCTACTATTTCTGAGCGGAAGACCGGGCTCGAACCGGCCACCCCGACCTTGGCAAGGTCGTGCTCTACCAAATGAGCTACTTCCGCTTGTCCGTTTTGGGATTGCAAAAATAGGAAAGAGTTTGAATTCAGCAAATTATATTCTCAAAAATTTCAAAAAAAATATTCCCCTGTGCAGCGGCTTCCTTTGTAGCCCACGCCCATACTGGAAATGCGCGCTTACCGTTATTAAAGAAATTAATTTATCATTGTACAAATTTTGGAAGCGAGACTATTCCGCATATGCACAAATCTATCCCGGCCGCTTGCCTGCTCACCCTGTTTTCCGCATGCAACAACAATAACAGCCAGCAAGCCAAGGCCCCTGTTCTACAGGAAGAAACCATATCACGGCCCGACAACTTCGCAGCAGACGTCGATTTCCTGGGCGCATTTACAGTGCCGGCCGTCATGAAAGACAGCACCAGCAAATCCGCCATCGCCGTCGTGGCCAGTTGGCAGGGCCGCGTGATGACCTCCACCGTGGCCGACGACGGCCGCAGCTTCGGTTTCCTCCATTACGGCATCATCGAAAACGGGAAACAATTTCATTTCAGCACCTTTGGCGGGGAAGACCGCCTGCTCTTTGGCCCCCTGCCCGACAGCACGACCCTTTCCCCCAACGATTCCCTTCCCGCAACACTGCTCCCCGATCCCCTGCGTGACACCGCCCTGCTCCGGCAGGCGCCCGCCGCAAAAGGAGCCGTTACCGTCGAAGGCGACGCACTGCTTCCCAATACCAAAAACAATCCCCTCACCGCGCACATCACCCGCACCATCACGCTCCTCTCCCGCCGCGACCTACACAACTATCTCGGCGCCGACATCCACCGGAGCATTCACGCAGTAGGGTTTCATAGCGATAACACCCTCCTCAATACCGGCTCCCAACGCTGGGACACCGCCCATGGCACCACCGCCATCCGCATCCGCGGCATGTTTCCCGTAAGCCCAAAGTCCGTCGGCATTATCCCCCTCCGCAAAGGCGGCAAGGTGAACACAGGCGCGCAAATGCCCAAAGAGCGCTTCCTGATAAAGAACGACGTCGCATTTTTCCGGGCCGACGGCAACTTCGACATGGAACTGGGCCTTCAACAGGCTTCGGCGCTTAATTTCATGGGCATTTACGACCCGGAACGCAAACTGCTCACCGTGATCCAGTTCACTATGCCGCGCCATCCCGCACTATACCTGGGCGAAACCACGACAGACGCGCGCGCCGAAGTGCTCACCATCCGCAATAACGGACCGGCAAACACCATCGCCAAGGGCCGCTTCCTGGAAGTGCAAAGCACTTCTCCAGCCGCATTGTTGAAGCCCAAAGGCAGGATGCAACATTTCCACCGCACCATCCACCTGGAGGGCAGCGAAAAGCATCTCGGAGAAATCACAAAGAAGATTTTCGGAGTTAACCTGAAAGAAATCACAACGGCGCTGCCCTGATCAGAGCGGTTTGATCTCGAGGTTGTAGATGTCGCGCAGGCGGAGCAAAGTGAGGTCCAGGCTGGCTTTGGGGATACCGATCTCCATACTGCAGAATAACTGGATATCCTGTTTTTGCACCGTGCAGTTGTTCTGCTTCACCACCATCATCACCTCGTTCAGGATCGTATAATCGAATACCAGCAGGAATCGCGCCTCCACGTTTTTCTGTACGGCTGGAATGAGTTGCAGCACCATCGCGCCGCTCATTTTATAGGCATTGATCAGCCCTGGTACGCCCAGCAGGGTGCCGCCGAAATAACGCACCACTACCACCAGCACGTCGGTCAGCTGTTTGCTGTCGATCTGCCCGAGAATAGGTTTCCCGGCCGATCCCGCGGGCTCGCCGTCGTCTACCGCGCGGAACTGCGTTCCGTCGGTTCCCAGCCTGTAAGCATAGCAATGGTGCGTGGCTTTGGGGTGTTCCTTTTTCACTTCCTGCAGGCATTCTTTCACCTGGTCGGTACTTTTAACCGGGAAGGCGTAAGCGAGGAATTTACTGCCCCGGTCTTTGAATTCGGCTACTGACTTTTTTTCAATCGTATAATAAACGTTCATTTCCTGGTTTTAAGTAACGGCGGGGACGAATGTATCGATCCTGTCGCCCGCGATGAAAGCACTTTCCTGCATCCGTGCATTTTTAAGCACGGGCGCCGGCAATCCGCCGCCCAATGCCATTTGCCCGGTGATGACACGTGCCTCGTCCCAATGCCCGCCGCTGATAAACTGTTGCAACAGCAAAGCACCGCCTTCCACGATCACGCTGAGGACTGACTCCTTATGCAATTGCGCGAGCACCTGCGGCACGAGGGCCTGTTCCGCATCAATTTCCATGGAAGTCAGGATAAGTGTGCGCACCGATCCGTCTTTCACGTAATGGCTCCCCGGCACTTTGCTATCGAGGTCCAGCACGATGCGGACCGGCGATTTCCCCGGCCAGAGGCGGGCCGTCAACCGCGGATTGTCCAGCAAAGCTGTTTGTGTGCCTACCATGATCCCGGCTTCTTCCGTGCGCCAGCGGTGCACGAGGCGGTCGGCGTACGGGTTGGAGATGCGGACGGGGGAACGGTCGGGCGGAGCGATGAAGCCGTCGGCCGATTGCGCCCATTTGAGCACCACATAAGGGCGGATTTGTTCATGGAAGGTGAAGAACCGGCGGTTGAGGTGCCGGCAGGCATCTTCCAGCACGCCAACAGTGACGCCGATGCCGGCCTGACGGAGTTTTTCGATGCCTTTGCCGGCTACTTTGGAGAAGCCGTCCACGCACCCGATGACCACTTCCGGGATATTCTGCGACACCACGAGATCGGCGCAGGGCGGCGTTTTACCGTGGTGTGCGCAGGGCTCGAGGGAAACGTAAAGGGTAGACCGGGGGATGAGCTCCTGCAGTTCGGGCGGAACGCTGTTGATGCAGCGGACCTCGGCGTGGGGGCCTCCCCAGAACTGGTGGTACCCTTCCCCGATAATGGTCCCTTCATGCACCAGCACGGCGCCTACCATCGGGTTGGGCGCAACATGGCCCCCGCCCCTGAGCGCCAGGTCGATGCAGCGTTGCATAAAAAATTCGTGCGGGTGGGTGTTGCTCATTACGTCCTAAAGTAGATATTTGCAAAAATATCGTTTCAGCGGCTATTTTCCGCTGTTTTGCCGTATAACATGACGATCCAATCCGCATTCGCAAACCTTACCAACGCTCTCCGCCCCATGTACGACATGCGGGAAGCAGCCAATATCGGGCATCTCCTCATGGAGCACATCACCGGGCTCGGCAAGCTGGACCGCATCGTGCACAAAGATATGGACCTGCCCCCGCAATGGGAATCGAAGTACAGCGAGGGCCTGGAACAACTGCTGGCAGGCAGGCCCATCCAGCATATCACGGGTAAAAGCTGGTTTTACGGCATGGAACTGATCGTCAACGACCAGGTTCTGATCCCCCGGCCGGAAACGGAAGAGCTCGTGGAATGGGTGCTGCTCGACCATCCTTCCCAACCCGCCCTACGGCTACTGGATATCGGTACAGGCAGCGGATGTATCCCTATCGCATTAAAAAAACACTGGCCTTCGGCCGATATCTGGGCGATGGACGTGAGCCCCGGCGCGCTTTCCGTAGCCGGCCGCAATGCACAGATGCAACATACCGCCATTAATTTCGTGCAACAGGACGTGCTCGATCCCAAAGCCGCCGCCCTGCTCCCCTGCCTGAACGTGATCATCAGCAACCCGCCTTACATTCCGGAAAGGGAAAAAGCGGATATGGCGGTAAACGTACAGCACTTCGAGCCTTCCACGGCATTATTCGTGCCCGACAACGACCCTTTGCTTTTTTACCGCCGCATCGGCCAGCTGGCCATGGAGCGCCTCGACCCCGGCGGCAAATTGTATTTCGAAATCCACGAGGATTACGGGCAGGAAGTGAAGGCGGAACTGGAAAAGCAGCGGTACCTGGATGTGATCCTGAAGAAGGATATGTTCGGGAAAGACCGGATGGTGCGCGCTTCGAAGGCATAAAAAAAACTGCACCCGGTGCGGATGCAGTTTCTTACTGTAAAAAATATTGTCAACCGGTTATCTGGCCGGTGCGTTTTGCGGCTTGGCGGTACCCAGTACCGTTTTGGCGCCCAGCTCCCGTGCGATCTGCATAACGGATACCACTGCGCTGATGGGAACGGATTCTTCGGCGTTGATCACAACGGTGGGATCCACTTCGCCCACGGGTATCTTGGAAGCCAGGATAGCCTGCAGCTCGGAGAAGGAAACGGGGTTGGTGCCCACGAAAAATCGCTGCCCCGCATCAATGCTCACCACCACCGTTTGCTTGGCTTTGGTGTTGGAAGCGGCTTTCGGCAACGCCAGCTTGATGACGTTGGGGTTGGCCAGGGTGGAGACGATGAGGAAGAACAGCAGCAGGATGAACAGGATATCGTTCAACGCGCCGTTGTGCATTTCCGCATGTCTTTTATTTCGGCTCCGCAGGTTCATGTTGATTCAGTTTCTTTTGAATGATTAGCGTTTTACCGGCTCCAGGAGCACGTCGATGAACTCGGAGGAAGCGGCTTCCATCTTGTTCACCACTTTGTCGATCTGGGCCTGCAGGTAGCTGTAACCTACGTAGGCGACCAGGCCGATGATCAGACCTGCGGCGGAGGTCACCATTTTCACGTAAATCCCCCCGGCGATGGTGCTCAGGGTAATATCGGAAGTCTGGGAGATGTTGAAGAAGGTCTGGATCATCCCTGCGATGGTTCCCAAAAACCCGAACATCGGCGCGATGCCGGCGATGATGGACAGGATCACGAGGTTCTTTTCCATTTTGTACACTTCCAGCTTGCCTACGTTCTCCATCGATTTCTCGATGCTGTCGACAGGTTTGCCGATGCGCTGGATGCCTTTATCGATCATGCGCGCGATGGGGCCCTGCGTGTTTTTCGAGAGCGAGCGGGCGGCGCTGATATTGTCGGAAGTGATGTGGTCGCGGATCATCGGCATGAAATTGCTTTCCAGCTTGCCCGCGCGGGCGATGGTCAGGTATCTTTCCACGAATACGTAAATGGCGATCACGGAAAGCACCCCCAGGGGGATCATCAGCGGTCCGCCTTTTACGATCATATCCCACAGTTTCATTTCCTGCGCGGCGGCTGCGGCTCCCTGGGCGGCCGTAGCCACGGTGTCGGCCTTCGGCAACAGCAGCGAGTCCTGCATTAACGTTACGAGTCCTAGCAACATGTATTAAATTTTCGTTCTTTTTTGTATTAACAAGGGATCAAAGTAATAATAAAAACGCATTCCCCGGCAATAAATTATACGGCGCGCTCTTCCCATACACGGGCGAGCTGAATGATCACATCAACGGCTTTCTGCATGTCCTGCACACTTACATATTCATGCTTCGAATGCAGCGCCATTTCGCCGGTGAAGATATTCGGGCAGGGCAATCCCATGAAGGAAAGCCTCGAACCGTCAGTTCCCCCGCGGATGCTCTTCTTCAGCGGTTCCACACCTGCGCGGCGGATCGCTTCTTCGGCATTGGCCGCCACTTCAGGATGCTTGTCCAGCACTTCCTTCATATTGCGGTACTGCTCCTTCACCTCGAAGGTGGCGGTGGCGCCGGGGTGCCTGCCGATCGCGGATTCCATGATCTTGCGCAGGTAAAACTCATGCCCTTCCAGCTCCGCCGTGGTGAAATCGCGGATGATAAACTCGATCTCCGCCTTTTCGGTAATACCATCGATCCGTACCGGGTGAATGAACCCCTGGCGTTCTTCGGTGGTTTCCGGGCTGAGGATATCTTTCGGCAGCGAATGCAAAATTTCCGCGGCGATCTTAATGGCGCTCACCAGCTTGCCTTTCGCCGAACCGGGATGGGCGCTGACGCCGTGGATGGAGATTTTGACGCCGTCGGCCGAGAAGGTTTCGTCTTCCAGCGCGCCCAGTTCTCCTCCATCCATCGTATACCCGAAATCGGCGCCGAGCTTCTGCATGTTCACATGCTGCACACCGCGGCCCACTTCTTCGTCGGGCGTGAAGAGGATACGGATCTTGCCATGCGGGATTTCGGGGTGCTGGATGAGGTATTGCGCCGCATCCATAATTTCCGCGACACCGGCTTTGTTATCTGCGCCCAGCAAGGTTTTACCGCTGGCAGTGATGATATCGTCGCCGGTCTTTTGCGCGAGGTACGGATGTTCCTTCACGGAAATGACCTGGGAGGGATCATCAGGCAGCACGATGTCTTTGCCGTCGTAGTTTTTGTGCACGATGGGCTTTACGTCTTTCCCAGAGCAATCGGGCGCCGTGTCCATATGCGCGCAAAGGCAAATGACGGGAACTTTTTTATCGGAAGTAGCGGGAATGGTGGCATATACATACCCATGCTCATCCAGTTCTGCGTCTGCGATGCCGATTTGCTGCAATTCCTGTACCAGGATGCGGGCCAGGTCTTTTTGCTTTTCGGTGGAAGGGAAGGTCGTGCTTTGCGGATCGGATTGGGTGTCTACCGTTACGTAGCGGAGGAAGCGCTCGGTTACGGAGTATGCATATTGTTTGTCCATATTGGGATGGGTATAAAAAGTGAAAGTAAAAAGCAGCGGACCACTTTTTACTTTCAGGAAATGTATAAGGAGGACCGGTTAAACGATCTCTACCAGTTCGATGTCGAAGATCAGGGGCTCGCCTGCCAGGGGATGGTTGGCGTCGAGGGTAATGAATTCGTCGGTGATAGCAACAACTTTCACCGGGAACACCTGGCCCTGGGGATTGCTCATCTGCAGGTCCATACCCACTTGCGGGTTCAGATCGGCGGGGATGTTGGCTTTCGGAAATTCCATGATCAGCTCTTCGCTTTTCGGGCCATATGCTTCTTCTACTGCGATGTTCAGCGTTCTTTTATCGCCGGGCTTCATGTCGAGCACGCCATTGTCAAAACCTCTGATCACCATACCGGCGCCCACTTTGAACTCAAGCGGATCCCGGCCTTCGGAGGAGTCAAAAGTATTGCCATTTTGTAACCGCCCGTGGTAATGTACGCGAACGGTATCGCCGGTCTTAACTTGTTGCATATAAAATATTTAAAATAAGATAATAGAAGGTGAAGGTACGTTTTTTGTTTTTTATTTACGGTTTGCCACCTTATTTTGTTGTATTCAACCCGATTTTACATGAATAGCTTCCTCAAACTGCTGATGCTCTGCTGCCTCCCCGCCACCCTGCTGGCACAGCATCCCAACGTGCGCACCGCCGCACAACGGACCGACGCTTACCTCCCGCTGCTGAAAGGCAAACGGGTGGGGATGCTCGTAAACCAAACTTCCATGATCAGCCCCAGCGTCCACCTCGTGGATTCGCTCATGTCGCTGAAAGTCAATATCGTGAAAATCTTCAGCCCCGAACACGGTTTCAGGGGCACGGCAGACGCGGGCGAGAAAGTGGGCAACAGCCGCGACGGCCGTACCGGTCTCCCCATCGTTTCCCTTTACGGCTCCCACCGGCAAGCCACCGCGGCAGACCTGGCGGATGTGGATGTGCTGGTTTTTGACGTGCAGGACGTGGGCGTGCGGTTCTATACTTACATCTCCACACTGGAAGAACTGATGGTATCCGCAGCGGAAAATAACAAACCCCTCATCGTCCTCGACCGCCCCAATCCTAACGGCCATTACATCGACGGCCCCATCCTCGACACCCGCTTCCGCTCTTTCGTGGGCATGCAGCCCATCCCCACCGTGCATGGCATGACTGTCGGCGAATACGCCAAAATGCTCAATGGCGAAGGCTGGCTGAAAGGGAAAGTGCAATGCGCGCTCACCGTTATCACCTGCGAAAATTACGACCATAACACCATGTACCAGCTGCCGGTGAAGCCCTCGCCCAACCTGCCTAACATGCGGAGCATCTACCTGTATCCCTCTACCTGTCTGTTCGAGGGCACCGTCTTCAGTCTGGGCCGCGGCACCGACAAGCCCTTCCAGGTGTACGGGCACCCCTTATTGCCCCAAAACCTCTTTTCCTTTACACCGAAAAGCGTTCCGGGCGCGAAATCGCCGGTGCTGATGGACTCGCTCTGCTACGGCTTCGACCTCACCGTCATCGATCCCCTGACCGATGAGATCGATCTGAGCTACATTATCAACGCTTACCAGCTGTTCCCGGAGAAAGCGCGTTTCTTCAATAATTTCTTCGACAAACTGGCCGGCAGCGATGTTTTGCGGAAGCAAATCCAGCAGGGGCTTACCGCCGAAGCGATCCGCAAGAGCTGGGAACCCGGTTTGCAGCGTTTCGCGAACATCCGCAAGAAATACCTGTTGTATACCGATTTCTAAATTGAATACATTTGCACCCATGAGAATCATTTTTATGGGCACGCCCGATTTCGCAGTGGCCTCGCTGGATGCGCTGGTTAAAAACGGATATAACGTCGTGGCCGTGATCACCGCGCCCGACAAACCTGCCGGCCGCGGACTCCAGTTGCAACAAAGCGCCGTGAAACAATACGCGGTCCAGCATAACATACCCGTTCTCCAACCCGAGAAACTGAAGAATCCCGCCTTCCTCGAAGAGCTGCGCGGCTATTCGGCTGATCTGCAGGTGGTAGTGGCTTTCCGCATGCTGCCTGAGCTGGTGTGGGACATGCCGCCGCTGGGCACTATCAACGTCCATGCCTCGCTGCTGCCGCAATACCGCGGCGCGGCGCCCATCAACTGGGCCATCATCAACGGGGAAGAAAAAAGCGGCGTCACTACTTTCAAATTGCAGCATGAAATCGATACGGGTAATGTGTTGTTTAAAGCGGAAGTGCCCATCCGGGCGGATGAAACCGCCGGCGAGCTGCACGATGCGCTCATGCGGGCGGGGGCGGAAACGCTCCTGCGCACCGTAGCCGCTTTGCAGGAAGGCAATCTCCACGGGCAACCCCAGCAGGAAATCGAAGCAGGCGAACTGAAACATGCGCCCAAGATTTTCAAGGAAGATTGCAAAATCGACTGGGAGCAGCCACTGGAGCGGGTGTACAACCTGGTAAGGGGGCTAAGCCCCTACCCCGCTGCGTTCACGACATTGCAGGGCAAAACGCTTAAAATCTATAAAGCCGTACCGGAGCCGTCTGCGCATGATCATGCGCCGGGGAGCGCCCACAGCGACGGCAAAACATACCTCAAATTCGCCGCGCCGGGCGGTTACCTGAGCGTGCTGGAACTGCAGCTGGAAGGGAAGAAGAAAATGGGGGTGGAAGAATTTTTACGGGGATTCCGGTTCAGCTGACGGAGATCTCGGGAAAAGAAAGCGGGGCGCCTGGTATCAGGCGCCCCGCTTTTTATGTTCGTGGTTGAAAACTACCGGAGTTCCTCGTAGCTCAGTTCGCAGTAAAAGCGGCCTTCTGTGGAGCCGAGGGCGTCCTGCGCGGCGTCGCTTAATTTGATGATGAGGTTCGCATTGGCTTTGAGCTGGGGGATGGCGTCGAGCACTTTCGCGTAAATGGACCGGCCGGTGAGCGGATTGGTCACTTTCACGATGGTGCCGCGCGGGGCGGTGTTGTGCAAGGCGTAATATTTGCCGGAGCCTACCACTGCATTGCTTTTAAACCAGGAGCCGGGGCCTTTTTCCTTCGTCACGTCGCGACCGTTGCTGGTTTGCTGATTGAACATGGTTTCGAAGCCACCTTCAGGCACTTCGGGCGCACGGCCAATGCTGGTGGGGGCTTTTTCTACCTGGCGGGGCTCGGCGGGCTGGCTTTCCACCACGGCGGGCCTGTTTTCAGGGGCGGGTGTTTGTGCTTTGGGAGCCGGTTTGGTTTCAGGCGCGGGAGCGGGCGGCGGCGTGGCCTGTTTGGTTTCCGCTACGGGCGGCGCGGGCCTGTTTTCGGTGTTCTTCACAACAACCGCCTCTTCCGGAGCGGCCGCGGAGGACTGCGGGAGGATGATGGACTGGCCGTTTCCTTTTACATATCCAACGATCAGAAATGCATCTTTCTGCACACCGTCGCCGGCGAGGCGGTTCCATTCGCGCACATTATCCAGGGGCACTTTGCCGTAGTTGACGTGTATGCGGTAGAGGGTTTCCTTTTCGGCCACGCGATGATACACCGGGCGAACGCCGGAACCCGCATTTTTCGTTTGCACGAAATTATTTTTGTTGAGGGGAATGATGACCGATTTGCCGAGGCTCAGGCCTGCCGCCATATCCATCTTATTCCTTGCCGCAATCTCCTTGGGGCTCAGGCCGTAAGCCCTTCCCAGGCTGTACCAGGTTTCTCCTTTCTTCACGGAATGCGTCAAATAGAGATCGGGCGAAGCGCCACGTACCAACAGCGTATCCTGTGCGGCTACCCTGATCGTACCGGCCATCAACACACCCAACATTACTGACTTTAACATATTTACTAATACTTTAAGGGAACGAATATAAAAGTTTCCATCCAATTTCTGTCCTCCGGCGGGGAAAGTAAATATCCACGCGAATTATGCACATTGTCAAGAACGCCGGAAAGCGCGTCCGTATTATGTTTCCGGCATACCGGATTTCAGGATGCGCATTTCTTTCGGATAGTAATTGTTGACACGGTTGGGGAGGATTTTCGCCCAGCCCAGGTTCATATCCCGGAACCGCATGAGCGCCCAGCCTTTCAGCGCGGCGTCGACCCGGAGGTCTTCCCTGCGAAGATAATGCAATGCATCTTCCAATGAAAGCTCCCGGGCGGGCAAGTCCTGAGAGATGATGGTGCTCATCGCCAGCTGGTGATCCGGAATGAGTTCCTTGTCCGTCAGCTGGCCCGCTTTCACGCCGGCCTTACGGATGTATAACTGTTGCAGCAGCGTGATTTCTTCGGCCACGGCGGGTGCTACCAGCAGGACTTCGCCGTCGTGCGCCATCATGCGGACATCCGCGCCCGGCTTGAGCCAGGGCAGGATGCGCTCCACATCTTTCTTCGCTATTTCCGGGAATTTGTTTTTCCCTTTTTTGGGTGATGCGGCTTCGCCTTCCTTCCGGAGACAGGCGATGAAGAACCCTTCCCCTTTCACTTTATCGGGATAAAACCGGTAACCGGCCGCTTTATGGACGGGCGACTCGGTGGCCACGATATGCCATTCCGGTTGCAGCTGCAACGGCAGTGAAACGAAGTTGTCGTATTCCATGAGCCAGTCGAGCAGCCGCTCATCTTCCTCCCTTGCGTAAGAGCAGGTGGAATAAATGAGGATGCCGCCGGGCTTGAGCGCAGGCAGCGCGTCGGCCAGGATGCGCTGCTGGCGCTGGCTGCAGAGCATTACATTATCATACGACCATTCCTGCACGGCTTCGGGATCGCGGCGGAAGAGGCCGGAACCGGAGCAGGGAGCGTCTACCACCATGAGGTCGAAAAAGTTTTCGAGGCGGGAGAAATCACGCGGGTCGTTGTTGGTCACTACGACGTCCGGCGTACCCCAGCGTGACAAGTTATCCGCCAGCAGCGCGGCTCTCGGGCGGATTACTTCATTGGAAACGAGTATACTCCCGGCCGGCAGCGCCGCCTGGATGAGCGTGCTCTTTCCGCCGGGGGCGGCGCAGAGGTCGAGGGCTTTGAGGGGGGATGACGCCGGGAGCGTTTGCCGCAGGGCTTCTTCCAGGAACATGGACGATGCTTCCTGCACGTAATACGCGCCGGAATGGAATTGCGGATCGAATGTAAAGGAAGGGCGGCTGGAAAGATAGTAGCCACCTTCTGTCCAGGGTACGCGCTGCGCTTCCAGCTGCGGGAATACCGATGTGATATCCTGCGCTTTCTGCGGCATGAGGCGCACGCTGGTAATGCGTTCCGGGGAATTGTGCACCGCCAGGAAAGCGGCGGCGTCATATCCCGGAAGGCCGTTCAATGTATCGATAAATGCCTGTGGTAATGCTGGCAAGGTAAATTTTTACGCAAAGGTAACGATTTACAGCGTCTTCACTTCCGCCACCAGCTGCTGCAATACGGACTTCGCGTCTCCGAACAGCATCGACGTTTTGGGCTGGAAGAACAGCTCGTTCTCGATCCCCGCGTATCCAGGTTTCATACTGCGCTTATTGACGATCACCATCTTCGCCAGTTCCACTTCGAGGATGGGCATGCCGTAAATGGGACTTGCGGGATCGTTTTTGGCGGCGGGGTTCACCACATCGTTGGCGCCCAGCACCAGCACCACGTCCGTATTGGCCATGGCGGCATTGGCGGTTTCCATCTCTTCAAGCTTTTCATACGGCACATCCGCTTCCGCAAGGAGCACGTTCATATGCCCCGGCATGCGGCCCGCTACCGGATGGATTGCATAGTTCACTTCCACCCCTTTTTCCTCCAGCAGTTTTTCCAGTTCATGGCAAACGTGCTGCGCCTGCGCTACGGCAAGGCCATATCCCGGCACGATCATCACTTTGCTGGCATACCGCATCACAACGGCCGCATCGGCGATATTGATTTCTTTGTAATTCCCCTGCTCCTTCACGCCCCCGCCGCCTGCAGCAGCGTGCGCGCCGAAAGATCCTATCAGTACGTTCTTCAGCGACCGGTTCATGGCTTTGCACATGAGGATGGTGAGGATCGTACCGGCAGAGCCGACAAGAATACCGCCTGTCAGCATCACGGGATTATCGTACAGGAATCCGCCGCAGGCCGCCGCCACACCGGTGAAGGAATTGAGCAGCGAAATCACTACAGGCATATCCGCGCCGCCGATCGGCATCACGAACATCACACCATATACGACAGACAATGCGAGTATCCCATAAAACAATGCATTGATCAGCCCCGTTTCGCGCAGTTGCTGAATCTGTATATCCGGCAATACCGTGTTGGGCGGATAGGAAGTCCAGCCGCCTTCGCCGCTGTTGAATTGCTGGTGCACATCATACAGCAACCAGGCGGAAGCGATCACGATCGCGGCCAGCACGGCGAGGTTCACGATATGCTGTCCGTTGAACGAGAAATCTTTCACTTTCCCGTTGAGCTTGCCCCAGGCGATCATACTGCCCGCGAAAGACACGGTGCCGATGATGAGGCCGAGCAGGATAATCAGGTATTTACCGACGGGGTTGCCGAAGCTTTCGGCGATATTGAAATCGCCGGTGGCAGTGGCCTGCCCGATGGCGCTTTTGATGAATTCGCCGATGTTGATGGTGGTATGGCCGTTGGCGAGATGATCGAATTCGACGATGGAAATGAGCATGGCGCAGGCGCCGCCCATACCATTGAATAGGCTCACCATTTCGGGCATGGCGGTCATTTTCACTTTCTTCGCGGCCAATACGCCGACTACGGAGCCGATGAACAGGCCGCCGAAGATCCAGCCGTAGTTGTGCAGGCGTTCTCCGCCTTCTTCGTAAAGGAAAATGGTGCCGATAATGGCGATGAACATGCCGCCCGCCGCGATGAGATTGCCTTTGCGGGCGGTGGCGGGGTTCGACAGCATCTTGAGGCCCACGATGAACGTGATGGAGCCGATAAGGTAAGCGAGCGTCAGTAATCCGGGCATAATGGGCTTATTTCTTCTTTTTAAACATTTCCAGCATGCGGTCTGTCACCACGAAACCTCCCACCACGTTCAGCGTGCCAAGTATTACGGCGAGGAACCCCAGCACGAGGGCCAGCCAGTTATCCGGTTCGGCTTTTCCCATCACGATGATGGCGCCGATGATCACCACGCCGTGAATGGCGTTGGCGCCGCTCATGAGCGGCGTGTGCAACACGGATGGCACCCGGGAGATCACTTCGATCCCCAGGAAAACAGACAGTATCACGATGTATACCATCTCGATATGGAGTTGCAGAAAATCCAGGATTGCGGTCATAATGATTTTGCTATTGGATGAAATATCATAAGGCTGCGGGTTGCAGCTGTTTTACCCGTTCGTTGGTCACCTGCCCGTCGCGCGCGATGCAGGCGCCCTGCACGATATCATCGGCATAATCCGGTTGCCATTGCCCTTCTTTTCCGATGGACAATTTCAGGAAGTTATGCATGTTTTTCGCGTAGAGTTTGCTGGCGTCTGCCGGTGCGGTGCCCGCCAGGTCGGAGTTCCCGATGATGGTGACGCCCTGGTGCAGGATGGTTTCGCCATTCTTCGTGAGCGCGGTGTTTCCGCCGGTGGCGGCGGCCAGGTCGATGATGACGCTCCCGGGCCGCATGGCTTCCACGGCGGCGGTGGAGAGCAATATGGGTGCTGGTTTGCCGGGAATCTGGGCGGTGGTGATCACAATATCCGCTTTGGCGGCGCTTTCGGCGATGCGGGCTTCCTGTTTACGCTTGAATTCCTCCGACTGCTCCACGGCGTAACCGCCGGCTTTTGACGCATCGGCCGCGCCTTCCACTTCCACGAACTTCGCGCCGAGGCTCATCACTTCTTCTTTAACGGCCGGCCTGGTATCGAACACTTCCACAACGGCGCCCAGCCTGCGCGCGGTGGCGATGGCCTGCAGGCCTGCCACGCCGGCGCCGAGGATCAGCACTTTCGCCGGAGGGATACTGCCGGCGGCGGTCATGAACATGGGAAAATAGCGGCCATAGGTGTATGCGGCGAGCAACACAGCCTTGTATCCGGCGATATTCGCCTGGGAACTGAGCACGTCCATGCTCTGGGCGCGCGTGGTGCGGGGGATGGAATCGAGACTGAAAACGGTGAACTGCCGGGCGGCGAGCTGTTGCATGAGGCCGGGGTTATACAGGGGCTGGTACACGCCTGCCCAGATCTTTCCGGGCGCCGCCTGTTCGTAATCCGCCGCATCGGGAGGGCGTATCGACAGCAATGCATCGGCTCCTTTGAGGATTTCTCCCCGGGACTTAAGGGCCGCGCCGGCTTCCCGGTATAATCCGTCCGGATAAAATGCCGCCATGCCCGCGCTTTCCTCCACCCATACTTCCACCTGTTGCTGAACGAGTTGCTTCACGACTTCCGGAACGAGCGACACCCTGTTTTCTCCTGTTTTTTCCTTGAGAACGGCCAAGATCATCGGTGTTGGAATTTAGCTGATGGAATTTAGTGAAAAATTCCGGTCCGGCCGAAATAAATATCTCCGTTTTCGCGCGGTGCGGACATAAAAAAGCCGGCGCATATACACCGGCTTCCCAGATATTTTATATCCTGGTTTTTATACCATGACCGCATCCATTTTCTCGCGGCACAGGATCCCAAGGGTTTTCACCCATTCGGGATGCGTGTTCACGCAGGGGATCATCGTGAAGGAGTCGCCGCCGCTTTCGATGAAAGTGTGTTTTCCTTCCACCGCGATCTCTTCCAGTGTTTCGAGGCAATCCGACACAAACGCCGGGCATACCACCAGCAGCTTTTTCACGCCTTCGCCCGGGAGCGCGCGCAGGCGCTCGTCGGTATACGGCCGGATCCACTCCTCGCGCCCCAGGCGGCTCTGGAAACATAAGCTCCATTTTTCCCGCGGGATACCCAGTTCCTTCGCCACCAGTTCCGCGGTGACGGTCACCTGGTGCCGGTAACATTGTTTATGGGCTTTCGAATCCACATGGCAGCAGTCGTTTACCTTCAGGCAGTGACTGCCAGTGACGTCACCTTTGCGTATATGCCTTACCGGTACACCATGATAACTGAACAGCAGGTGATCGAATTCCTGCTCCACATAAGGCCGCATGCTTTCTGCCAGGGCGTGGATGTAGTCGGGATGGCGGTAGAACGGTTCTATCACCTTCAGTGCGAAGGGATAGCGTTTTTTGCGGTAGATTTCTTTCGCGTATTCGGCCGCCGTTTCGAAGCTGCTCATCGCGTAATGCGGGTACAGGGGCACGAGCACCACGTTTTTCAAACCGGGATGTTCTTTCACCAGTTTATCGAAAGTGAATTCGGGGGAAGGGTTGCCGTATCGCATCATGATTTCAACCGGCATTTCCATATCGTGCTGCAGGGCTTTCTGCAATTGTTTGGTGAGCACGATGAGCGGGGAGCCCTCTTCCCACCAGATACTTTTATATGCTTCCGCGCTTTTCTCCGCACGCTTCGGAACGATCACGCCCCCCACCAGCAACTTGCGCATGAGCCAGGGGTAATCGATCACGCGTTTATCCATCAGGAATTCGAGGAGATATTTCTTCACGTCCGGAACGGCGGTGGAATCCGGCGATCCGAGATTCATGAGCACGATGGCTGTATCAGATGTTGCGACCATAAACTTTGTCAAAATTCATGCGAAATTACGCGCTTTTACAGGTAACTTCCGCATCCACTGTCATTAAATTGTTAGATTCATGCACCTGGAAAAGGCCACGGAAGGGACTTTATCATGACATCCATCATGGCTCTACGTCATGCGAATGTTACAACGCCGTGGCAGCACAGGCTTCAGCCGACTGATGAAAATCATTTTTTGGGAGTGCCTTTCACCATAGGGAGAAATGACATACCGGTGACAGCCTCTGACGTGGTTTTGAAGGGTATGACAGTATTTTTGCACCCGGAAGCTTTTAAGAAAATCATGCAGGTCAAACAGCCTAAAGACATATCGAATTTTCATATCGTTGGGATCAACTATAAGAAAACTGACGCTGCGATCCGGGGACTATTTGCCATAAACCAGGACCAATATCAGCAACTTTTACTGGCAGCGCAAGCTGCCGGCATGCACGATTTATTCGTGCTCTCCACTTGCAACCGCACCGAAATTTATGGTTTCGCCCCCGATCCGGCCGATCTGATGCGGCTCCTGTGCGGCGCCGCCAACGGTAATTTGCAGGTGTTCAACAGCCTGGCGTATGTGAAGTCCGGCGAGGGCGCCGTCCGCCACCTGTACCAGGTAGGCACGGGGCTCGACAGCCAGATCCTCGGCGACTATGAGATCATCGGCCAGATAAAGGGCGCCGCCAAGTTCGCGAAAGCAAACGGGTGTGTGGGTACTTTCCTGGAAAGACTGGTGAACAGCGTGCTGCAGGTTTCCAAGCTCATCAAAAACGAAACCGGCCTCAGCTCCGGCACCGTATCGGTAGCATTCGCCGCCGTGAGGCTGCTGGAAAGCAAGGTGGCTGACATTCAACAGAAAAACATCGTATTGCTCGGTGTCGGCAAAATCGGCCGCAACACCTGCAAGAACATGATGGAATACCTGGGCGTGCGCAATATCACGCTCATCAACCGCACCACGGCCGTGGCGGAAGATTTCGCCGGCAAGCACGGGTTGCGGTATGCTCCTTACGAGCAGCTCGACGATTCCCTGCGCGCGGCCGACGTGATCCTGGTGGCGACCAACGCCTCCCAGCCCACGATCCTCCGCAAACATATGGAAAGCACCGCCGGCAAGCTGATCGTGGATCTCTCCATTCCCTTCAACGTTGCCGCGGACGTGCGCGAGCTTCCCCATGTGGAAGTCGTGAACGTCGACGATCTCAGCAAGATCCAGGACGAAACCCTCGCCCGCCGGCTCAACGAAGTTCCCAAAGCTATCTCCATCATCGAGGAACACATGGAAGAGTTCCTCTACTGGTATAAAATGCGCAAACATGCCGTAGTGCTCAAAGCGGTCAAGGAAAAACTCACCGAGATCCACGCCCGCGAAATCAAAGAGCAGAAAAACGGCGCTCATTATAACCTGGAAGACATCGAGGAAGTTTCTTCCCGCATCATCCAGAAAATGATTAACCTCATGGCCGGCAAAGTGCGCAAGGAAACTGAAAAAGGCGACCAATACATCGCGATGATCAGCGAAATTTTCGAGACCGGCGCAAATCAGGACTAAAAACAATGGACAAGATGATCCGAATAGGCACACGGGATAGCCAGCTCGCCATGTGGCAGGCTAACCTGGTGAAAGATTTATTGACGCAAAACGGCCACGCCGTGGAGCTGGTCCCCATTAAAAGCGAAGGCGACATCGACCTGGTGACGCCCCTTTACGAGATCGGCGTACAAGGCATTTTCACCAAAACCCTCGACATCGCGCTGCTCGCCGGCAAGATCGACGTAGCGGTGCATTCATTTAAAGACGTCCCCACCCAGCTCCCGCAGGGCCTCGTCAACGCCGCCATCCTGGAGCGCGGGCCGGTGAAAGACCTGCTCGTCCACAAAGGCAGCACCGCTTTCCTCGACGATCCCGCTTCCGCAGCCAATATCGCCACCAGCAGCATCCGCCGCAAAGCGCAATGGCTCCGCCGCTATCCCAACCATCAGCTCCACAACCTCCGCGGCAACGTCATCAAACGCCTGGAAAAGTTGGCTTCCGAAAACTGGGACGCCGCCATCTTCGCCGCAGCAGGGCTCGAGCGCATCAACGTTCGCCCGGCAACCTCCCTGGAACTCGACTGGATGATCCCGGCCCCCGCGCAAGGCGCCATTGTGGCCGCCTGCCGGGAAGACAATACGGCCGTACGCGATGCCCTCGCACCGCTGCACCATACCGACACCGCCATCTGCACGACTGAAGAGCGCGGCTTTTTGCGCACCCTCCTCGGCGGTTGCACCACGCCGATCAGCGCCTACGCCTACATCAGCAACGGCGAAATGTTCTTCGAAGGCAGCCTTTGCAGCCTCGACGGCACCCGCTCGTTCCTCACCACCCGCCGCGTCGCCGTTTCGGCCGCCGCCGGCACCGGGCACGACGCGGCGCTTGAAATCCTTTCCCAGGGCGGAGACGCCGTAATACAGGAAATCAGAAATGCCCAACAGCGCTAAATACAGCATATTAAGCACGAAGTCGCTCCAGGAATCGCTGCGCCAGGCCGCCGCCCAACACGGCATTGCTCTGGTAGACCAGCCTTTCATTGACATCCTGCCCGTCCGTTCCCCGGAACTTTCCGCGCGGCTGGCGGAGATCGCACTCGGCGGCCATGTGCTTGTGTTTACCAGTCCGAATACGGTGAAGTCCGTTGCCGGGATCTGGGATTACGGCGCGGAACAAAAGATCTATTGCCTCGGCGGCGCCACCCTGGAAGTGATCCAGGCGGAGATTCCCGGCGCAACGATCCTCGGGACGGCCTCCAGCTCGCTGGAGCTGGCAAAGCAGATTGTGGCCGAAGGGAATATCGGGAAAGTAGTGTTCCTTTGCGGCAACATCCGCCGGAACGAACTGCCGGAGCACCTGCTGACGCACAACATCGCCGTAGAGGAACTTGTTGTATACCAGACCGTGGAAACGCCCGCGGAGCTGGAGGAACGGTTTGACGGGGTGCTGTTTTTCAGTCCCAGCAGCGTTCACAGCTTTTTCCAGCGGAACCTTCCGGACGGGGGGACCGTTTATTTCGCCATCGGCGAAACGACGGGCGCTTCCGTGCAGGCAGCCACCGGCAGGCAGCCGGTCATCGGTGCGGAAGCTTCGGTTCCCGCGCTGGTACAAACAGCCATCGAATATTTTGACAACATCAATAATAGCAACGAATGAACGGATTACAGAACGACCTGCTGCTGAAGGCCCTTTCGGGCAGCCCGGTACCCCGCCCCCCGGTATGGATGATGCGCCAGGCCGGCCGCTTTTTGCCTGACTATATCAAGCTCCGCGATAAATATTCTTTCTTCGAGCGTTGCCAGACGCCCGAACTGGCCACCGAAATCACCGTGATGCCGGTAGACCAGGTAGGGGTAGACGCCGCCATCATCTTCTCCGACATCCTCGTGGTGCCGCAGGCGATGGGCATGGAAGTGCAGCTCGTGGAGAAGGTGGGCCCCCTGCTCCCCCAACCCATCAAATCCGCCGCGGACCTTGGCCGCATTCATATCCCCGACGTGAACGACAGCCTTTCCTACGTGATGGACGCCCTGCGCCTCACGAAGCAAACGCTGGCCGGCCGCGTGCCCCTCATCGGCTTCGCCGGCGCCCCCTGGACGCTGCTTTGCTATATGGTGCAGGGCAAGGGCTCCAAGACGTTTGACGAAGCCAAAGCTTTCTGCTATACCCAACCCGAAGTAGCCCACGAGCTGCTGAACCGCATCACCGAAACCACCATCGCCTACCTGAAAGCGCAGGTGGAAGCGGGCGCCGACGTAGTGCAGATCTTCGACTCGTGGGGAGGCCTCCTCAGCCCGGAAGACTTCGAAAACTTCTCGCTGCAATACATCCGCCGGATCGTGGCCGCGATGCAGGGCGTAGCGCCCGTGATCGTGTTCGCCAAAGGCGCATGGTTCGCTCTCGAAGAAATGGCCGCCACCGGCGCGCAGGGCCTCGGCCTCGACTGGTGCATCAAGCCGGAACTGGCCCGCCAGTTTGCAGGGCCGGGCATCACTTTGCAGGGCAACTTCGATCCCGCGCAGCTCATGAAGCCGATCCCGGAGATCCAGAAATCCGTGAAGAAAATGATCGACGCATTCGGGCCGCAGCGGTACATCGCCAACCTGGGGCACGGCATCCTGCCAAACATCCCTGTGGACCACGCCAAAGCATTCATCGAAGCCGTTAAGAACTATGCATAATATGTCCATAAAAGACCGTTTCGTTCCCTTCATCCACCAGCTGCAAAACGACATCTGCGCCGCACTGGAGCTGGCCGATGGGAAAGCGAAGTTCCGCGAAGACCGCTGGACGCGCCCCGAAGGCGGCGGAGGCATTACCCGCGTGATTTCCGGCGGTAAGGTGTTCCAGAAAGGAGGCGTCAACACCTCCGTGGTGAGCGGGAAACTGCCGCCCGTGATGGCGCAGCAGTTTAAAGTGGCTGACAACAGCAACTTCCTGGCGGCGGGGCTTTCCCTCGTCATCCACCCCGAAAACCCTTACGTACCTACGGTGCATGCCAACTGGCGGTACTTTGAGCTGTACGGGGAAGATGGGCAGATACAGGACAGCTGGTTCGGCGGCGGATCGGATCTTACCCCGTATTACATCCATGAAGAAGACGGCATTCATTTTCACCGTACCTTCAAAGACGCCTGCGGGGCTTATTACGAGCAATACAAGCGCCAGTGCGACGAGTACTTCGTCAACAAGCACCGGAACAACGAAGCCCGTGGTATCGGCGGCGTATTTTACGATTATTTGCGTCCTTCTGCGGAACGTACCGCGGAGGACCTGCTGCAGTTCCAGTTCTCCAACGGTAATGCTTTCCTGCAAGCTTATTTGCCTATAGTGGAGCGGCGGAAAGAGCTGCCTTACGGCGAAGCGCAGGTGGAGTGGCAGGAATACCGCAGGGGCCGTTATGTGGAATTCAACCTGATCCACGACCGCGGCACACTGTTCGGGCTGAAGACAAACGGGCGCATCGAGTCGATACTTATGAGCCTTCCTTCCCGCGCTCGCTGGGAATACGACTACCACCCGGCGGAAGGCAGTCCGGAAGCGGAACTGCTGGAATTCCTGAAGCCGCGCGAGTGGGTAAAACCGTAACAGACGAATTTTAAAATATTTCAGTGATGATCAGAAGAAACAGAATATTGCGCACCTCTCCCGCCATCCGTGCGATGGTAGCGGAAACCATCCTCACCCCAGCCGATTTCATCGCGCCGCTCTTCGTTGTGGAAGGGAAAGGCGTGAAGGAAGAGATTTCCTCCATGCCCGGTTACTTCCGTTATTCGCTTGACGGCACCGTGCAGGAAGCGAAGGAATTGTGGGCGATGGGCATCCGGAGCGTGTTGCTGTTCATTAAATGTGCGGACGAATTGAAAGACAACAAAGGCACCGAAGCCGTGAACCCCGACGGGCTCATGCAGCGCGCCATCAAGGCCGTGAAGGAAGCCGTTCCGGGTATGGTGGTGATGACGGACGTGGCCCTGGATCCGTATTCCAGCTACGGGCACGACGGTATCGTGGAGAATGAAGAGATCGTGAACGACGCCACGGTGGAAGTGCTGGCGCGCATGAGCCTCAGTCACGCCGAGGCCGGCGCGGACTTTGTGGCGCCCAGCGATATGATGGATGGGCGCATCCTCGCCATCCGCGACATCCTCGAAGAAAACAACTTTACCAAAACCGGGATCATGGCCTACAGCGCCAAATACGCCAGCTGCTTTTACGGTCCGTTCCGCGACGCGCTGGATTCCGCACCCGGTTTCGGCGATAAAAAAACCTACCAGATGGATTACGCCAACGCCCGCGAAGCCCTCCGCGAAACGCTGATGGACGTAGACGAAGGCGCAGATATCGTGATGGTGAAGCCCGCCATGGCTTACCTGGATATCATCCGTCTGATCAAAGACAGCGTAACCGTTCCCGTGAGCGCCTACCATGTATCCGGCGAATACGCCATGATCAAGGCAGCGGCGAAAATGGGATGGATCAACGAAGAGAAGGCCATCATCGAAAGCCTCACCAGCATCAAACGTGCCGGGGCGGACCTGATCGCCACGTATTTCGCGAAAGACGCGGTACGCCTGTTAAACCAATAAAACCCTGCAAAGATGTTTACAAAGAGCCAAGCATTATTCGAAAAGGCCGGCAAAGTGATTCCCGGCGGCGTGAACTCGCCCGTGCGGGCATTCCGCAGCGTGGGCGGCACGCCCGTGTTCATGCAGCACGCGAAAGGCGCGTATATGTACGACGTGGACGGCAACCGGTACGTGGATTACATCAACTCCTGGGGCCCCATGATCCTGGGGCACGCATATGAGCCCGTGGTGAAAGCCATCCAGGAATATGCGACTTATAGCACGTCGTTCGGCGCGCCTACCGAGCTGGAAGTGACGGTGGCCGAGCTGATCATCAGCATGGTGCCCAACATCGAAATGGTGCGAATGGTGAACTCCGGTACCGAAGCCTGCATGAGCGCACTGCGCCTGGCGCGCGGGTATACCGGGAGGAATAAAGTCATTAAGTTCGAAGGGAACTACCACGGCCATGCGGACTCCTTCCTGGTAAGCGCGGGCAGCGGCGTGGCGACGCTCGGCATACAATCCGTTCCCGGCGTTACGGCGTCCGTGGCGGAAGATACGCTCAGCGTACCTTATAATAACCTGCCTGCGGTGGAGCAGCTGGTAGCGGAGCATCCTGACCAGATCGCTGCCATCATCGTGGAGCCTGTTGCGGGCAACATGGGCTGCATCCTGCCCCAGCCGGGCTTCCTCGAAGGCTTACGCGACATCTGCGATAAAAACGGCATCGTGTTCATCATGGACGAGGTGATGACCGGTTTCCGGCTCGCCAAAGGCGGCGCACAGGAGCTGTTCAACATCAAGGCCGACCTCGTTACTTTCGGTAAGATCATCGGCGGCGGTATGCCGGTAGGTGCTTTCGCGGGCAAGCGCGAGATCATGGAGCATATTGCACCGGCGGGTAAAGTGTACCAGGCGGGCACGCTCAGCGGCAATCCCATTGCGATGATCGCGGGGTATACGTTGCTGAAGGCGCTCAACGACCATCCGAATTTCTACACCCAGCTGGAAGAGAAAACCAATGCGCTGGTGGCCGGATTACGTTCCGCACTGGGCGCAGCTGGCGTCGTTCACCAGGTGAACCATATCGGTTCGATGATGAGCGTTCACTTCGCGGAATACCCGATCGTGGATTTCACATCGGCTTCGGGCGCCAACAACGAATTGTTCCGCCGTTTTTTCCACGCGATGCTGGAAAGGGGCGTGTACCTGCCGCCATCCGCGTTCGAGAGCTGGTTTATTTCCCATGCGCTCGGCCAGGAAGACATCGACTTCACCGTGGAAGCCGCCAAAGCGTCCATGCAGGCGATCAAAGCATAAAAAACAGCCCGGAGCGGTGTGCTCCGGGCCATATATCTCGTTAACGATCAATCCGGCTATTGTGAGAGTGGAAGCTGCCTTCGGGCAGCTTTTTCTATTGCAGCTGGTGCGAGAACAACCAGGGGAAGAGTTCCGGCTCGGCGAAGGCGTTGTCCCAGCTGTTGTGGCCCACGCCGGGGTACTCGGTGTATTTGACGTCGGCGCCCCTGTCTTTCAGGTTTTCGTAGAATTTCCGGCTGGATGTAGGCGGTACCACCTTATCTTCCGCGCCGTGGAAGATCCAGACGGCGGTGTTTTTGGCGTATCGTTTCGCGAGCTTTTCGTTACCGGCTCCGCAGATGGGGAACGCGGCGGCGAAGCGCGTGGGGAAGCGGGAAAGCATATCAAATGTACCCATCCCGCCCATGGACATGCCGCCGACATAGAGGCGCTTTGTGTCCACGCTGCCGGAGGCCATGAGGCTGTCGATCAGCTGGTAGAGGAGGCGCGATGGTGCGGTGGGTGGCAATGACGCAGGGAATTGGAAGGAGCGTTCGCCGGAGGAGTCTTGCCGCACCATCATGGGCGCCCAGGTGGAATTGTCTGCGCACTGGGGGAAGATGACGAATGCGGGGTATTGCTGGCGGAGGGAGTCGTTGAGGAAAAGAGAGCTGCCGTGGAGGAGTTGCTTTTCATTATCGTTACCACGCTCGCCGATGCCGTGCATAAATATAATAAGGGGATATGCCGTGCCTGCGTTGTACCCTGCGGGCGGGAGTAGGCGGTATGGCAGGGTTTCGCCGTTGCGGGTGAACCAGCGGGCTTCGAAACCTTCTGACTGCGCGGAGGCCAATAAGGGACAAATCATCAGCAAGGATAATAAAAACCGTTTCATACTTACAAGATAAGCAATTACCGGGCCTTTCCGAAAGCGTTAACAAATACGGTTCCGGGTAAACGCAGACCGCCTGCGGTGTTTTACAGGAATTATTGCGGTTTTTCCCTGTGATCCCAGTAGTATCCGCGCGTTTGGTTGAACAGGAGGAGGCTCATACTCTCCAACGTCTCAATCCTTATCTCCTTAAACCGGTTCCGGAAGCGTAAGGCAAAATAGACTGCCCCCAAAGTCGGGGATTTCACATCTTCATAAGCGAGCTTCACTTCCCGGTCGTTATTCAGCCGGAAACCTTTAAAGCCCCCGCGATAATATTCATTCCGCTCCAGCAGCCGCTGCCCCGTTTCATCGAACCGGTAATGAAACTCCCCGCCATACATCGCCACCTCCGCCGGCTGCAGCGCCGGTAATAAATAAATTGAAATACTCCGGTCGTTGTTCAACCGCACAAACTTGTTCATCCGTACATACGACCGCCCGAGCATCATGCCCGCAAACTTATATGCCGACCGGATGCACCGCGAAACCGCATGCAACATCGCCGTATCCGGCTTCGCCTCCGTAACTATTTCAATGGAATCCTCACGGTTGATCCGGTAATGCATCGCCAGGTCATACGCCGAATCCTGGAACCTGCCGTAAGCGCCGTACCAAAGGCTGTCGCGGCTCCCCAGGTATACAAACCACTCCCTCCCCGTGCGCTGCAGCAGATCCATGTCCGCATGCGTCACTTCCTCCGACAGCCGCCAGGCGGCACTGTCGTACATGATGAGCCATTCAGCCGTCTTAACATGCGCCGAAAACTCCGCTACCGGGAATTTCAACGTCTTCTCCGGCCCGCTGTAATAAAGTTGCACCAGCAAAAAGGCCAGGTATTGCAGGAGGTTCATAGGACAGGCATTATTCTACCCTTCAAATATATATAATTTAATAATACATAGAACAGATCAGACAATCCGGGCAGCAAACTCCACACTTTTCCGCAAAACCCCGCTAACAACAAGAGAAAAACCGGTGGCATAATCTTTTCCCTACCATATCCGAACCCAAACCTGTAGAGTTATGAAAAGATGGATGGTATACATTGTACCCCTGGCACTGGGATTTGCCGCCTGTAACAACGCCGGCACCCAAAACAACAGCGACACGACCCTGCCCTCCGACACGGGCGTAACCGACGACATGGCCCGCGACGCCAACCGCGACATCCTGCCCTCCGACTCCCTGCGCGACGACGCTAAAAACCTCGTCAAAGCTGCGGAAGACGGACTGTTTGAAGTAAGGCTTTCCACCGACGCGCAAGGCAAAGCCAACGCCGCCTCCGTGAAAACCCTGGCCAAACACATGCAAACCGCGCATGAAAAAGTGAATAAGGAACTGGTGGAACTCGCCAATCAGAAATCCATCATCCTGCCGACAGCCATCAGCGACGGTCAATCAAAAGACATCGGCAATATCATGGAAAAGAGCGGTAAAGATTTTGATAAAGCTTTTGTAGACAAGCTCGAATCGGCACATAAAGACGCAATCGACTTATTCGAAAAAGGAGCAGACAAATCAGAAGACCCGGATATCAAGGCGTTTTTCGCGAAACATTTGCCCGAGCTTCGTTCTCATCTCGACATGGTGAAGAAAGAAAAGGACAAGTTGAAGTAATTCCATCTCTTCCGTAAGGGTGGCCTACCTCAGAGCCTGAGATACATACCTTTAGGAAAATACCTACTCCGGATAATGCCGGCGAAGGGAAATGGAGAGATTGGAGAAGGGGGTGAGCGATTTGTTCATCCCCTTTTTATTGCCGTGTACTTATAAAGGAAATATTTCCAATCTCAAACTAGGCGTTAAAGTATTCAGCTGGAATGTTGCAGGATAGTATCCTATTTCATCGTAATTGACTGTTTGTGAAAAAACATCATTATAATATACGCTGATCTTGATGTTTTTGACCCGCTGGTCTTCGGCCGGCCAGATGGATGTTGTAGATTCACCACCATTCCTGAACAGATATTGTGTTACGCCATACGGCAATGCTCTGGATGCATAAAGGGTGTGGAGAAACAATGTCTCCTGGGACCAGGCTCCCCGGTTACGGAGGTTCCTTGCGTTTAAGGCAAGCCCTTCAAACGGTGCATGTTTCACATCGTACACCGTTCTGGTGATCTGTGTACGGGACGCGGCCGCATTGTTCAGCCAAAGTTACAGATCGGACTGCTTGCGGCTGATGTCGCTATTCATGGCGGAAGCGCTTGTCAGCTTACCCACTTCCGTGATACGGTCCAACCCGTCAAACAACGTATAACTGTATTTATTTCCCAACCGCTGCTGGGCGTTCTGGGAAGTAGTCAGCCTGCCCAGCCGGTCGTACCAGAACTCCGATTTATTCGCATCCGGCGTGTGTTGGGCAACTACCTGATTGAGCGTATTGAAGCGGTAGTTCGTAGCCAGACGGTGTGCCGGCACAAGGTAACACCCGGCGCCCAGCGTTACACCGTTACCATTTCTGTCGGTATGTTGAGACAACCGGTACACTTTGCCCTTCGCAGTAAAATGAAATTGAAGCCTGTAGCTGGTAACGGAGCGGGATGTGGAAGATGTGATTTCCGTGGGCACACCGATCGTATAACGGCCCTGCCATTTCCGGTCGGCCTCCATCGATATGTTCATCCAGGCAGCCCAACCCATGATGTCCGCAAATGCGGCAAAAAGCGTCATAGCAGCCAACACCCTTACACGGTTGAAAGTCCCGTCTTTCTTCCGGAATTAATCGTAATTGATAAAACTGAATGTACACTTCTCCACTGCCTGACAATATAACGATTTGCTACACATGTCGCAAATAACAGATATTACAAAATTCCCATCCTTCAGCCGTTATTCAATGATCCTCCAAGCATCCTTCAGTCATCCTTCAATTAAACCCCCTCAAACCTAAGCCAGCATTGGAGCCACTTGAAGGATCATTGAAGGATGTCAGCAGGATGTCAGTAGATTTTGCAAAACGGTTTGCCTGCCGCACCCATATCCCAAATTCACCATATTAAAAACATCCGTTGAACAAAACGTATTATTTATCAGTTATATTAGTAGTGCTTCCCGAAATTATAATGGAATTTTAATGTTGTGGGGGGCATGATTTTTCTTATTTTACGCCATGCCATATAATCACATTCTTGCCCGCAAATGGAACATCAGGCTCCCGTTATGGACGCTCATCAGCCCCGTAATCGGCGCCTTTTTCCTCGCATTCGCCGGCGACAACATCAGCGGATGGATGGCCGCGCTCCTGGGCGTTTCGCTCATCAGCGTCGTGCTCTCCGCCGTGCATCATGCCGAAGTAGTCGCACACAAAGTCGGCGAGCCCTATGGAACCCTCATCCTGGCGCTCGCCATCACCGTCATCGAAGTTTCCCTCATCGTGTCCATGATGCTGTCCAAACAAGGCGAAGGCTCTTCCACCCTCGCCCGCGATACGGTCTTCGCCGCCATCATGCTTATCAACACAGGGATTATCGGGATTTGCCTGCTCTGGGGCAGCTATATCCACAAAGAACAGATCTACATCAAACAAGGCGTATCCGCCGCCCTCGTTACCCTCACCGCCATTTCCGTGCTCACGCTCGTGCTGCCCAATTACACCACCAGCGCCGCCGGTCCCGTGTATTCCGAAAGCCAGCTCATCTTCGTAGCCATCATCTCCCTCGTCCTGTACGGGGGATTCGTTTCTGTACAAACGGTCCGCCACCGCGACTACTTCCTCCCGGAAGAAAACGAAGGCGACTACCACGCCGCGCCGCCCTCGGGGCTTACCACGGCCATCAGCCTGTTCACACTCGTGCTGGCGCTGGCTATCGTGGTCCTGCTATCGAAAAAGCTGTCGCCCACCATCGAAGGCATTGTTACCGACCTGGGCGCGCCAAAATCGCTGGTAGGCGTTATCATCGCCGCCGTGATCCTGTTGCCTGAAGGCCTCGCCGCCATCCGCGCCGCGCGGAAAAACCGCCTGCAAACGAGCCTCAACCTCGCGCTGGGCTCCGCTCTCGCTTCTATCGGCCTTACCATCCCGGCCGTGGCCCTGGTTTCTATCATCGCGGGGTTTGATGTGACGTTGGGAATTGATACGAAAGGTACCTTGCTCATGCTCCTGTCGTTATTCACGATCAGTATTTCCTTCAATGCAGGGCGCACCAATATCCAGCAAGGCGTTGTGCTGCTGGTAATTTTGGCTACTTATCTGTTTACGACCATCGTGCCGTAACTACAGGAGCCGCCATTCCTCCGCCAATTCGCGCGCGGCCTGCGCCGTGTCGTGGCAGATCTCTCCGGGTGTCGGGTTGCCCGCCATCCGGAGGAGCATCGCCCCGATTTGCGGATCGGTGAGGGGAACGCGGGATTTTTCGAGCAAATAAATGCAGTTGGTTTTCCAGATGTCTTCGTCCGTGGCGAAAATGGCGCAAAATTCCGCGCTCAGCTCATGGACGTGCGGCATGAGGTAATTGTAAATGGGGTTGAAATGCGGGCTATTGATATCTTCCAGCCACTCCATCAGCGCCATGGCATAAGGTCTTGCTACGGTCCACTCCGTTTTGCGGAGCAACTCGATCGCCTTATCGTCGCTTTTGTGTGCAGGTACGAAAGCAGGGTGCATACCGGAAGTTACGCCGTTTCCTCAGAATTTGATCGTAAAATGCTGTTTTGCCTTGAAATCAGGGCTGATGAACGCGATGCCGATAAAAAACAGGTCGATGGTTGTGGTGACGGATGGATGGGATTTGACGGCGTCCCAGGCGCGCTCCATCCCTTCCGTCCAGTGTACGTCGTCGAAAATAACGATGCTGTCGGGCCGGAGGAACGGCAAACATTCCTCGAAATACCGCACGGTGGGCTCCTCGCGGTGGTTGCCGTCGATATATACGATGTCGGGGTTCGGCATCTGTTGCAGAACGCCGGCCAGCTCCGTGTCGAAGTTGCCCGTGTGCTGGCGGATGTTGTCCAAACCCAGGGAGGAGAAATTCATCCTGGCGAGCGCGGCGATGTTGGGGCAGCCTTCTATCGTATGCACGGTAGCACCGGCGGAAGCCATGTAAGCCGTGGAAAGTCCCAGCGAAGTGCCCAGCTCCAGCACATTCTTTGCACCGAGATGTTGCACGAGGCGGTAAAATAACTGCCCGAATTTGGCGGGCTTGGCCGCATGGCGCGCAATCTCGCTGACGCGCCGGGTATTGGAAGCGCCCATCAGCGATCCCGCACCGAGGTCGGTCACCTGCACCACGTCGTTGCTTTGCAGCAAACGTGTACGCAGCAGTTCCATCGGTTCATAAGCCGGACGGAATCCCTTTTTGTTCAACACTTCCTCCACGAGCGTGAAGATGAATGGCGAATGCACATCGTGCCGGTTGCCCGCCGTCAAATAATAACGGATATATTTCTTCGCCAATGCCGCCTGGTGCCGTATGCTCAAAGTCAATCAGTTTTATCCCAAAATCGGGGGTAATTCAGCCGCCAAAGGTATAAAAAAGGCGTAATACGACGTTCGGGTTTTATTGACTTTGGGTTATGCAGTAAAATTTATCACTATCTTTACATGTTGGAACTATTTTTGGCATTATATTTTCTTTAAGGTTTTCTTAACATAAAAAGGACATTTCAAGCATGCTCAAGCTAATCAGGTGGACGATGCCATTTGCACTGACGGGAATTGTGACGTTGACCGCTACGGCGCAGGACCAGCCCCCGACTCCCCCGGCGGAGATCAAACCGCCGCAGGTCAGGACTGCCGATACGACCATCAAGAAAATCATGGAAGATCTGCAGAAAGTCTCCGACAGCGACAAACAGAACGCCAAAGCCATCGAACAGCTGTCCCTGGGCCGGGAACTGGACAATATCACCAAATATGACCTGATCAAGAACAACCTGATCCAGGCATCCGAAACCTACTATCTGCTCAACAAAAAAATCATCGACCTCAAATCCAGGACCACCACTTCCAACCTGGATGTATTCATCACCTCGCTCAACAACCCGGAGAGCAAGGAACTCGGCTTTTCCCTGAGCGACCGCGTGGTGGAGCTGGTGGAAAAAATCATCCTCAAAGGCAAATCCGACAAGAACGAGCGTAATACCAAACTGGTGGAATCCACCAAATCCATCATCAACAGCCCGATTTTCAAATCCTTCACCTCCCTCACCCCGCCCCTGGCCATCGCCAGCTCGGTGATGAACTTTCTCCACAGCGTGAGCCAGTCCAACAAGGCGATCAATCACAAACTGCTGCAGGAGTTCGAGAAGGAACTGAATAAATATGTGATCTATTACACAGCGCTCAACGACGCGAACCAGAAATTCGAGTTTGGCCTGAACTTCAACAAAGACCAGCTCTCCCTCCTGCAGGACAACATGTACGACCACCTGGCCTTCACTTCCCAGGTGCTCAAAATGCCCCTGCCCAACCGCGGCAACAAAACCATCGCCGAGTCGCTGAATGAATATTTCATCGATTTCCGGAAAGATAAAGTGGTGGATTTCTTCGCCAAGATGGAAGCCCAATACACCAAGGGCGGCAAAATCAATTATGAAGGCCTCCTCCGCGACAATCCCAACCTGAAGGAAGCAAACAACCAGCTGGAAGACCTCGTGCTCCAGACCAAACGCTTCGAGAACCTCTACAATGAGTACTTCAGCCTCCTGGATTCCTACTACACCAAGGTGAACCACTCCCTCCGCCTCGCGCAGGACAATGCCCTGGCTGACCGCGCCATCGTGGAAGCCAAGCAGAACGAGTTCCGCGGCCTCAAAAACGAAGCTGTTCAGGAAATCCAGGCGTCCATCAACATGCGGGAACTGACCCTTAACGTCGACAAAATCAAATACCGCTACCGGATTTTCTAATTCCCGGTTACTTAATACATTATAAATTACGAACGGCTCAAAAGGCCGTTCGTAATTTTTTTATAGAGATCCCCTATATCCCCGTACCTTGCAATTGATTTTAACAATATCATGACTACGGTACAACTGGAATATGTAGTAGCGGTAGATACCCACAGGAGTTTCGTTACCGCCGCGGAAAAATGCTTCGTCACGCAGCCCACGCTCAGCATGCAGATTCAAAAGCTGGAAGATGAGCTGGGCATCAAACTCTTCGACCGGAGCAAGTTGCCGGTGGTGCCTACCGAAATCGGTTCGGCCGTGATCGCGCAGGCCCGCATCATCCTGAAAGAAAACGCCCGCATCCGCGAGATCATCGCCGACCGCAAAAAAGAAGTGCAAGGCACCCTCAAGGTCGGCATCATCCCCACCCTTGCGCCCTACCTCCTCCCGCGCGTGCTCACCGCCTTCCTGAAGAAATACCCGAAAGTCAAGCTGGAAGTCTGGGAATATTCCACCGAACAGATTATCCAGCTGCTGCGGCAGGAACAGCTGGACTGCGGTCTCCTGGCCACGCCGCTCCACAACCAGCACCTGGAAGAGCATCCGCTGTTTTACGAGAACTTCGTCATCTACGCCGCCAAAAGCAACAAGCTCTCCGACAAGAAGCTGGTAGACGCCGCCGACCTCGACGCCAAAGACATCTGGGTGCTCAACGAAGGGCATTGCATGCGCAACCAGGTGCTCAACATCTGCCAGGACAAATTCGGCATGGGCGAGTTCAAGAATCTGGAATACAACACCGGCAGCGTGGAAACCCTCAAGCGCATGGTGGAACTGAACGAGGGGTACACCATTCTCCCCGAACTCAGCCTGCAGGACCTTTCCGCCAAACAGCTGAACATGGTCCGCTTTTTCAAGGCGCCTGAACCCGTCCGCGAAATCAGCCTTGTTACCCACCGGTACTTCATCAAACAGGCGCTCATCGAGGCGTTCCGTAAAGAAATCCTCGCCAATGTGCCCGATAAGATGAAGGTGCGCAAAACCCGCAAGGTGATCGACATCCTGCTGGAAAAACCATAAAAAAAATCCGGCGTAACGGGCCGGATGGACATAAAAAAAGGGTAAAGCGTGATGCTTTACCCTTTTTCGTTTACCGGCTGGCTACTTTTGTTCGGGAACTTTCTTCGTAGCGTCGGTATAGTTATTTTTCAGCTTGGGGAACGATTGCTGCATGATGAGGTCGTTCATAACATTGACCGCTTCACTGAGGTAAGGGTCTTTGTTCCGCGCTTTCAGCCAATCTTTGTTGCGGGCGAGTTTCACCGTATCGGTACCGATCTTGTCGAGGTCGGTTTTGAGGCTGGAGATATTGAGCGGTTGCACCTTATCGTTTACGGAGTCGTAGCGTTTGAGCGCCGCGGCGTTCTTCTTCTGGTCGGCGCGGTAGTTCGCGAGGTCCAGCGGATAGGTTTTCTGCTCATCCAGCTTCTTGAGGGTGGCGATGTTCTCGTTGATCATTTTGAAGGCTTCGTTGTTAGCGACGCGCTCGGCGGATTTCATTTTCAGCGGGGCTACGTCCACCGGATCCTGCCAGGTGGTATATTCGGCCTGGGGCACCACGTCCCATTTCAACGCATCTTTATCTTTCTTCTCGCCCACTTCGTAGTAGGGAGAAGGCAGCACTACGTCGGATTCCACGCCTTTGAGCTGGGTTGAACCGCCGTTGGCGCGGTAGAATTTCTGCACGGTGAGCTTGATGCCGCCGAGGCTGGTGCCTATGTCTCCTTTCACGAACGCGTCGAGGTCGAGGAGGCGTTGCACGGTGCCTTTACCGAATGTGCTGGGGCTGCCGATCACAACGGCGCGCTTGTAGTCTTGCATGGCGGCTGCCATGATTTCGGAAGCAGAGGCGCTGAATTCGTTGACCATGATAGCGAGGGGGCCGTCGTAAGCCACGCCTTTATCGCGGTCGCGCTGTTGCTGCACTTCGCCGGAGCGGTTGCGCACCTGTACCATCGTGCCTTCCGGCACGAAGAGGCCGGCCATTTTAATCACATCGGGCAGGGAGCCGCCGCCGTTGAAGCGGAGGTCGAGGATGATACCGTCTACTTTCTCGGCTTTCAGTTTGCGGATCTCTTCGGCTACATCGTCGTAAGAGAAGGCGCCCTGGCGGTCGTTGAAGTCGGCGTAGAACTCGGGCAGATAGATATACCCGATTTTATGTTGCCCGTTGATCACGGCGGATTTTGCGAATACATCGTCGAGCTTGATCTCATCGCGGACGATGGGGATCACTTTGATGGTACCGTCCACGCTTTTCACGGTCAGTTTCACTACGGAACCTTTGGAGCCACGGATGTGGGTCACGGCTTCTTCGACAGGGAAACCGCCGATATCCACCGGTTCCTTATCGCCCTCGCCTACTTTCATGATCACGTCGTCCGCCTTCAGCTGGCCTTGTTTCCAGGCGGGGCTGCCGGTTACGATGCTCACGATCTTAATCCTTCCTTCTTCTTCCCGGAGCTGCGCACCGATACCGTAAAAGCGGCCGGACATGGACTCCTGGAAGGAGCGTTTCTCCAGCGGCGGCATGTAATCGGTGTGGGGGTCCATGGTAGTGGTGATGGCGTTTACATAGAGCGAGAAACGGTCGTCGTCTTTCGTGCGGTTCTTCACGCGGTCGAAATAACGGTCGTACACCTTCTTCACTTTTTCGCGGGCTTCGGCTTCGAGCTGGGCGTCTGTTTTGCCGCTCTTGTCTTTATCGCGGATGGTGATGAGGTCTGCGTATTTTTCGAGGGTGCGGTATTTGAGGGCCTTGCGCCATGCTTCCACACGGGCGGCTTCATCGGTGGGCCAGGGAATGGCGTCCGGGTCGATGTCCATTTTCTCCTGTTTGGTGAAATCAAACGGCTTCGCGAGGATTTCAGGATAGATGGTAGCCGCTTCCACGACGCGCTTCTTCATGATTTCCGAGCTTTTGTTGAAGAAATCCAGCGGTGCGCCGTTCAGCTCGTCGTCCACATGGTTTTCCAGTTTCTTCAACTCGTCGATATCGCTTTTCAGGAAAAATTTCTTCTCGCCGTCGAGGTTTTTGAGGTACTTGACAAACACTTCACGGGAAAAGGCGTCATCAATCGGTTTGGGCTGGTAATGGCCTTCTTTCAGGATCTGTCCCACCAGGGTCATGATCGTCTGGTATCTTCCGGGGGGTCGTCATTCACACCGATCTTAGCGAATGCAAATATGCCAGCCAACACGCCAATGAGCAATATCGGAACGACCGCTTTCAGTTTCATCTTCATAACCCTATTCTTTTCGGATTTTTCAATTCAGACGGCGGGCGTGCCGTCCGGGATTTTATCTTACCAAATATAAGCCTAATTCATGGTGTAATAAGGGCCTGCATTCGATTTAACATATTCTTGGAGGCAAAAACCGTGCAATTTGCCATTCCGGGATACCGCCTGCCTTTTTAGTATGCCATTGATAAGCCGGAATGGCAGGTTCGTCCTATTTTACGAGCTTATAAACGCCACCTTTGTTGCTGGCGCCCGCGATTGTCACGAGCATGTAGATTTCCCCGGCTTCATCCTGCCCCCAGCTCAACAACTGCAGGTTACCGGAAGGTTTGTTGGTGAACACCAGGTCGTGGCGCGTCCACTTCCCGCCCTGTTGCGCAAGCGTCCAGGTCTTGCCGTTGTAATCACCGAAAATGTACCTCCCGGCCAGTGCGGGCAACGCTTTTCCGCGGTACACATAGCCACCGGTAATGCTGATGCCGTCGCTATGATCGTATTCGTGAATGGGATCGATGAGCTTCGACTTGTCGGCCCCGTCCGGCACATTGAACTCATGGAAACCTTCCATGATCCGCCAGCCGTAATTGCCGCCTTTGGTGACGATGTCTACTTCTTCAAACTTGTTCTGCCCCACATCGCCGGCAAACAGCCGTCCGTTCGCCTTGTCGAAGGATATGCGCCATGGGTTCCGCAGGCCGTAGGCCCAGATCTCGCCTTTGGCGCCGGGCGATTTGAGGAAGGGATTGTCTCTCGGAACGGAATACGGCGATCCGTCCACATTGATGCGGAGAATCTTGCCCAGCAGGTTGGTCAGGTCCTGCCCGTTGCCGGTGGCGCCGTGCTTGTCGCCCCCGCCGCCACCGTCGCCCGAAGCGATGTACAGCATACCGTCGGGCCCGAACACGATATCGCCGCCGTTATGGTTGCTTTCCGGCTGATCAAATTCCAGTACTACGCGTTTCGTGGCAGGGTCGGCTGTATTGCCGGAGGATTTCGCCACGCGGTACTCAGCGATCACGGATTTGTGGTTGCGGCCTTTGCCTGGTTTCTCAACTGGAGCGCTGAAATAGAGATAGAATTTGCCGTTCTGTTTGAATTTGGGATGGAAGGCCATACCCAGCAGCCCGCGTTCGTCGTAGGAGGGATTGACTTTCACCATGTCGGCGCTGACGTCGATAAAAGGTTCCGACTGGAGTTTGCCGTTCCGGATGATCCAGACGCGGCCTTCTTTCTGGACGATGAACTGGCGGTGGGAGCCGTCGCCCGGAACGGCCATGCACACCGGTGACTGCACCTGGTCGGTCACCAGTTCCAACCGGGCTTGTTGGGCGGAAGTGAGAAGGGAACAGGACATCATGGCGCCTGTAAAAAACAACTTTACTAGTTTCATATTGGAATTTTATGCCCGATAAAAATAATGCTTCCGGCTATACGGAAGTTAAAAATCGGGAAGGGCGGAACGGAAAGGCTTTTGACCGGAAACGCTTACCTTTGGCGCGGAATAAAACCATACCGCTTGGACGAACCCACTGTACCCCGGAACGACCCATACGCCTCGATGCGGAATGTGGAATTCAGGTATTTCCTTGTCATCCGTTTTGCGCTGATCTTCGCGCTTTCGATGCAATTCGCCATTATCGAATGGAAGGTGTACATGCTCACCCGCGACCCGCTCAACCTGGGCCTCATTGGCCTGGCCGAGTTCATTCCCGCCTTCTGTCTGGCGCTGTTCGCCGGCAATATCGTAGACAAGAAAGAGAAACGCGGCATGGTGCTGAAGTGCCTGCTGGGCTACGTAATCGTGGGAACGGGGCTGTTCCTCCTGACCTGGGACGATGTGATGAAAGGCGTTCCGCAGCGCTGGGTGCTGTTCATGATGTATTTCCTGGTGTGCTGCGGCGGTATCATCCGCGCGTTCGTGAGCCCGAGCAATTTCTCGCTGCTGGGGTTGCTGGTACCGCGTAACCTTTACGTGAACGCCACTACGTGGAGCACATCGGCCTGGCAGATCGGGGCGATCGCGGGGCCGGCGCTGGGCGGGCTTTGCATCGCGATGTTCGGGGTGCATTGGTCGATGCTGCTGGTACTGGGATGCATTTTCGTGTCGCTGTTCTGCATATTGCAGATCAAACGCAAGCCGGTGCATTACAAAGAGATGGGTGAAACGGTGAAAGAGCGGCTGACGAAAGGGTTGAAATTCGTGTGGGACACGAAAGTGTTGCTCAACGCCATGACGCTGGACATGTTCGCCGTGCTGTTCGGTGGTTCGGTGGCCATGATCACGATATATGCGAACGATATTCTGAAAGTGGGGCCCGAGGGCTTCGGGGCTTTGCGCGCCGCACCGGCGGTGGGGGCCTTTCTGACCATGATGGCGCTGGCTTACCGACCGATTGTGACCCGGCCGGGTATTAAGTTGCTGGCGGCGGTGTTCGGGTTCGGGCTGTGTATCATTGTATTCGGGTTGTCGAAGCATTTTATCCTGTCGATGGCGGCGCTTTTCGGCAGCGGTATGCTGGACGGAATCAGCGTGATCATCCGGCAAACGATCCTCCAGCTCAAGACGCCCGACGACATGCGGGGGCGCGTTTCGTCCGTTAGTTCCATTTTCGTGGGGTCGAGCAACGAGCTGGGATCTTTCGAGAGCGGTGTGATGGCGAGGCTCCTGGGGCCGGTGGGCTCGGTAGTCTTCGGCGGCTGCATGACACTGGGCGTGGTGGTCACCACCTACATCATCTCCCCTGCCATGCGGAAGCTTGACCTGAAAGCGTAATCCTTTCTTCCTTTCTCCTTATTTAATGATGGATTTCAACCGTTCCAGCACGTAATACACGGCGGGGCAGATCGTGCTGTTCAGCAGCGTGGTATTGGGGCGTTTGAAGAAATCATAGCTGTCGGTGTAGGGATAATTGTGGCAGTCGCCCGGGCGCACGTCGTAGATGCCGCAGTAGTTGTCGGGGCCGAGGAACGGGCATGGACTGCGTTTTACAACGTAGTCGCCGTCTTCATCGAGCCGCAGGTAGGTTTCGATGAACACGCTTTCGCGGAGGCCGAGGTGTTTGGAGATGCGCTTGATATCAGGGGTTTTGAAACGGGGGGAGATAGTTTTGCAGCAGCCGGCGCATTGGAGGCAATCGATTTGCGCAAACGCCTCGTCATGCAGTTCCGGCAGGTGCTTTTCGGCGCCTTTTCCCTTGCGGGTCTGCATTTTCTGGAGGAATTGTTTGTTGGCTTTCTGCGCTTCCTTTGCTTTTTTCTCCCAATCGGTGAGGCTGACTGACATTTTCACTATTTGGATGCAAAAATAGGATAATCCCCCGTTATGAAAATTCCATGACAAACCATGTCCTGAAAGCAGGCCAAATATCAAGCCTACATCCCCTGTAGGCCGGGTATTTTGGCCATTGTGGAAAAACATCATAGCTTTGCGCATTCTTTCAATTAATACCTGCTTACATCATGAATTTATTGAATACATTCAAGCATGCATTCATTGGCCGCCACATCGGGCCCAATGATGCGGAAACCCGCGCCATGCTCGAAAAGATCGGAATCGGATCGTTGGATGAACTGACGGGCAAAACGGTACCCGCCTCCATCCGGATGCAGCACGAGCTGGCCATTCCTGAAGGGATGAGCGAGCATGAATACCTGGGCATGCTGAAGGATATTTCGCTGAAGAATAAAGTATTCAAGAATTACATCGGCCAGGGTTATTATGACACGATCACGCCGAGCGTGATTTTGCGCAACATATTCGAGAATCCGGGATGGTATACCCAATACACGCCATACCAGGCCGAGATCAGCCAGGGCCGCCTGGAAAGCCTCCTGAATTTCCAGACCATGGTGAGCGACCTCACCGGCCTCCCCATCGCCAACGCCTCGCTGCTCGACGAATCTACCGCCGCAGCGGAAGCGATGACGATGTTCTTCAACGCACTGAACAAGGATCATGATCATATCAGCCGCGGCAAGTTCTTCGTGGACGAGCGCGTGATGCCGCAGACCAAAGACGTGGTGCTTACCCGCGCCACGCCGCTGCAGATCGAGGTGGTTTTCGGTAACTATGAAACCGTGGCCATCGACGAATCGTTCTTCGGTGCGCTGGTGCAATACCCCGGCGCCGAGGGCACCGTGGCCGACTACCGCACTTTCATCGACACCGTACATGGCGCAGGCGCTTATGTTGCCATGGCTACCGATCTGCTGGCGCTGACGCTCCTCACGCCTCCGGGCGAACTGGGAGCAGACGCGGCGCTGGGCAGCGCGCAGCGCTTCGGTGTCCCCCTGGGCTTCGGCGGACCACACGCGGCCTTCTTCTCCACTAAAGATGAATTCAAGCGCGCCCTCCCCGGCCGTATCATCGGTGTGAGCATCGACGCGCAAAACCAGCGCGCCCTCCGCATGGCACTCCAGACCCGCGAGCAGCACATCAAACGCGAAAAAGCGACTTCCAATATCTGTACCGCCCAGGCCCTCCTCGCCAACATGGCCGCCATGTACGCGGTGTTCCATGGGCCGGAAGGACTGAAAAATATCGCCCTCAAAGCCGCCCTGCTGGCCTCCGCGCTGAAAGCAAAACTGGCCGCTGCAGGCGTTCAGACCGTGAATAACGGGCACTTCGACACCCTCACCCTTTCCGTAACCGACGCACCCGCCACCCACGCGAAAGCACAGGCTGCCGGCATCAACTTCCGCAAGGTTTCCAACACCCAGGTAGGCATCTCCATCGACGAAACCACGTCTGTGGCCGATGTAAACGCCATTCTCGCCGTATTCAACGCCGGCCACGTAACCGAAGCCGAAGTGGAAAGCGCCGCCAGCGGCATCCCCGCTGACCTCCAGCGCACCAGCCCCTTCCTGCTGCACCCAGTCTTCAACAGCCACCACAGCGAAACGGAAATGATGCGCTATATCAAATGGCTGGAAAATAAAGACCTGTCGCTCAATACTTCCATGATCTCCCTCGGTTCCTGCACCATGAAACTGAACGCAGCCACCGAAATGATCCCGCTGAGCTGGAGCCACTGGAGCAAAATGCACCCATTCGCCCCCGCCGACCAGGCAGGCGGTTACCTCCAGATCGTACAGGAACTGAGCGATTATCTCTGCAAAATCACCGCGTTCGACGCATGTTCCCTGCAGCCCAACTCCGGCGCCCAGGGCGAATATGCCGGCCTGCTCGCCATCCGCAATTACCACGAAAGCCGTGGCGAAGCACACCGCAATATCATCCTCATCCCCATCTCCGCGCACGGCACCAACCCCGCCTCCGCTGTGATGGCCGGTTATAAGGTAGTGATCGTGAAAGCACTGGAAAACGGTTATATCGATATCGCCGACCTGAAAGCGAAAGCGGAACAACATAAAGACAACCTCGCCGGCGTCATGATCACTTACCCTTCCACCTACGGCGTTTACGAAGAAGGTGTGAAAGAGGCTTGTCAGATCATCCACGACAACGGCGGACAGGTTTATATGGACGGCGCCAACATGAACGCGCAAGTGGGCCTCACCGCCCCTGGCCTCATCGGTGCCGACGTTTGCCACCTGAACCTGCACAAGACCTTCGCCATTCCGCATGGCGGCGGCGGCCCCGGTATGGGCCCCATCTGCGTAGCCAAACACCTCGCACCGTTCCTGCCCGGCCACGTTGACCTGCAGACCAACGGCAGCAAGCAGGCGCACGCGGTATCCGCCGCTCCTTTCGGCAGCGCTTCCATCCTCCTCATCTCTTACGCTTACATCCGCCTCCTGGGCCGTACCGGTGTGAAAAACGCCACGGAATACGCGATCCTCAATGCCAACTACATGAAGGCAAGGCTCGAAAACGCCTACGATATCCTGTATACCGGCGTGAGCGGCACCTGCGCCCACGAATTCATCGTGGACCTCCGCCCCTTCAAAGCCTCCGCAGGCGTTGAAGCGGAAGATGTGGCCAAACGCCTGATGGACTACGGCTTCCACGCGCCCACCATGAGCTTCCCGGTGCCGGGCACCATCATGATCGAGCCTACGGAAAGTGAAGACAAAGCCGAACTGGACCGCTTCTGCGACGCCCTCCTCTCCATCCGCGAAGAAATCCGCGCGGTAGAAGACGGCAAGGCAGACAAAGCCAACAACGTGCTGAAAAACGCGCCCCATACCCAGGCCGTGATCACCGCCGACGAGTGGACGCGCCCCTATGGCCGCCAGCAAGCCGCCTTCCCGCTTGATTATGTGAAAACCAGCAAGTTCTGGCCCTCTGTGTCCCGCGTGAACAACACCTTCGGCGACCGTAACCTCATCTGCACCTGCGAACCTACCAGCGCATACGCAGAAGCCGAAGCTTAACCGGAATACTTCGAAATCATATAATGAAAGGGTGACTATCAGATAGTCACCCTTTTTTTCATGTTGGCATGCCTATTATATGCAAAACGCTACCGGCTGGTATATAATAACCGCCGGAGCAATCTAAATAATTGTCAATCAACACGCTGCATCATCATGACCGTTTCCAGCTTAATAATTTCCGCCGCTTGCGTATGGATTTTTTCCGTTCATGCATCTTTTAACTATTCATTTCGTCTATCTACGAATCTTTCGTAATTTGCTATCCGAAACCATTATACCTCCATGTACCGTAATGCAATTGTAGTATTCCTCTGTTTGTTTTGTTTCACTGCTGTAGCCCAGCAGCGTACCGAAATCAAAGGCGCCGTAGCCGATTCCGCCAGCAGCGAGCTGTTGGAAATGGCCACCATCACCGCCCAGGACCCGAAAGACAGCAGCCTGATCACTTATACCCTGTCCGACAAAAAGGGTGCTTTCCGCCTCACGGGGCTCCCGGCCGGCAAGCCGGTCCGCGTACTGGTTTCCTACACCGGTTACCGCACCTGGATCCAGATCGTAGGCACCGACCGGTCCGATCTGGGTCGTATCAACCTGGCGCCGGCGCCCCGCGAACTGGGCGTGGTCGAAGTGGCGGGGAACCGTCCTCCGATCACCATCCGGAAAGACACGATCGAGTTTAACGCAGACGCGTTTAAGACCCGGCCCAACGCCGTGGTGGAAGAACTGCTGAAGAAACTCCCGGGCGTGGACATCGACCAGGACGGGAAGATCACCGTGAACGGGAAACCCGTATCCCGGATCATGGTTGACGGGCGCGACTTCTTCGGGGGCGACTCCAAAATCGCCCTGAAAAACCTTCCCACCCACATCATCGACAAAGTGCAGGTATCTGACACCAAAACGAAAATAGAATCCAAAATGGGGATCGAAAAAGACGGGGAAGACAAGACCATCAACTTCACCCTCAAACCGGATAAAAAGAAAGGACTGTTTGGCAGGATAACCGGCGGATATGGAACCGACGAGCGGTACGACGCCAGCGGGATGCTGAGCTTCTTCAACGGCGCGCGGCAGATCAGCGTGCTCGGTTCTTCCAACAACCTGAACAAGATGGGTTTTTCCGTGAACGAGGTGATGTCTGCCGCCCCCATGCGCGGCGGCAGCATGACGGTTTCTGCCGGCAGCGGCGGTATGAGCGTTAACGGCATCAGCTTCGGCGGCGGCGGCGAAGGCATCCGCACCGGCTCCATGGTAGGCGTGAACTATAACGACGAATGGACCAAAGACATGAAATCCAACACCAGTTACCAGTTCAACAATACGCATTCGAAATTCAACACGATTTCCGAAAACCGGTATAACGATGGCCGCAGCGTACTCGGCAACCGTGGCGGATATGGGAGAAATCAATCGCACAACATCAGCCTGAACATGGAATACCAACTGGATTCCGTGACCATCCTGAGCGTGGCGCCCCGTTTCTCCAATACGCGGCAAAGTTCCAACACCACCAGCGAAGAAGTCACTTACCGCGACCTCGACGAAAAAGCCAACGAACGGAACGGCCGGAACATCTCCAAAAACGACCAGAACTCCTTCTCGCTGGACCTCAACGCCATGCGTACCCTCAATAAAAAAGGCAGAAGCATCAGCCTCCGGTTCCGCGGCGATTACGGCAACAACAGCGGCAATGCCTTCAACTATTCCGACCAGCAGTTTTTCGTCAATAACCTCCTGGATTCCACGAATATTCTCGACCAGCGCAGCGTCACTTCCGGCAGGAACGAGAGCTACGATCTGGGTATCACATATGTAGAGCCCATCAGTGAACGGTGGCGCATGAACTTTGGGTACAGCTTCCGGCATGGCATCAATAATTCCAGCCGGGAAACGTTTAATTTCGATGAGTTGGAGAAAGGGTATAATGAATTCGACAGCCTTTATTCCAACCGTTTCAACAACAAACAATCCACGCACTCTCCGACTGTAAATTTCCAGTTCAGCAACAAAAAGAAGACCATCAACGCCACCATCGGCGGCGGCGTCCTTTTCAACAGCCTGGAAAACCTCAATGCGTACACGAGCGAGAATTTCCGGCAGGAGCAGACCAACTTCAACCCGAACACCCGAATCAACTGGACGATGCCCAACAAGGGACAGTTGTCGTTTAGCTACAACGCCCACACGCAACAGCCTTCCATCGAGCAGCTACAACCCGTTCCGGACAACAGCAACCCGCTCAATATCCGGCTGGGGAACCCCGATTTGAAAACGACGTTTTCACAGATGTTCAATATCGGCTATAATAAGTTTTCGCCCAAGGGGTTCGGGATGTTCAGCAACATCGGCTACCGCCCGGTGAACAACAGCATGTCGACCTACACCAAAGTGAACAGCGACGGCAGCCAGGTGACGCAAACGATCAACGTAGACGGGGTGTACAACTTCAACGGCCATATCAACCTCAGCTACAATAAAGTGAAGAAAGATTACCAGTTCCGGGTAAACGGCGGCGCTTTCGGTAATTATTCCAACAATGTTAACTACTCGAACATCAATAACGTGCGGGGCGATACGGCGGTGCATAAGAACGTGAGCAAGAACCTGATGCTGGGCCCGAACGTCAATGCGTCTTTCTCCTGGAAAGAACTGCTGGACCTGACCCTGAACTACCGTCCCAGCTACAGCCAGGTTACCAACAACCGCACCAGCGTAAAAACGAGCAACTTCTCGCAGCGCGCCAATGCTGGCGGCACCCTGTACTGGCCGAAGAATTTCTTCATTGAAAACGACCTCGCCTACAACTACAACGCCAATATCGCGCCCGGGTTCAAGAAAGGCGTGGCCGTTTACAGCGCCGCCATCGGGTACGAGTTCATGAACAGGGCCGCCAACCTGAAACTATACGGATACGACCTGTTCCGCCAGAATACCAATATCCGCCGCATGGTGACAGAACTGGGCACATTCGATACGCGCACCGACATGGTGGACCAGTATTTCATGCTGTCCTTCACCTACAACTTCGCCAAATTCGGTTCCAAGATCGGCAGCAACCGCCGCCGCGACGGCGCGCGCGGGATGGATATGTTCATGTGGTAATTCCGCCATTCCGAAACATAAAAAGGCCGCCTGCTTTACGGGCGGCCTTATCTTTTATCAGGATGTCTTATTTCGATGCCGCATCCCCCGCTTTCAATCGTAGCGCCAGTTGCGCGTCAAACAGGCTGCGGGGCTCCACGGGCCTGCCCGTCGATTCATTCGTCCCTTCGTTTTTGAACGCGATCTTCCTATCGGATTGGAACCCGACGAAAACCGGCTGCGCGAAGGTATGGTTCTTCCTTTTCTGCAAATCCCAGAAATCGTAGGTAAAATCCCAGGTAGAGCGATGCTCGAAGTTCCAGAAAACGAGATCGCGGCCATGATGGGGGAACCCGGGCTGGGGCCCGCCGATATTGCGGAACACGCCGCCGCGCACGTTATCGAACAACGTAGCGTAGGGCTGGCCGGAATGGCTGTCGATATTCTGATCCACCGCCATGCGGCACGACGTTACCACGGTATTGACGCCGGTATAGCCCGTTCCGGGACCGTGGTGCCCCGACAGGAAATCGCAGTTTTTGATGAGCACACCATAACCCGAGCGCGCATGGATCGTGCTGTGGCCGCCCTTCCCGCCGAACTGAACGCCCGTCAAAGTAATGCGGTAGCCCGCGCGGATGAAGACGCCTTCGTTCCAGTGGTCGAACACGCAATCGCGAACCCAGGAATCTTTTACGAATTCCATCGCCACGGCGCACCATCCTGCGTCGTGGATACTGTCCTTATGATGAACGAATTCCTCCGGATAGCTGTTCCAGTTGCCGGTGAAACGGATACCCTCGATACCGCATTCCTCCAGCGCGTCGAAGCTTTCGAGGATGAAGTCGTGGCCATCTACCGGTTCGATCGCGATGTGGAGCGGGTTGGCGAAGCGCACGCGGTTGCCTTTCACTTCGGCGATGGTGTGGATTTCCTGGATGTTCATGCCGCCGTTGGCGCCAAAGAGGCGCGTCCAGTCCTTATGCAGCTCCTGCGGCGCGAAGTACCGCCGGGTGAAGGCCTCGCTTTTGTGGCGGAGGGTGACGTCCTGCCCGGCTTTGAGTTCCGATGCGTCTTCCACGGACACCCAGTGGCTGCCGAGGTTGGCGGATCCGTGGATCACGGCAAGTTTGCGAACATTGCGCTTCTCAGGTTCGAAGCGGAACTGCCGGGTACCGATGCGCATTTTGTTGGCGAAGATCTCGGTGCCGTTGGCGCCGGTTCCCGATCCCCGCAGCACGATGCCCGATTGGCGGATGGTGATGCGTCTGGACTGGTCTTCATCAGGACAGATGAGGAATTTCCCGGCCGGGAAGAAGACGATCCCTCCGCCCGGGTGGGCTTCGGCGGCGCGAACGGCCAGTTGGATGGCGTCGTCGTCGTAGCGGTCATCGTTTGGCAGTGCGCCGTAATCCTTAACGTTGAATACTTTTTTCGATGCGCCGTTAGGCAGTTCTTTTTCGGAGAAGTGGTACCCTGCCCAGGAGAAATCCGGCAGCGTGGCGGTGCGGCCGGAAGCGCGGGAGGCCACAAACTCGTTCCAGAGCGGAGATTCCTGCGCATGTGCGGCCATCCCGGCGCAGAGGCAAGCGGCAAGGGCGTAGCTGATTTTCATCGTGGAAATAAATTTCCGTAATACTACCGGTTTTTACCGGCCCGGAGTGATAGTATATTGCTTTACAGATATCTTTCCTTCACTACTTCCGTGTGATGGATGGCGTGGCCGATCATGATGAACCCCAATGCCCTGACGCTCACGGGTTTGCCGCTGGCAACGCCGGTGCGGGCGAGCTCTTCTTCGTTCAGCGAGCGGAAGAATAGATCGGACGCGTTGCGGACGAACTGGAATTCTTCCACCATATCATTCCATTCGCGGTGATCTACGCGCGCCACTTCGGCGAATTCGTTTTCATCGAACCCGGGCAACGCATTCGGGTCTTTCCGGGCGAAGTTCAGGGCACGGTAGGCGAATACGCGCTCGGCGTCGATCATGTGCTGCAATACCTGTTTGATCGTCCATTTGCCGGGAGCATAGGCGTAATCGCGGCGCTGGGCGGGAACGGTAGTGAGGAAGGTGAGCAGGTTGGCGGTGTGCTTGCGGAATGCGGCGGTGAGGTCATCTTCGGACACTTTGCGCACGTAGGTTTCGTAAAACGCGGCATACTCCGTGTTTGCGGGTCTGGACATAGATGCGGTTTGAAGCCGGAAGTTAGCAAAATCTTCTCATGTGAGGCAGATGGAGTATATTTATCACTATCAATTTAGAAGACATGTTCAAACAGACACTGGCCTTATTCATGGCCATGCTGGTATTCACCGCCGGCAGGGCGCAGCAGGAACCGGAAGCCTCCTGGCTGCGCGACAATTACGACAAACAGGAATTGCAGATCCCCATGCGCGACGGCACCCGCCTGTTTACGGTCGTGTATTCGCCCAAAAGCGCGCCGGGCAAGCATCCCATCCTGCTGGAACGCACCCCCTACAGCTGCGCGCCCTACGGCGACGGCCAGTTCCCGAAAATGCGCGCCAGCTTCGCGCACTACCTCCGCAAAGGGTACATCATCGTGAAGCAGGATGTCCGCGGCCGCTGGATGAGCGAAGGCACTTTCGTGGACGTACGGCCGCATAACCCAGCACCCAAAAAGAAAGAGGTGGACGAATCCACCGACACCTACGACACCATCGAGTGGCTGGTGAAAAACGTCAAAAACAACAATGGCAACGTAGGCGTTTCCGGGATCAGCTATCCCGGCTTCTACTCCACCATGGCCGCCCTGAGCCATCATCCCGCGCTGAAGGCCGTGAGCCCCCAGGCACCGGTGACAGACTGGTTCATCGGCGACGATTTCCACCACAACGGCGCTTTCATGCTCAACGACGCCTTCGCTTTCTACAGCGGGTTCGGCAAACCGCGCCCCTATCCCACGACAGTTGGCCCCACCGGTTATCCTTACCCCACGAAAGACAACTATAAATTCTTCCTGGAAGCCGGCACCCTGCCGCAGATCGCGCAGCTGATGGGCGACAGCATCGCTTTCTGGAAAGATCTCTATAACCACCCCGATTACGACGCCTGGTGGAAAGCCCGCAACGTGCGCCCGCACCTGCAAAAGCTGCGGCCCGCCATGCTGGTGGTGGGAGGAACTTTCGACGCGGAAGACTGCTTCGGCGCCTGGGCCACTTACGCGGCCATCGAAAAGCAAAACCCCGGCATCAGCAACCGCATCGTAATGGGACCGTGGTATCATGGCCAGTGGTCCACCAACGACGGCACCTACCTGGGCAACTTGCAATTCGGCGCCAATACGGCCGAATGGTACCAGGATAATATCGAGCATCCCTTCTTCGACCACTACCTGCTGGGTGAGCCTGAAAAAGCCATTCCCGAGGCATCCGTGTTTTTTACCGGGGCGAATCAGTGGCGGACGTTCGAAAGCTGGCCCGCAGCAGGCGTGCAGGAAAAAGCGATATACCTCCAGCCCAGCGGAGGTCTGTCATTCAACAAACCCGCGGCCGGTGCGGAATACAGCCGTTATACCAGCGATCCTTCGAAGCCGGTGCCTTATACTTCCGACATCCATCATACCCGCACGATCAGTTACATGACCGACGATCAGCGCTTTGCGGCCCGGAGGCCCGATGTGCTGGTATTCCAGACCGGGAAGCTGACAGAAGACCTGACGCTCGCGGGGCCGGTGGTTGCCGAGCTGATGGCCAGCATCAGCACTACCGACGCGGATTTTATCGTGAAGGTGATCGACGTGTTCCCGGATGATTTCAGCTACGGGGGAACGCCCGCGCCTACCGCCCATCCGCGCTACGTTTCCGCGACTTATCCCATGGGCGGGTATCAAATGCTGGTGCGGGGTGAAGTGATGCGCGGCAAATACCGGGAAAGCTTCGCGCAGCCGGCACCCTTCGTTCCCGGGAAAGTAACGCCAGTGAAGTTCACCCTGCCCGACGTGGCCCATACCTTCAAAAAAGGGCACCGGCTGATGATACAGGTCCAAAGCACCTGGTTCCCGCTGGTCGACCGGAATCCGCAGACTTTTACGGATATTTACAAAGCAGGGAAGGAAGATTTCGTGCCGTCGGATATCAGCATCTGGCATAATGCGGCAAACGCGTCGCGGATTTTGCTGCCCGTTTTACCCTGATTATTCATCCAACACGTTAAAATACGCAACTATGAAAGCATTCCTTTTTGCCTGCCTCCTGCTCATGGGCGGCGCATCCTACGCCCAATCCGAAGCCAACGGTTCCTGGATCCTGCAGCGGGCTTCGCAAGACACAGTAACGATACTCCTCATCCAGGACGATTATTTTTCCTACACGGATTATACGCCGACGGCGTTCATGCAAACATTCGGCGGCACGATCCAAACCTCCGGACAAAACATGGACGTGGTATTCGAATTTTCCAGCCACGACAAAGACATGATCGGCAACACCCGCAACGTACCCTACCGGATCACCGGCGGCATGCTGACCCTTACCCTGCCGGAGGGCGAACTGGTATTCAGCCGCGCGAGCGAGGCCGCGCCCAACGACCTGGCGGGCACCTGGCGCATTACGGGCAGAATGGTGGATGATAAAATGTCGGAAATGAAACCCGGTCCGCGCAAAACCCTGAAGGTCCTCACCGGCGGCCGTTTCCAGTGGATTGCCATGAACACCGAAACGAAGGAATTCTTCGGTACCGGCGGTGGCACATATACGTTTGAGAACGGGAAGTATACCGAAACCATCACCTTCTTCTCCCGCGACAACAACCGGGTGGGCCGCAACGTCCAGTTTGACGCAAAGGTGGAAGACGGAAAGTGGCACCACAGCGGCAAAAGCACCGCAGGCGATCCGATGCATGAAATCTGGAGCCGGATAAAATAATTGGCTATATTGCGCTACAAATTTTAAGCATCGTATGATTTCCAGAAAAAGCCTGTTTATCTGCCTCCTGGGCCTCATGAGCGTCCAGGCTGCCTATAGCCAAAAGAAGAAAAAGAAAGGCCCGGTAGTGCCGCCCCCTCCCGCCCTCGTTACCACGCTCGATTCCGTGTCTTACACCATCGGTAACGACATGGGCGAGATGTTGAAAAAGCAAGGGCTGGACTCGCTGAACCTTCCCCTGTTGTTCAAAGCCATCGAAGACCTCTACAAAGGGGATTCCGCGATGATCACCACCGAAAAGGGCATGAGCGTTGTGAGCGCTTACCTTCAGAAAATCAAGGCAGAAAAGGCCGCAAAAGCCAAAGCGGCGGGCGATAAGTTCCTGACCGACAATAAAACGAAGGAAGGCATCAATACTACCGCCAGCGGCCTGCAATACCAGGTGCTTGTAAATGGTACGGGCCCAAAACCTACGCTGCAGGATAAAGTAAAAGTGCATTACACCGGCACGCTGATCGACGGCACCGTATTCGATAGTTCCGTGGAACGCGGCGAGCCCATCGTACTGCCGATCACCGGCGTGATCAAAGGCTGGACGGAAGCCCTCCAGCTGATGCCCGTCGGCTCCAAATGGAAGCTCTTCATACCTTCCGACCTCGCCTACGGCGAACGTCAGGCAGGCGCGAAGATCGCCCCCAACAGCGCACTCATCTTCGAAGTGCAGCTGCTGGAAATCGTGAAAGAATAATCTGAAAGGAAGTATAACCCGCTATGGCTGGCCTGTAATCAGGCCAGCCTTTTTTTATGCCCGAAAAATTTTTGTGTACGGAAAAAAACTATTATGCAGGCTCACTAAAACAGTTACGTTATGACGAAAAAAATGGAACGATGGGAATACCTTTTCAACAAATTCAAAAGAGCTCTGATACAGCTCAATCGCTTTATTGATAAGGGAGACAGCCTGACTGACCTTGAAAAGCAGGGGATGATTAAAGCGTTCGAATACACGTTTGAACAAGCATGGAAAACGATGAAGCATTATTATGAACTACAAGGCACGGTAGTGATTCAGGGTAGCCGCGATGCATTTCTTTACGCCAGTCAATTTCAGATGATTGAGGGCGATGAAGGTTGGCTGGATATGTTAAGGGATCGTAATGATACGGTGCATTCCTATGACGAAATCCTGGTAAGCGAAATTGCGGATTCGATCAGAAATGTTCATTTCCCCTTATTCGTACAACTCAGGCAAAACCTTGAACTAATTCACCTCAACAGTCACAAAACCGCAAAAATAAGTGAAATATGAAGTACGGATTATCCATGACAGCCACACATAAATTGTTCGCAAGCTTCGTCTCAATTCCTGAAATAGATGAAGCCATCCTATATGGATCACGGGCAATGGGCAATTTCCATCCCGGTTCTGATATCGATATTGCACTAAAAGGAGCGTTGCTCGACAAAAGCAAGTTACGGGAAATCGAATCTAAGCTGGAGGCGATGATGCTCCCATTTTTCATAGACGTTTCGATATACCATATGATTCGCAGCCAGGAACTGCTGCAGCATATCGACGAGGAAGGGAAAACACTGTACAAACGCCACATTTGCACATGCCATGATGCAAATTGAATGCTTGACATGTGTTTGCGAAATGGAACATCCGGGTTGATGCAGTCTGATAAAACAACCGGATGTTCCGTTTCCCCACAAAAAAATCCCGGACACCTTGCGGCGCCCGGGACGTATAAAAATTTGGTGTACTGACTCAGGAAAACACCCTTGGCCTGCGTTGCTCCAGCAGCATGAAATCCGCCAGCACCATGGCCGTAACGGCTTCCAGCACTACGGGCACGCGCAACGCGATGCAAAGATCGTGGCGCCCTTTCACGGAAAAGGTTTCCACTTCCCCGGTCGTGATATTGAGCGTTTGCTGTTCTTTCGGGGTGGAAGATGTAGGTTTCACTGCGATGCGGAACACCAGCTGGTTGCCGTTGGTGATGCCGCCTACCACGCCGCCGGCGTGATTGGTGGCGGTTTTGCCTTCCATGTCGATAATGGGATCGTTATGTTCCAGGCCTTTCATTTTCGCCGCGGCGAATCCCGACCCGAACTCGATGCCTTTTACCGCCGGAATGGCGAACACGGCATGCGCCAGGTTCGATTCCAGGGAATCGAAGAAAGGTTCTCCCAATCCGATGGGCAACCCGTCCACCCGGCACTCCACGATACCGCCGACGGAATCCTTCGCTTTGATGGCTTCTTCCAGCCCCCGTTCAGGATCGGCGATGCCCCCTACTTCGGTGATCTCCGCTTTCACGGAAACCCCTTCGCCCAGGATCTTCTTGGCGATCACGCCCGCTGCCACCAGGTTCAGCGTCAGCCTTCCGCTGAAGTGCCCCCCGCCGCGGTAATCCTCGAAACCGCCATATTTCTTCGACGCCACGAAGTCGGCATGCCCCGGCCGCGGAAACTCCCGCAACTTGGCATAATCCGCGCTGCGGGTATTGTTGTTCTCGAAAAGGATTGTGACGGGCGCACCGGTAGTGCGGTCGTTGAACACGCCCGACTTCAGGAACGGCAGGTCGTCTTCCTTCCGCGGCGTAGTGCCGCGCGCCCCGCCCTTGCGGCGCTCCAGGTCGGCCAGGAAGTCTTCCTGGCGCAGGGGAATACCCGCAGGCACACCGTCGATATTGACGCCCACGCTTTCCCCGTGCGATTCGCCGAAAACATTCACCCTGAATAATCTGCCGAAACTGTTCATGTTGTTAGTGTTTTACGGTTTCCCCTTCCGTTGCCACCGTGGCGCCAAGTTGTTGCAGGTGGTCGTAGAATTCGGGATAAGATTTGTTGATGGCCTCCGCATTGTCGATGGTAACAGGACCGTCGGCCGTTAAGGCCGCAACGGCGCATGCCATGGCGATGCGGTGGTCGTTGTGCGAGAACACCCGCGCCCCTTTGATGCCGGTGCCACCATGCACGTGCATGAGGTCGCCGTCGAGGTCGATGCGGATGCCCATTTTACCGAACTCCTGTTGCAGCGTAAGCCCGCGGTCGCTTTCCTTATGCGCCAGGCGGCTCACTCCTTTGATCACCGTGGTGCCCTTGCAGTTGGCGGCCAGCGCCACCAGCGGCGGGAAGAGGTCCGGACAATCGGTAGCGTCGATCTCGAAAGGCTGCAGCCCGCTTTTGCCCACGATGATGGTGAACATGCCCGGCAGGATGTCGGCGCCCGCTTTCTCGAGGGCTTCCATGATCGCTTTGTCGGACTGGGCAGACTGCGTATTCAAGTGATGCACTTCCGCCTTGCCGGCCACGGCTGCGGCCACGAGAAGAAATGCCGCTCCGCTCCAGTCGCCTTCTACGGTGTATTCGCAGGCGCGGTAGGATTGGGCGCGTTCAAAATGGAACTTCTCAAAGTTCTCGTTTTTCACTTTCACCCCGAAATGCTCCATCAATTGCAGCGTGAGCGCGATGTAAGGTTTGCTTTTCAGGTTGTCGACGGTGATGGTCGCTTTCTCCGCCACGCTCCCGAAGGCCATGAGCAGGCCGGTGAGGAACTGGGAGGAAAGGGAACCGTCGATGGTGATATCTTTCGCCTGCAGGGGGCCTTTGATTTCGAGGGGCAATTTGCCGCCGTTGCTTTTGACGGACACGCCCAGCTGGGGCAGCACCTGTTCGAAGAAGTCCATGGGCCGCGTTACGAGGCTGCCATGGCCGCTGATGGTGATGGTGCGGTCGGCCAGCGCGGTGATGGGCGTAAACATCCGGATGCCGAGGCCCGATTCGCCGCAGTTGATTTCGTCGTAGAAGGGGGCCACGCCTTTGGAAGTGATGTGGATCTCCTCGCCTACGCGTTTCACCATGGCACCGAGGTTTTCGGCTACTTCCAGGGCGGCGAGGCAATCGTTGCTCAGGCCGGGATTACGGATCACCGTTCTCCCGGTGGCCAGGAGCGCCGCCGCCACCGCGCGCTGCATCGCGCTTTTGGATGGGTTGGCAGTAACATTGCCGCTGATATGGCCGGGTTGTATCGTTGCTATCATGGGCTATATTTCTTGTAATATCTGCTTCAGCTCATCGAGCAGGATCGGCTTGGTGGTTGCCTCGCCGATCCTGTTGAGGAGCACGAAATGAATGTGGTCTTTTTCACGCTTCTTGTCCAGCCGGAAAATGTTGAACACCGCTTCTTTGTCTGATTCGAGCGTCACCGGCAGGCGGTAGTCGTTGATCAAACGGATAAGGCGGTTGGTTTGTTCGGGTGGCAGCTGGTTATATTTTTCGGAGATCTTAGCGGCTGCTACCATCCCGATGGCCACTGCTTTACCGTGGGCGATGTTCTCTATTTTTTCTACGGCATGGCCGAGCGTATGCCCGAAATTCAGCCAGCGGCGGACACCGCTCTCGAACTCGTCTTCCAGTACAAACTTCGTTTTAATCTCTACGGACCGCTGCACGAGGAATTCCAGCACGGCTACATCCCTGGCCAAAGCCTTCTCCTTATTCGCTTCCAGGTAATTGAACAGTTCTTCGTCGTAGATGCATGCGTATTTGATGATCTCCGCGAAACCGTTGCACCACTCCCCTTCTGGCATTGTGGCCGGCAGCGAATAGTCGAACAGGATGAAATTCGGCTGGCGGATGGTGCCCAGCATGTTTTTATGCATGCCGTGGCTCACGCCGTTCTTGCCGCCGATGGATGCGTCTACCTGCGCGAGCAGCGTAGTGGGAACGAAAGCGAATGGTATGCCGCGCATGTAAATGCTGGCGGCAAAACCCGTGACGTCCGTCAGCATACCGCCGCCGACGCCGATAAGCATCGTCTTGCGGTCCGCCTCCAGTTCGATCAGCCCGTCTATAATCTGTTCCATCACCTCCATCGTCTTATGCTCTTCCCCGTCGGGCACCACCAGCTTTTTCCAGTTGGTGAAAAGATGCCCGTAATGTTTGTCCACATTTTCGTCTACCAGCAGTACAGAGCGCGTTCTGTCGGCATAGTCCCCAAGGTTGGCGAGGCTTCCGCCCAGGTAATAATCGCAGCTGGATTGCTGGAAACGGTGAGATTGTTGTATCATATTCGTACCGGAAAATATTGGCTTAGTCGTTCATCACTTTGTTCTGACGGTTGATGGATTCGAGGTGAACCGCGTCGAAGTATTTCAGAATGAATTCCTTGCTGAGGCCCAGTTTCTCGCCTGCGCGGATGGCGCGTTCGAGGATCTCGTTCCAGCGGTTGGTCTGGAGGATGGTGATGTTGTTTTCTTTTTTGTATTGACCGATCTTCTCTGCGATTTTCATGCGGTTGCCGAGCAGCAGCAGGATTTCGTCGTCGATGCCGTTGATCTGGTTGCGGAGTTTTTCCAGCGCGGTGTTGAATTCCTTGTTCTCGGAACGCTCGTGCTTCCAGGTGATGTTGTCGAGCATTTCGCCGAATTTCTCGGGCGTGATCTGCTGTTTGGCATCGCTCCAGGCGTTATCGGGGTCCACGTGCGTTTCGAGCATGAGGCCGTCGTAATCCAGGTCGATGGCTTCCTGGGCCACGGCCTGCAGGATATCGCGGCGGCCGCTGATGTGGCTCGGGTCGCAGATCATCGGTAATTCGGGATGGCGGCGTTTCAGTTCGATCGCCAGGTGCCACATGGGCGCGTTGCGGTATTCGGTGTTGCCGTAGCTGGAGAAGCCGCGGTGGATAAGGCCCACTTTCTTGATGCCGGCTTTCTGGATACGCTCAACAGCGCCGATCCAGAGTTCCAGATCGGGATTGATCGGGTTTTTGATCAGCACGGGAACGTCCACGCCCTTCAGCGCATCGGCTACATCCTGTACGGAGAAAGGGTTTACGGTAGTGCGTGCGCCGATCCAGAGGATGTCCACACCGAAGTGCAGCGCATCTTCCACCTGCTTGGCGGTAGCCACTTCTACGGTCAATGGCATGCCGGTGAGGTCACGCGCTTTCTGCAACCAGGGCAATCCCTTGGTGCCGATGCCCTCGAAAGAACCCGGACGGGTACGGGGCTTCCAGATGCCGGCGCGCAGTACGTCTACCTTGCCGGTTTTGGCCAGCGCGAGCGCCGTTGCCAGCACTTGTTCTTCTGTTTCAGCCGAGCAAGGCCCGGAAATGATCAGCGGTTTCTTGTCAGAAGCCGGATCGGCGAATTTCGTTTTTGCTAAGATCTGTTCCATTTTGTTATCGTGATGTGTTAGTTGATGAAAAGGGTGATTACTTAAGAATTTTCCTGATTTTATTGCTCTTCTGGATGAGCTTGTAGAACGTTTCGTAGTCCTCCGACTGCAACAATTCTTTCATCTGCTCCAATTGGCGGATATGCTCGTCGAGCACGTCCAGCACGTTGTTGCGGTTATGCTTGAAGATGGGCACCCACATATCGGGCGAGCTTTTGGCGAGGCGCACGGTAGACTCGAAGCCCCCGCTGGCCAGCTCGAAAATCCGGCCCTGCTCTTTTTCCTTCTTTAATACCGTCAGCGCCAGCGCAAAGGAAGTGATGTGCGAAATGTGCGACACGTAAGCCGTGTGCAAATCGTGCTCCTCGCCGTTCATGTACACGATGCGCATGTTCAGCTTGTCAACCATCGCTTCCACCAGCTCCAGCGCGTCTTCGTCGCTGTTCTTGACATCGCAGAGCACCATGGTCTTACCCGTGAAAAGCCCTTTGACCGCAGCCTCGGGCCCGGAATACTCGGTGCCGGCCATCGGGTGGGCAGCTACGAAGCGCCCCCGGTTGGGATGACCGGCAACGAGTTGCAATAATTTATGTTTGGTGGACCCTACGTCCATAATGACCTGTCCTTCGCGGGCTTTGCCCAGGATATCGGACACCGTGCCCAGCATCGCGTCTACCGGAATGGCGAGCACCACCAGGTCAGACCGCTTCATGGCGTCGTCCAGCGTGGAACCTTCGTCGATAATACCCAGTTCCTGCGCTTTGGCGAGGTTGACGGTATTATTATCCACCCCGATGATCCAGTTGGCCACGCCGCGCTCTTTGAGGCTCAGCGCCAGGGAGCCGCCGATCAGGCCAACGCCTACTACAGCTGCTATCATACGAGGGCTTTTTTACGTTCTACAATGTTTGTCCGCACCCGGTCGATGGCTTCGGCGAACACCTGCTCGTCGCGGCAGAGGCTCACGCGGATGTAGCCCTTGCCGTTTTCTCCGAAAATACCGCCGGGGGTGATAAAGACGTGCGCCTGTTGCAGCACTTCGTCGCTCACGGCAAAACCGTCTGCATACCCCGCGGGGATCTGCGCCCACACGAACATGCCTACCTGGCTGCGGTCGTAGGTGCAACCGATCAGGTCGAGCAGTTCGAATACTTTATTGCGGCGGCCGCGGTAGATGGTGTTTAAACCGTCGTACCAGTCCTTCCCCAGTTCCAGCGCAGCCACGGCGGCCATTTGTACGGGCTGGAACATGCCGGAGTCCATATTGGATTTAAAGCGCAGCACATCGTTGAGGAAGGCGGCTTTACCCACGAGCATGCCCACGCGCCATCCGGCCATGTTGCCGGATTTGCTGAGGCTGTTCAGCTCCAGGGCCACGTCCATCGCGCCGGGGGTAGCCATGAGGCTGGCGGGCGCGTCGTTGAGGATGAAGCTGTACGGATTGTCGTGGCACAGCAGGATATTATGTTTGGCGGCGAAAGCCACGAGTTTTTCGAAAGTGCCGGCGAGCGCCTGGGAGCCGGTGGGCATGTGGGGGTAATTCACCCACATCAGTTTGACGTTGGAAAGGTCGCGCTGTTCCAGGGCGGCGAGGTCGGGCTGCCAGCCGTTGTCTGCGCTGAGCGTGTAGGTCACGGGCGTGGCGCCGGAGAGCTGCACGGCGGAGCGGTAGGTAGGGTAGCCGGGATCTGGGATGAGGGCTTCATCGCCTTCCTGGAGGAAGGTCATGCAGATGTGCATGATGCCTTCTTTGGAGCCGATGAGGGGGAGCACCTCGGTGTCCGGGTTGAGGGCAACGCCGTAGAACCGGCCATACCATGCCGCCATGGCGTTCCGCAGGGCGGGGATGCCTTTATAGCCCTGGTAGGCATGGGTGTCAGGTTTGGCCGCATGCGCGGTAAGGGCGGCGGTCACGGAGGGATGCGGGGGAAGATCGGGGCTGCCGATGCCGAGGTTGATCACGCTGGCGCCGGCTTTGTTCATGTCGTCGATCTCCCGGAGTTTCCGTGAAAAATAGTACTCCTCGGTGTGCTGCAATCTTTTGGCTACGGTAGGTTGCATGGGTGTTAGATTATTGTTGGTATCAGGTATGCGTATTGCCTTTTTTGTAAATCCCCAGCACGGTCAGCTGCTCGGTAAGGGGTGCGATTTTATCGAGCGCCTGCTGGAAATGCTCCGGGGAGTCGAATTCCATGTCGGCGTGGAAGTAATAATGCCATTCCTTCGCGGGGATCGGAAAACTCTGGATTTTGCTCAGGTTGATGCCTTCCTGCGCGATCATGGTGAGCACGCGGGCAAGGCTTCCCCGTTCGTTGGAAGTCTGGAAATATACGGAAGATTTGTTAGCATCCCCGGGGGTGGCTACGCCGTTCCGGGAAATGGCCAGGAAGCGGGTATAGTTATTTTTAGCCGTGTGGATGTTGCGCCCGATCACCTCGAGGCCGAAGATATCGGCGGCGAGCTGGCCGGCGATGGCGGCGGTGGATTTCAGTTTTTTCTGGCTCACATGTTTGGCGCTGAGGGCGGTATCTTCCGTTTCCACGAGTTTGATGTGGGGGTATTTGGCGAGGAAGTCCATGCATTGCAGCAGCGCCATGGGGTGCGAGTGCACTTCGCGGATATCGTCGATCGTTTGCCCGGGCATCACCATGAGGTTTTGGTTGATCTGCAGGTACAGTTCGCCTACGATGTGAAGGCCGGAGTTTTTGAGGAGGGAATAGTTGGGCAGGATGCTGCCGGCGATGGAGTTTTCGATGGCCATCATGCCGCCGTCTACCCCGGCTTCGGCGTTTTTCACCTTTCTGACGAGCTCGGAGAAGGAGGCACAGGCCTCGATTTCAGTTTGTTTGCCGAAGTAATTCTGGGCGGCTATCTGGTGGAAACATCCTTCAAATCCCTGGATCGCGATGCGCATATATGTGTTTTAAAAATGCTGTTGAGCAATAAAAAGGGCCCCGCTGACTGGCGGGACCCTTTCCTTTATCTTACCGGCGAACCGTTGTCACAAGAGAGTCCCGCTTTCTTTTGCGTAAAAGAAAAAGTAAAAATAGCAGGCATAAAATCGATTCTGTGACATATCTGTTTTTTACCGGTTTGCATAATTCGTTACAAAGAAAAAGGCCCCCTTTTGCAGGAGGCCCGTTGTATTTTTTTATCTGTTTGGATCAGTAAAAACGAACCTCCTAATTCTGGTACCAGAAAAAGTAAAAGCCGTAAAAGTATCCAAAAGTATGCTGTTGCATCAGATAGTGTGTTTGCGTTGTTTGATAGAACAAAAGTAAAGCAGGATTTCATTTTTTCAAACAGGGGAAGTAAAATATAAAATTCATCTAACAAAATAGGCCGCACATTAAACCATTTTCAAGAAAAACAGAAATATACCGGTTAATTGGTCATCAAAACGGCGGATTGAATGCTATAGCAAATAATTCCTGGCTGTGCCCGGGCGTACATCCGGCCTTACTTCATACTTACTATAGGGTAACTGTAGGGTAAAAGAGGGGGTAATGTATATCAAAGGTATATCAGCGTCCTAACAGGATACAGTAACCCCTTAGTATCCAACCATTTACCCTTAAGTACCCCTGCTTTACCTACGGATGATATACATGCTGCAGGTAAATTCCCCCTTGGGCAGCCACTCTCGCCCAGGGTATGTGTGATGCACAAAAAAGCCCCCTGCGGGTGCAGGGGGCCGGATGAATATCCTTTAATGCTTGCCTATAATTAGTGAGCTTTAGCAGTAGAGTCGATAGCTTTAGCGGTAGAGTCAACCACGGCAGCAGCGGAATCAACAACAGCAGCAGCAGAGTCAACAGTGCTCTGAGCTTCCTGAACCAGGCTGTCAACTTTAGTGGAATCACCTTCAGTGGAGGTACCAGCGTTGTTGCAAGCTACAGCGAACAGACCCAGTGCGAGTGCGAGGAAACCGAATTTTTTCATTTTGATACGTTTTAAGGTTTTTTGAAATGAGATTTAACCTTTATACCCGGATCAAACGAAAGGTAACCCGCAATCTGAAAAAAAATTTATTTTGCCTACTTTGGGTTACTAAACCTGCCCAAACCGTATTAATCAGTGAATCATCTTTTGCACATAGAAAAGGATCAGGAATTACTGCACAGATTAGCCGCTAACGACGATAAAGCTCTGGAAATCATTTATTTGGAGCATTATCCGATGATAGAACGGATGATTTTGCAGCACAATGGGTCGGCGGACGATGCCAAAGACATCTTCCAGGAATCGATGATAGTCTTATATGAGAAGGCAAAAGAAGGGAATTTTGTACTCTCTTCCCGGTTAAAAACCTTCCTCTACGCCGTTTGCCGGCGGATGTGGCTCAAAAAGCTCCAGAGCGGGCCTTACAACAGCCCCCTCCCGGAAGACGTGGAAGAATCCCCCGACGCGGCCGACGCCCTGGAAACGCACCTCGAGAAAGACGCGCAGTTCCGGCAAATGGAAGCCGCCATGGGGAAGATCGGGGAGCCCTGCAAAACCATCCTGGAGGAATATTACATCCACCGCCGGAGCATGCAGGAAATCGCCGGTCAGTTCGGGTATACCAATGCTGAGAACGCCAAGAACCAGAAGTACAAATGCCTTATGCGGCTGAAGAAACTATTTTTTGCGAACTAATATAAAGCCAAGCAGGAATCCGTGATGAACGAATTACATAAAATACAGGAAATAGAACGCTACCTGGACGGTGAAATGACCGCCCGGGAAAAAGAAGCGTTCGAATCCCTCCTGCGCCGGACCCCCGAACTCCAACGGGAAGTATCCGACCACGAGGCGTTCCTCTCCCAGCTCAGGGCCCACGGCGCCCGCCAAAGCCTCCGCGCCCGGATGAACGCCATCCACCCGCAGGCCGCCGCTGCTACCGCGCAACTCCAGCCGGCTCAGCAAGCCCCCGTAGTACCCATGACCAGCCGCCGCCGCACCTGGTACTCCGTTGCCGCCGCCGCATCCATCGCCCTGGTTACCTCCCTGGCTACCATGGCCATCATGCAGCGCTCCGCCAAAAACTCCTATACCGCCAAGTATGAAGACGTACGCCGCGTGCTGAACAACATCCAGCGCTCGCAAAACGCCCTCATCCGCGATATCAATAATAAAAACGCCGGCCCCGTCAACCCCGGCACCTATGGCGGCACCTGCTTCGCCATCTCCCGCAACGGCTATATGGTCACCAATTACCACGTGATCGCCGGGGCAGACTCCATCTATCTGCAAAACCACAAAGGGGAAGCCTTCAAAGCCGTCAGCGTATTCGAAGACGTATCCAGCGACCTGGCCGTTCTCCGTGTGGCAGACAGCGCCTTCCGCTCCGCCCCGCTCCCTTATACGCTCAAAAAGACCCCTCCCGCCTCGGGCAGGAAGTGTTCTCCATGGGCTACCCCCGCGACGAGATCGTTTTCGGCATGGGCTACATTAGCGCGCAAACCGGTTTCAACGGCGATACCCTGGCCTACCAGGTGTCCATCCCCGTGAACCCCGGCAACTCCGGCGCCCCCTTGCTCGATATGAACGGCGAGCTCATCGGCATCATCACCGGCCGCCAATCCACCTCCGAAGGCATCGCCTTCGCCGTGAAATCCGGCCACCTGAAAAGATTACTCGAAGAATTACCGAAAGAGAAATTCAACCGCAAAGACCTCAGACAGAAGAACCAGCTGCTGGGCCTCCCCCGCGTGGAGCAGGCACGCAAACTGGAAGAATTCGTATATATGGTGAAAGTGTACAACTAAGCGATTGAAAAATGAAAAATAGAAGGACCGGCTGCAATGGATCATCCAGGCAGCCGGTCCTTCGCTTTTAATTAAGCGTTACTGCCTATAGCCGCCCCCTCTTCCCTGCCCTACCTTTGCGCAGCTTCATTAACCTCAGCGCAATTATGAATAGATTTTTCAGTTTACCCCTGCTGCTCGCAGCCATGCTCGCTTGCACCCAATGTTCCAAACCGTCTCCCAAAACCGGACCCGCTCCCACCCCGCCCGAAGGCGGAAAAGGCATCCCCACGGCCAAGGGAACGCCCCAGGGAACACCTTTCAGTAAAAAGTGGGGCCCGCGGGCGGCACGGTCGAATACCCCGGCGCCCGGATCACCCTCACCATCCCGGCGGGCGCGCTGGACAATGAAACCGAATTCTTCATCCAGCCCATCACCAATACCGCCCCCGGCGGTAAAGGCCTGGCCTACCGCCTCCAGCCGGAAGCCCTCACTTTCAAAAAGCCCGCTACCCTCACCATCCGGTTTACGGCCGAAGACCTCCTGGGCACCATCCCCGGCGCCCTGGGCATCGCCACCCAAAAGGCCGATGGTATCTGGTACACCGTTGGCGCCCTCCGCAACCTGGCCAATAAGACCCTCTCGGTGCAAACCACCCATTTTTCCGACTGGAGCTTCTTTGAAGCCATCTCCCTCCAGCCCGCCATGGTAGCAGCCGACCCCGGACAGCAGGTTTCCCTGGCCGTGAAATGCGTACTGCCCGGACAGGATGATCTCCTGGAACCCCTTACGCCCCAAGGCAAGGAAACCGCCCTCCTCGACCCCAAAACCCTCCTCGATCCCAGATATATCGAAAAATGGACGCTCCAGGGCAGCGGTCAGCTCGCCGGCAACACCAACACCGGCAAATACACGGCCCCTGCACAAATCCCCGCCACCAACCCCGCCCTCGTAACGGTCGATATCACCTCCAACGAGAACGCCGTAGGGATACTGGTCAGCCGGATCTTTACCGCGCCGGAAGGCATCTCGGTATCTGTCGCCGGCGGCGGATGGACCACCTACGGCAACAGCGGCGGACATATCACCTCCGGTGAAAGCTTCGTGATGGCCGAACAGAACGGCACCACCGCCAGTGTCAAATGGCAGGGCAAACAGCCGGGCCAATGGACCTGGGACCTCACCAACGTTATCTTCCTCCTGAACATCGGTACCGCACAAACCTACGCGCAGATGTACAACGCCGGCGGACAAGCAGTACCCAGCCATGGGAGTCTGCATGTCCTGGAAACGGGTTCTTCCGGCCCCTGGATCATCGGATCCGCTTCCATGGAATCGGCTGGCCATTTCATCCATTCCACCCCGCCTGTAACCACTACCACGCCGGTTAAAGCTTACTTCCGGGTAAAACGGCTGAATTAACCGCATACAAAAACGGCTGACCCGGAAAGGTCAGCCGTTCGCTTTTATAGCAATTTCGTTTATTCGTTCTCCTTCATGCGCACCGCCGGATTTTCGCGCCATTTCTTCGCGCGGACGGAGATCCACATGATCAGGTCTTCCTGGTTGATGGTGCGCAGCATGCCGTAGCTGGGCGTGTAAATGTTGGTGAACTGCGTGAGGGAATCGCCTTTGAGACCGGTTACCGTGCTTACAAAGCTCTTCGAATAGCGGTAGTCGACAAACTGCTGGCGCTCGTTTTCCTCGTAAAGTTTTTTAAACCTGCGGAGGTCCTTTTCTTTGCGGGAGCCGCGGGTGAAGGGACTGAACACCATTCCGAAACCGCCGTCGGTCCGTTTTTCTGTGTTAACGAGCGTCTTTTCCTTTGTTTCGAGGAAGGGCTTGAATTCCTCGTACCGCGCGATAGAGTCGAGCTGATACGCGTTCCATTTGCCGGACACTTCCACCTGGGGCAGGAAGCGCTCCCGGGCTTTCAGCCGGATGTTGGCGACCTGCGTACCCGCGAGGTTGATCACCTTCACGCTATCGGAAACATAACCAATGAAAGAAACCAGGATTTCATCGCCCTGCCGCGCGGTGATCCTGTAAAAACCACCCTGGTCGGAAAAGACGCGGGCGCCGGTTTGTTTGTTCCGGACCGTTGCGGGATATAATACAATCTTGCCGTCAATGCTCGTGATCTGGCCGCGGACGGTAACGGGCGTTTCAATCTGGGCGAGGGCCGGGAGCGAAACCGCGCCGCCCGTAAGGGTCAGCAGCATGGTTATTAAGTACAGTCTGATGGGTTTCATATTATGCTAACATTTACGACCGGAAAATAGTTAAGACACGAATGTAATATAAAAAAGCAATTCCCGGAGGAATCGTCTTCCCCGGGAATTGCCCGTAATTCGAGTTGTTACAGAGAACGGATAATGGATATCACCTCGTCCCTGGTTATACCGAGTTTAATCTGAATCTGGCGGATGAGACGGTCGTCTTTCCCCTGCTCATAGGTAAGATCCGTCTCCGTCAAATCGGCGAACAGCTGCTTCAGTTTCGCCTTGATCTCGCTCCACCGGTCCTTGATCATCAGGATGTCCATGACATGACAATTTATGGGTGAACTAATGAGGGGTTACAACCATAAATTCAAAGTCTGTGCCAAACAGCCGTCAGGCCCCGTTTACCTGGATCGCCGTTTGGAAAATCGCGCTGTGCCCCGGCTCCACCGTCACCAGTCCGATGCCGTTATTGAAGGCGTTCGGGGCGCCGGTCAGGTTCTCGATGGCGATGCTGTTCCGGTGTGGCGGTGTATATACCTGCAGGATCGGATAGCTTTTATCGGGATAGAACGCGATCCGGATGTTTTTCTCCGGGTCGGTCAGCGTGCAAAGCGGCTGTGCGGCGGCAAAATCCAGCAAAAAGGAATTATCCAGGCTCACGCCATTCATGCTTTTTCCATGCGCGAATTCGCTGTAAGGCAGCACTTTCCCGGTGGGGATCAGTTTTTCGTCGAATTCCACGATGCTGGTGCTGCTGAATTGCAGTTCCAGCCGGTCTACCGGCGTGCCCGTGGTAAAATACGGGTGCCATCCGTCCATCATGGGTACCGGCGCGTTGTGCAGGTTGAAAACGGCCGTGGTTACCTGGAGCATTTGCTCAGGCAGCAGGCGGTATTGCACCTCGCAACGGTAAGGGAACGGATACCCGGGGTCGTCGCCGGCGTAGTGATGCTCCAGGGATATTTCGGCGAAGCTGTCGGTCGCTTCTTCTTTGATGAGCGTGAAAGCCTGATCGAAAAGCAGCCCGTGGATGGGGGATTTGCGGATGGTGTAATCCGTTCCCTTCCAGTTATAAGCGCCATCCTTGATGCGGCAGGCGAATGGGCTCAGCTTCACGCTTTTGAAACTGCCCGTTACCCCTGCGTGCAGGTCGGTATCGCTTTGGTAGCTGTCGATGATATTGATATGTCCGCTTCCGTGCGGCACGCGGAAAGCATGCAGCAGGGCGCCAAATCCTGGAATGATCTGTACTTCCGCGCCTGCGTCGTCTTGCAGCGCGATGATGGAAAAGCCGTTCTCTTCTTTATGCGTAATACTGAATGCCATGCTTCGATTTTGCCCTAAATATACAGCCTAAATGTACTGGTTGATGATATTTTCCAGCCATTCCTGGCGGCCGCTCGTTTGCTTCGGTTCTCCGTTGGCGATGGCGAATGCGCGGAGGTCTTCCAGCGTCAGCTTGCCGCTTTCGAATTCCAGTCCTTTGCCGGAGTCGAAAGAAGCGTAGCGGTCTTTGCGGAACTGGCGGTAAGGAGATTCGCGGAGCATGCGGTCAGCTACGAAAGCCGCGCGTGCGAAAGCGTCCATCCCGCCGATATGCGCATGGAAAATATCTTCGAGGTCGGTGGAATTGCGACGGGCTTTGGCGTCGAAGTTCACACCGCCGCCTGCGAAACCGCCGGCTTCGAGGATCACCAGCATGGTTTCCACCAGCTCGTTGAGGTTCATGGGGAACTGATCGGTGTCCCAGCCGTTCTGGTAATCGCCGCGGTTGGCGTCGATGCTGCCCAGCATGCCCGCGTCTGCCGCTACCTGCAGCTCATGCTGGAAGGTGTGGCCCGCGAGGGTGGCGTGGTTGACTTCGATGTTGAGTTTAAAGTCCTTATCGAGACCGTATTCGCGAAGGAACCCGATCACGGTGGCGCTATCGTAGTCGTATTGGTGCTTGGTAGGCTCACAAGGTTTGGGCTCGATGAAGAAAGTACCCTTGAAACCCTGTTTCCGCGCGTAATCGCGGGCCATGCCGAGGAAGCGGCCGAGGTGGTCGAGCTCGCGTTTCATATCGGTGTTCAGCAGGGTCATGTAACCTTCGCGGCCGCCCCAGAACACGTAGTTTTCGCCGCCGAGGGCGATCGTAGCGTCGAGGGAGTTTTTCACCTGCGTACCGGCATAAGCCACCACGGAGAAGTCCGGGTTGGTGGAAGCGCCGTTCATGTACCGCGGGTTGCTGAAAACGTTGGCGGTGCCCCAGAGGAGCTTCACGCCGCTGGCTTTTTGTTTTTCCTTCGCGTAATCCACGATGGCCTGCATGCGCTTTTCGTATTCGGCGATGGAAGCGCCTTCGTCGATCAGGTCGATGTCGTGGAAGCAATAATAAGGAACGCCGAGCTTGGTGATGAACTCGAACGCGGCGTCCATTTTATCCTTGGCCGACTGGATAGCATCGTTGGAAGCCAGCCAGGGAAATTCCTTGGTGCCGGGACCGAAGGGATCGCCGCCGGTGCCGCAGAAGGTATGCCAGTAGCTCACGGCGAACTTGAACAGCTCGCGGAGCGTTTTGCCGTTGATGGTCGCATTCTCGTCGTACCATTTGTACGCAAAAGGATTGTCGGATTTGGGGCCTTCATATTTCACGGCGCCCACTGTCGGGAAGTACGTTTTGTTACCTGTGATGATCTGCATTTGTAAAGATTTTATCTGTTCGACAATATTTGCTGCAATTTCACTTTCCAGTCGGCGTAAGCATCCTGGTAAGCCGCGTGTGTTTTCGCGTCGGGGGAAATGGTGGCGAGGCAATCCATTCCGCGGAAAGCTTCGGGGAAGGATGCGAACACCCCGGCGCCTACGCCCGCACCTCTTGCCGCGCCCTGTGCGCCGTCTGTGTTATACAACTCGATTTCGGCGCCCGTGGCGTTGGCGAAGGCTTCCCGGAAAAGGGGGCTGAGGAACATGTTCGCTTTGCCCGCCCTTACGCGGTTGATGCGCAGGCCCATGGAGCGCATGATGTCCATCCCGTAAGCCAGGGCGAACACGATGCCTTCCTGCCCGGCGCGGAGCAGGTGCGCGGGGGAATGGATGCCAAAGTCGAGCCCCTGCACGCTGGCGCCGGGGAGCCTGTTTTGCAATATTCTTTCCGCGCCGTTGCCGAATGGGAAAACACGCAGGCCTTCCGCCCCGGGGGCGCCGTGGCGGCCAGTACGTTCATCTTATCATACGGCATCCCGCCGGAAACCTGCCGCAGCCAGCTGTTGAGGATGCCCGTGCCGTTGAGGCACATGAGCACGCCGTTGCGCGTTTCCTTTTCGGTATGGTTGACGTGGATAAAGGCGTTGACGCGGCTTTTCGCATCAAAGGCCGGCTGGTTGTGAACGGCGTACACCACGCCGGAAGTACCCGCCGTGGTGGCGGCTTCCCCGGGCTGGAGCACATTCAGGGAAAACGCGTTGTTCGGCTGGTCGCCTGCGCGATAGGTAACCGGCGTTCCCTCCTTCAGTCCCAATAATTCCGCCGCCGCTTTCGTGACTTTCCCCTGCTCCCCGAAGGTGGGCACGATGGGAGAAAGCAGCGAAGCGTCGATACCGTACAATTCCAGCAGTTGCTCCGACACCTTGCCTTCCTTAAAATCCCAGAAGATCCCTTCCGAAAGCCCGGAGAGCGTGGTGGCGGGAACGCCGGTAAGGCGCATGGCGATGAAATCCCCCGGCAGCATGATGTGCCGGATCTTTGCATAAAGCGCCGGCTCGTTCAGCTGCACCCAGCGGAGCTTGGAGGCGGTGAAATTACCGGGCGAGTTCAGCAGGTGCGGAAGCGTGTAGGCCTCACCGAGGCTTTTCGCGGCTTCGTCGCCGATCTTCACGGCGCGGCTGTCGCACCAGATGATGGAAGGCCGCAGCACTTCCCCTTTTTCATCTACACACACCAATCCGTGCATCTGGTAAGCAACCCCGATCCCTTTCACTGCCGAAGCGTCGAAAGGATATTGCTGCTGCAGGCGGCGGGTGGCTTTGATGACTTCCTCCCACCACATTTCCGGATCCTGCTCGGCGAAACCCGGCTTGGGGACGCGGATGCGCAGCTCTTCGTCGGACCCCGTGGCGGAAGCAAGGCAGCGCCCGCTCTGTACGTCGAGCAGCGCTGCTTTGATGGAAGAAGATCCGATATCGTAACCTAATAAAAATGACATATGCGTAGACGTGGGAAAAAGTTAAGCAATCCTATTACCAGAAAATCGTGTACAAAGCTGTCAGGATACCACAGATGATAATGGCGCCCACGGCGAATCCGGGAGCCAGTTTGAACATGCCGGCATCGATCTCCAGAGCTTTCGGATTGTCTTTGCTCTTCGGGTCCATGAGGCTGACGATCACCATCAGCGCCACGATGATCACAAACACCCAGCCCATGCGGTTGATGAACGGCAGATCGGGGAAGATGAACATGAGGGCAACCGACAGCGGGATGGCCAGCGCGGCGCCTACCAACGCGGCTGCGGAAGTAGTGCGTTTCCAGAAGAAGCCCATAATGAAGATGGCGAATACGCCCGGCGAAATGAAACCGGTATATTCCTGGATGAACTGGAACGCCTGGTCGAGGTTCCCCAGTGCAGGCGCCACCACGGCGGCGATGATGCACGACACCACGATAGCGATGCGGCCCACGTTCACCTGCTCGGCTTCGCCGGCATCTTTCTTGAAATGTTTTTTATAAATATCCAGCGTGAAGATGGTGGCGATACTGTTGGCCTTGCCTGCGAGGGAAGCCACGATAGCGGCCGTGAGCGCGGCGAATGACAAACCTTTCAGCCCTGCAGGGAGCAGGTTGAGGAGAATGGGATAGGCGCGGTCGGGCTTCACTTGCTTCACCCCGTCTACCACCGCCTGCATGTCTTCCTGGAACATGCCGTTTTTCCAGAGCACGTAAGTGGCGATACCGGGCAATACCACGATGATGGGCATGAGCAGTTTGAGGAAACCGGCGAACAGCAGGCCGTTGCGCGCGGTCTTGAGATCGGCGCCCAGTGCGCGCTGCGTGATGTATTGGTTGCAACCCCAGTAGTTGAGGTTCACGATCCACATACCACCGATGAGCACGGCCAGGCCGGGAAGGTCCTTGTAGTTTTCGTTGCTCTTGTCGAAGATCATATGGAAATGCTCGGGCGCTTTCTGCCGGAGGAGCCCCAATCCATCCCACATGCCATTCAGCGTATTGGTAGCCGTTTCTCCCACCGCCCCGCCGAAGTGGTGCGATACGAGGTTGAGCGCGAGGTAGGTAGTAGCCAAACCGCCGAGGATGAGGAAGAACACCTGGATCACATCCGTGAAACCGATCACCTTCATCCCGCCAAGGGTGATGATGATGGCGAACACCGCCAGCCCGATCATACAGGCTGTAAAGCTGAACCCGGAAATGGTGGACACCGCCAGGGCACCCAGGTACAGGATCGACGTCAGGTTTACGAACACATACAGCAACAGCCAGAAAACCGCCATGATGGTGGCTACCGTGCCGTTATACCGCTGGCTCAGGAACTGCGGCATCGTGTAAATCTTGTTTTTCAGGTAAATGGGCAGGAAGAAAATCGCGACCACGAGCAAAGTCGCGGCGGCCATCCATTCGTAGGTGGAAATGGCGAGGCCCATCTTGAAACCCGAACCGCTCATACCAATGAACTGCTCGGCGGAAATGTTGGAGGCAATGAGGGACGCGCCGATCGCCCACCAAGTCAGTGAGCCTTCGGCGAGGAAAAAGTCTTTGGTGTCGGTACTGGCTTTCCGTTTTTTGTTGTAAATGTAATAACCATACCCGGCCACAATGACGAAGTAAATCGCAAAAACGATGTAGTCGGATAGAACAAGTTGGTGGTTCATATTTGTTTCAGTATAACGTGAAAAGGATTAGTTTGTCAAGATAGCAACAAATCTTTAATTGTTAAATCTACAGTTAAAAAAATGGGCAAAAAAAAGCCGGGCGATATTTCACCCGGCTTAAAGTATTCATTTTCAGTATTTAACAATCATCAGCTTACCTGCGTCACCTTGAACGTCCATGCGTGTTCGCAGGGCGTTTCTTTGGCGGTGAGTTTCGGCACGGTTACTTTAATGCCTTTCGCGGTTTTGGTCCACTGCAGGTTGCCGGGCCGTCCGAGCAGCTGCACGGTGGCGCCTTTCGCGGGTGTTACGCCCTGGATTTCGATCGATCCTTCAGGCATGACGGGTGCGATGGCGTACACGGTGCTGCCTTTGCGGGTGAAGAACAGCTCTTTGCGGGCGTATCCGGGCGCGGGGTCCACCGTTTGCTTTAGCAGTACCTCTGCGCTCACGTACCCTTTGTGTTTGGGCTGCTCGCGGTTGCCGGCGGTCCACTGCACGGGGGTTTTCCAGGCGCGGGTGTCATAAATCGCTTCGCCGTTCACATCCAGCCATTTGCCGATCTGCAAAAGGCGCTCCTGCATGATGGGCGGTATTTTGCCATGCGCATCCGGACCGATATCCAGCAACAGGTTGCCACCGCTGCTCACAATATCGAGCAGGAGGTAAATGAGCGATTGCGCGCTGTTGTAATCCTCAATGTCTTCGTTACGGTTGTATCCGAAAGAATACCCCATGCCGCGGCACTCTTCCCAGGGCTTGCTGAATGTTTTACCGACTTCGTACTCCGTCGTGAAATACCCGCCGTGGCGCTGCCGGATGCCTTTGCCCCAGCGGTCGTTCACCACTACGGATTCCTTCACCGGCGATTCGTTGTACAGCCAGGTGAGGAATTCTTTCGAATGCCAGAGGCTGTCGGTCTGGTCCCACTCGCCGTCGGGCCACACGATATCAGGACTGTAACGGTTCACGAGGTCCTTGAGCTGGGGGATCATGTGGGTGGTTACGTATTCGTGGTATTGCTTGTTTTGGTACAGCGGGTTATACCATTCGTACAGCGAGTAGTAAAAGCCCATTTTCAGGGGCGTCTTCTTTACGGCGGCGGTGAGGTCGCCCAGCACGTCGCGTTTGGAAGCGGCGTCCATGGCGTTCCAGGGGCGGCCGAAGGCTTTGGTGGCCTCTTTGCTGGGCCAGAGCGCGAAGCCGTCGTGGTGTTTGGATGTCAGCACCACGTATTTGGCGCCCGACTTTTCGAAGAGCTTCGCCCAGGCGTCGGGGTCATAATCTTCTACCGTGAAATAATCTGCGAACTGGTAATACGAAAAATCTTTCCCGTACACCTTGTTGTGGTGGTCGAGCACGGCGGAGGTGCCGTTCTGCCCGTTGCCGTACGTCTTGCCTGATTGCAGCCATTGCTGGTACCACTCCGCGTACACACCTTTCGGCGCCCAGGCCGGAACGGAGTATACGCCCCAGTGAATGAAGATCCCGAACTTTGCATTCTCAAACCAGGCAGGAACGGGCCTGCTGTCCAGCGACTCCCAGGTCGGTTTGTATTGTGCCATCGCCGTGGCCGGCAACAACGCCCATACCAGGAGCTTCAGCCATTTTCTCATCATATGCGGATTTGTTTTTTGCTATAGTAACTGGTCGACCGGCACGTTCACCGACTTCCCTCTTTCCACCGACAGCGGCAGCAGGTGCTGGCCGTATTTCAGAACGAGGTTGCGGCCGGTGGTGGAGCGCAGGTTGATGGCGGTCAGTTTGCCATCGGCCCAGGCCAGGTCCATTTCGAAACCGCCCCTTACGCAAAGTCCTGTAACTTTCCCCGTGTGCCATTGCGCGGGCAATGCCGGCAACAGTTCCACGTAAGCACCGTGGCTCTGGATGAGCGCTTCTGCGATCCCGGCCGTTCCACCGAAGTTGCCGTCGATCTGGAAAGGGGGATGGTTATCGAACAGGTTGGGCAGCGTGCTTTTCGCGAGCAGGGCCTGCATGTGGTTGTATACGCTGTCGGCCTGTTTAAGACGGGCGTAGAAGTTGATGATCCACGCGCGGCTCCAGCCCGTATGCCCGCCGCCTTGCGCCAGTCTGCCGGTGAGCGTGCGCATCGCGCCTTCGAAGAGGGAGGGCGTTTGCTCGGTGATCTCCGTGCCGGGGTGCAGCCCGAAGAGGTGGGATATATGCCGGTGGCCGGGTTCCACTTCCGGGTATTCTTCGATCCATTCCAGGATCCGGCCGTCTTTCCCGATGCGGGTCGGCGGTAATTGTTTGATGATGGCTTCCCAGCGCGCCACGTCGGCAGAATCGGTGCGGAGCGCCTGCGCGGCGGCTACGCATTTGGACAGGAATTCGCGGAGGATCTGGTTATCCATGGTAGGACCGTAGGTCAGGCCGGTAGGCTTGCCGGTAACCGGGTGTACGAACTGGTTTTCGGGAGAACTGGCGGGCGAGGTGACGAGATAGCCTTCCGGGCTTTTCACCAGGAAATCTTCCACGAACTCGGCGTGTTCCTTCATAATGGGATAGGCTTTCTCGCGGAGGAATTTATAATCCAGCGTGAAGGCGAAGTGTTCCCAGAAATGGAGGCACATCCAGCTGGCGCCCATGGGGAAAGTTCCCCATCCTACGCCGTTCTGCACGCCTGTTTTGCCAAACGCATCGGTGCAGTGGTGCACCACCCATCCGCGGGCGTTGTACATCTTCTTCGCCGTGATGCGCCCCTCCGGCCGGATGCGGTCCATGAAATCGAACAACGGCGCGGTAGTCAGCGAAAGATTGGTGACTTCCGCCGGCCAGTAATTCATTTGCAGGTTGATGTTTGTATGGAAGTCCGCATTCCACGGCGCATCGAGATGCTGGTTCCAGATGCCCTGCAGATTCGCGGGCAAAACGCCCGGCCCGCGCGAGCTGCTGAGCAGCAGGTATCGGCCGTACTGGAAGTATAACTCGGTAAGGTCCACGTCCTCCTCCCCTTTCTTCACGGCCGCCAGGCGCTCATTGGTAGGGAGGCTGGCGTTAATGGAAGTGCCGAGGTCGAGGCTCACGCGTTGCATGATGGGACTGAAATCGGCGATGTGTTTCGCTTTGATGGCCGCGTAAGTTTTTGCCGAAGCCGCGGTAAGGAGGCGGCGGCATTTGGCCATGGCTACGGTGGCGCCGGGATCGAGGTCTTGTTTCACCGCATTGTAATTGGTGGCGCCCTGGATGTAGAGCGTCATGGCGCCGGCGCCTTTCACGGTGATCACACCGTTTTTCGCAACGGCTGTTCCGCCGGAAGGCGTTACCTGCACGATGCCTGCAAAGCGCATGTGCGCGCCTTCCGGACCTTTATTCTCTTTTCCGTTCCGGTCGATGATCTGCCCGTCGAGCACGAGCTGGCGGCCAGCAGCGATCACTTTGCAATCGCGCAACTTTTCGCTGGTATCGCGGGGATTGGGCCGGCTGAGGAAAATCACTGCGTTGAGGGCGCCGGGTTTCGACGCGGAAATATGCACGGCGATGATATTGTCGGGGTTGGACGCGATCACTTCCTGTTTGTAATCGACGCCGTTGACGGTGAACGTGGTGAGGGCGACGCCGGAGTTCAGTTCCAGGCTGCGGCGGTATGCTTCCGCATCTTCGAATCCGTAGTCGATGTTGACATTCATGAGCGTCTGGTTGGAACGGAAGCTGCGGGCGGGGCGCGGCGGGTTGCCGCCGTCGGTGGCGAGAAAGAATTTGTCGGCCAGTGCAAATGCTTCCGCGTTATGATTCTCGAAGATAAGCCGGCGGATGGTATCGAGATACTTCCCTGCGTCGGCGTTGCCGTCGTTGAATTTGACGCCGGCCCAAACGCTTTCTTCGTTGACCTGGAGGATCTCCTGGCCGGTGCGGCCGTAAACCATGGCGCCCAGGCGCCCGTTGCCGACGGGTAAGGCTTCTTCCCACCGGACTGCCGGTTTCGCATACCAGAGGGTGAGCGGAGATTGTTGCGCCAGGGCTGAATTCCCCAGCACCATCATGAGTACAAGGATCTTTTTCATAACCGTAAACGTTGCATGAACAATATACTGCAAGGCTGCGGCGATTACAAGCCGCAGCGAATTAAATACCAGTAAACGAGAATATGTTATGCCGGCACCAGTCCCGCCAGCATGCGCCCCGCTTCGGATCCGATTGCGATGCCCATGCCGCCCATCCTCACGGCCAGGAATATACGTTGTGAATGCGCCCTGATTACGGGCTGCTTCGTGCCGCCGAATGCCATGATGCCCGACCAGCGGTATGCGATGGCCACTTCTTTGCCGGGCAGGATGATGGTGCGTAGTTTTTCTTCCAGATCCGCCTGGATCGTTTCATTCAGCTTCAGTTCGGTTGATGTTTCTCCTTCGAAGTCAAGATTGCGGCCGCCGCCGAAGAGAATCCGGCCTTGCAGTTCACGAAAATAATAATATCCTTTATTGAAATGATAAATGCCTTTAAACGGCAATCCCTTTACGGGTTCGGTGACGAGCACCTGCCCGCGGCCGGGCGTGATGTCGAGCCCCGGGAGCAAGGCCGGCGTGAAAGCGTTGGTGCATACTGCTACATGCGCCGCCGTGAGGGTAAGCCCTCCCGCGACGCGGACGGTCACGGTACCGGGGGATTCGTCGAGCCCCAGTACTTCGCACCCTGTTTTAATTTCTATCCCTCTTTCGATGGCGAGATCGATGAGTGTGCGCATCATTTTGCCGGTGTTCAGTTCCCCTTCAAAATTATTCTGCACGAGATGCTCCGCCACGATGCCCGTTTGGGCCAGCTTATGATCGGCCAGGGAAAATGCCGGTCCCGGGAGGATGCCGCCCAGCAGCTCGTTCACTTCATCGAGGCGCTCCAATGCCGGGGCTTCCGCGGCCGAAATCAGCTCGTAACTGCCGTTTTCCCGGTAATCCATCCGTTCGTCGCCGATACGGGCGCGGAGGAGCTGTAAGCCCTTGCGGCGCAGGTGCACCAGGGCCACTACGTCTTCGGAAGGCATATGTTCCAGGTCATCGAGGATTTCGGTGAGGCTCCCTATGCAGGCGAAGCCCGCGTTCCGGGTGCTGGCCCCCACGGGCAGCAGCCCCCGCTCCAGCACGGCGATCCTGCGGCGGGGGGATTTCTCCTTCAGGCTGATCGCCGCCGACAATCCCACGATCCCGCTGCCGATCACAATGCAATCGTAAGCAATGAGGCTTTGCTGTTCCCAGTAACTGAGCATATCACGAATGTATAGCATTCAATTCATATATTTTACCAACCTTCCAATTGTCATATTCATGACAATTAATGCCGATTCTCCGTCCATCTTTCGTTCATCCTTCGTTCATCCTTCGTTCAAACATCCTCAAACCCAAGCCAACACGGAACACCGACGAAGGATGAACGAAGGATGAACGGTAAATGATTGAATAACAGCGCACTATTTTGTTCTACATAATAGCGCCCATGATCCTCATATGGCACAAAAAGCCCCGGTCTCGGTGACCGGGGCTTAAACACTACTACTATAGGTTGAACCAATACTAAACGAGGTAACCGAACAGGTTGTCGTCTTTATTCAGCTCGGTATAATGAATGTTGTAACGCACAAGGTTCGCCAGGAGCTTGTCGTAATCCTCGCGGTATTTCAGTTCCACACCCACCAGGGCAGGACCGGTTTCCTTGTTGTGCTTCTGGATGAACTCGAAGCGCGTGATATCGTCGTCGGGGCCCAGCACGTGGTTCACGAATTCTTTCAGTGCGCCGGGGCGCTGCGCGAAGCGGACGATGAAGTAATGCTTGAGGCCTTCGTAGAGCAGCGAGCGTTCCTTGATTTCCTGCATCCGGTCGATATCGTTGTTGCTGCCGCTCACTACGCAGACCACCGTTTTGCCTTTGATGGCTTCGGCGTAATCGTCGAGCGCGGCCATGGAAAGCGCGCCGGCGGGTTCCACCACGATGGCGTCTTCGTTATAAAGGCGCAGGATGGTGGAGCAGATGCGCCCTTCGGGGACCAGGCTCATTTTGTCGAGCACGTCGCGGCAGATCTGGTAGTTGAGGTCGCCCACCCTTTTCACGGCCGCGCCGTCTACGAAGCGGTCGATATCCGGGAGGGTGACGGGCCCGCCGTTTTCCAGCGCTTTGAGCATGGAGGGGGCGCCTTCGGGTTCTACGCCGATGATTTTGGTGCCGGGGCTGAAGGTGCGGAAGTAGGAGCCCACGCCGGAAGCGAGGCCGCCGCCGCCGATGGGCATGAAGATGTAATCGACCCTGGGTTGATCTTCGAGGATCTCAAGGCCCACGGTGCCCTGCCCCTCGATGATCCGGGGATCGTCGAACGGCGGGATGAAGGTCATTTTATTTTCGCGGGTGAAGGCCTGCGCTTCGGCGGAGCAGTCGTCGAACGTATCGCCGACGAGGCGGATCTCGATGCTGTCGCCCCCGTGCATTTTCACCTGGTTTACTTTCTGTTTGGGCGTGATGATGGGCATGAACACGACGCCTTTGACGTTGAGGCGGCGGCACGACCATGCGAAACCCTGTGCGTGGTTGCCTGCGCTGGCGCATGTAACGCCGTTGGCGAGGAGTTCGGGCGCGAGGGTGCTCATCATGTTGTAAGCTCCGCGGAGCTTGTAGGAACGTACGACCTGCATGTCTTCCCTTTTGAGGTAGACGTTGGCCTGGTATCTTCTGCTGAGGTTGGAATTGTATGTAAGCGGCGTGCGGGTGACAACGCCTTTAAGCCGGTTTGCTGCTGCTAAGATTTGTTGCGTATCGATCGTATGGTGCACTTGAAACATGTAATGATTGGTTAAAAATAAAAAAGAAAAGTACCGTACCGGGGAGGTGGTACTTTTCTTTTTTATTTTTCGTGGCTTTATTATTTGCCGGGGCGAAGCTTGCGCACTGCTGCACCTGCCTGCCACATTTCGCTGTTACGCAGCTCTTCCAGCTCCGCATTCAGCTTCTCGCGGTAATCCGCCTGGCTGTTGAGGTCGATGGAACGTTGCGCTTCTTTACCAGCGGCTACGGAAGCATACAGCTCGTCGAACACCGGTTGGGTAGCGTCGCGGAACTTCTTCCACCAGTCGAGCGCGCCGCGCTGAGCGGTAGTGGAGCAGTTGGCATACATCCAGTCCATACCATTCTCGGCTACGAGGGGCATGAGGGACTGGGTGAGCTCTTCCACGGTTTCGTTGAACGCTTCGGAGGGAGAGTGGCCGTTGTCGCGGAGGGTTTTATACTGCGCGGCAAAGATACCCTGGATGCAACCCATGAGGGTTCCACGCTCGCCGGTGAGGTCGGAGAATACTTCTTTTTTGAAGTCGGTTTCGAAGAGGTAACCGGAACCAACGCCGATACCGAGGGCGATAACACGGTCACGCGCGTGGCCGGTTGCGTCCTGGAAGATGGCGAAGGAAGAGTTCAGGCCCTGGCCTGCGAGGAACAGGCGGCGCAGGGATGTACCGGAGCCTTTGGGGGCTACCAGGATCACGTCCACGTCTGCCGGGGGAATGATATTGGTTTGCTCTTTATAAGTGATGCCGAAGCCGTGAGAGAAATACAGGGCTTTACCTTTGGTGAGGAACGGCTTCAGGGTCGGCCACAATGTGATCTGGCCGGCGTCGCTGAGGAGGTATTGGATGATGGTGCCTTTTTCAGCGGCTTCTTCGATTTCGAAGAGGGTTTCGCCGGGTACCCATCCGTCAGCAACGGCTTTATCCCAGGTTTTGGAATTCTTGCGCTGACCGATGATTACGTTGAAACCATTGTCCTTCAGGTTCAGCGCCTGGCCGGGGCCCTGTACACCGTAACCGATGATAGCGATCGTTTCATTTTTCAGCACTTCTCTTGCCTTTTCCATGGGGAATTCTTCTCTGGTTACTACGTCTTCCAGAACCCCGCCAAAATTGATGGTTGCCATGTTGTGATAGTGTTGTTTAAAAGTTTTAATGTTGTTCGTAATACGGATAAATTAATCTTTCAGGTTGTCTGCTTCCTGCAGGCTCAGGTCCTTCAGATGTTCGTGGAAGCGGCGGCTCCATTTCACAATGGCCACGCGCCCGCTTTTTGTGTATTCTATGAGGCCGTAAGGCTCCAGTTTTTGCAGCATGCCGATCAGCTCCTGCTGATGGCCCGTTTTCTCCAGCACGAAGTAATCCGGGGTGATGGTGAGGATGCGGGCGTTATTGTCGCGGATGATCTTCTCGATGTCGCCCTGGTGAAGCGCTTTAGTGGAGATCTTGTACAACGCCAGTTCCTGGTACACCACTTCGTCCTCCTCGTGCACGAACGCGCGGTGGATCTCGATGAGCCGCTCGATCTGCCCTACTACTTTCTCCAGCAGGTCACGTGTGCTGAGTACGGTGATGACAAATTTATATACGCCCGGCACCTCCGTTTCGGCGGTGGTAAGGCTGGTGATATTGATGCCACGGCGGGTGAAGATTACCGTGATGCGGTTGGTGATCCCGATCCGGTCTTCCGTATACACCGTAACGGTATATTCTTTTTGCATTGTTTGGTCCTGTTAATGGTTAATGACTACGCGAGGCGGATGGCGGAAAGCGGTGCGCCTGCGGGCACCATCGGGAATACGTTGTCTTCCTGTTCCACTACCACTTCCAGCAGATAGGCGCCGGGTGTGTCGAGCATTTCCTTCACGGCGGCCGCGATTTCGCTGCGCTCCGTCACTTTCCGGCCCGGAACATAAAACCCTTTCGCGATCTGCACGAAGTCGGGGTTGATCATTTCGGTGGAAGAGTAACGCTTGTCGAAGAACAGCTGCTGCCATTGCCGCACCATTCCGAGGAAGTTGTTGTTGAGGATCACGATCTTCACACCAATCTGCGTCTGGTAGATGGTGCCCAGTTCCTGGAGCGTCATCTGGAAGCAACCGTCGCCGATTACCGCCACCACCGTTTTATCGGGAGCACCCACCTTGGCGCCCATGGCCGCGGGCAGGCTGAAGCCCATCGTGCCCATGCCGCCGCTGGTGATATTGGTATTCGGATCCTTGAAACGGTAATACCTGCTGGCGATCATCTGGTGCTGTCCTACGTCGGTCACGAGGATGGCCCGGCCATCGGTCTGCTCGGAGATGAGCCTTACCACTTCCGCCATTTTCAGTTGGCCTTCGGAGGGGTATAACTCTTTCTTCGTCACCATTTCTTCTTCCTGGCGATCGGCCGCGCGGAAGGTTTCGAGCCATTCGGCATGTTCCGCCTTGTTGATGAGCGGCAGCAATGCGGTGAGGGCTTCCTTCGCGTCGGCATGCACCGCCACGTCGGCATTGATGATCTTGTTGATCTCCGCTTTATCGATCTCGAAGTGGATGATCTTTGCCTGGCGGGCGTACGAGGCCACCTCGCCGGTCACCCGGTCGTCGAACCGCATGCCGATGGCGATGATCACGTCTGCTTCGAGGGTGTTGATATTCGGACCGTAGTTCCCGTGCATGCCCAGCATACCCACGTAGTTGGCGTGTGAGGTAGACATGGCGGAAAGCCCCAGCAGCGTGGACGCCACGGGGATCTGCGCCTTCTCCGACAACGCCACCAGCTCCTGCTCCGCGCCGGATATGAGGATACCGTGGCCGGCCAGGATGTAAGGCTTTTTCGCGCTGTTGATCAGTTCCGCCGCTTTCTGCACCTGTTCGATATCGAGCACCGGCACGGGTTTGTAGCTGCGGATATAATCGCAGGCTTTATACTGGAAGTCGAGCTTGCCCACCTGCGCGTTCTTGGTAATATCTACCAGCACGGGCCCGGGGCGGCCGCTCTTCGCCACGTAAAAAGCTTTGGCGATGGCGCCGGGAATGTCTTCCGGACGCGTCACCTGGATATTCCATTTGGTGATGGGCGTGGTGATGCCGATCACGTCTGTTTCCTGGAAAGCATCGGTTCCCAGGAGCACCGCGGCTACCTGGCCGGTGATGCAAACCATGGGGGTAGAATCCATATAAGCGTCTGCCAGGCCGGTCACCAGGTTGGTGGCGCCGGGGCCGGAAGTGGCGAACACTACGCCTGTCTTACCGCCGGCGCGGGTATAACCCTGCGCGGCGTGGGTAGCGCCTTGTTCGTGACGAACGAGAATATGGTGTACTTTATCCTGAAAATCATACAGGGCGTCATAGATAGGCATGATAGCACCACCGGGGTACCCGAAAATGGTGTCCACGTCTTCGGCAATCAGCGACCGTATCACGGCTTCCGCACCGGTGATGATTTCGGGCGCGGCGGCAGTCCGCTTGTCAGAGTCTTCACTCTTCATCGGTAACACATCCTTCTGTTGCATTTTTAACTTGTTTAGCGTATTTAAATAAGATTCCTTTCGTTGCTTTGAGGGCAGGCTGTTTCCATGCCGCCTTCCGTTTTGCCAGCTCTTCGTCCGACACGTTCACTTTGATGACGTTGTTCACCGCATCGATCTCGATGATATCGTCGTCGTTCACCAGCGCAATGGTGCCGCCGTCGTAGGCTTCAGGACAAATGTGCCCAACCACGAAACCGTGTGTACCGCCGGAGAAACGGCCGTCGGTGATGAGCGCAACGCTCTTGCCCAGCCCAACGCCCATGATCGCGCTGGTAGGCTTGAGCATCTCCGGCATGCCGGGTCCGCCTTTGGGGCCTACGTAGCGGATAACGACGACGTCGCCTGCTTTCACGCGACCGTTCTGTATCCCTGCGATCAGTTCGAATTCTCCGTCAAATACGCGGGCGGGGCCGGTGAAGCGCTCGCCCTCTTTGCCGGTGATTTTGGCCACGGAGCCCAGTTCGGCGAGGTTGCCGTACAGGATCTGGATGTGGCCGTTGGCTTTGAGTGGTTTTTCGAGCGGCACGATGATGGGTTGCTGCTCGAATTCGATATCGGGTACCGCTTCCAGGTTCTCCGCGATGGTTTTGCCGGTTACGGTGAGGCAATTGCCGTGGAGCATACCTTTCTTCAGCAGGTATTTCATTACTAAGGGAACGCCGCCGATCTCGTGGAGGTCCTGCATCATGAAACGGCCGCTGGGCTTGAGGTCCGCGATCAGCGGGGTGGAGTCGCTCAGGCGCTGGAAGTCGTCCATGGTGAGGTTCACGCCCACCGATTTCGCGATGGCGATGAGGTGGAGCACTGCGTTGGTGCTGCCGCCGAGAGCCATGATCACTACGATGGCGTTTTCGAACGCTTCGAAGGTCATGATGTCGCGCGGTTTGATGTCTTTTTCCAGCAGCAGGCGGATGGCTTTGCCTGCCGCGGCGCATTCTTCATGCTTTTCTTTGCTGGTGGCGGGGTTGGAGGAGCTGTACGGGAGGCTCATGCCCATGGCTTCGATGGCGGAGCTCATGGTGTTGGCCGTGTACATGCCGCCGCAGGCGCCCGCGCCGGGACAGCTATGTTGAATGATTTCCTTGAAATCGGAGTCGTCGAGGTTGCCGGCCATCTTCTGCCCGAGGGCTTCGAAGGCGGAGATGATGTTGAGGTCCTGCCCTCTCCATTTGCCGGGGGCGATGGAGCCGCCGTACACCATGATGGCGGGGCGGTTCAGCCTGCCCATGGCGATGAGGGAGCCGGGCATGTTTTTATCGCATCCCGGAACGGTAATCAGGCCGTCATAATATTGTGCGCCGCAAACGGTTTCAATGGAGTCTGCGATCAGATCCCGGCTCACGAGGGAATAACGCATACCGTCGGTACCGTTGCTAATCCCGTCGCTCACGCCGATGGTGTGGAACATGAGGCCCACGAGGTCGTTGGCCCATACGCTGTCTTTTACTTTCTTCGCCAGGTCGTTCAGGTGCATATTGCAGGTGTTGCCGTCGTAGCCCATGCTCACGATGCCCACTTGCGCTTTCTTCAGGTCACCTTCCGTCAGTCCGATCCCGTACAGCATCGCCTGTGCGGCGGGCTGCGTCTGGTCTTGCGTAATCGTTTTGCTGTATTTGTTTAACTCCATGATCTGTCGGTTAAAATACCGTTGTCGGCTGTCTGAAATTTAGAATTATCGTTGAAATTATACCCGGGGCGCGTGAAATTCAAACCTATAATTTGGCTGCTCCCGGTCTTCAAAAGGTGGCATTGAGAGCCAAAAACCGCTGTGGGTGAGGGTTGGAGGGAAAAGCGTTTACGCCATTCAACGGCCATGGACGCTTTTTAGGGAGGGGAAGTTTCCCCTGCCTCCGGGGCCCCGGAGGCAGGGGGTATCTCCTTCAATATCAGGCAGGAATAGCCGCTCTGTCAAATTCTTTCTCCAGCACTTTGGCTTTGTAAGCCTGCTGAATGACTTTACCGAGGGATTGGGCCCAGGGTTTGGCGAAGCCTTTGTCGTTGAAGCTGTCCCAGCCTACGACTTCGGCGGCGGTACCGCAGTAGAATACGCAATCCGCTTCGTAGAGTTCGTCTACGGAGATTTGTTTCTCTACCAGGGGGATACCCAGTTCCTGGCAGATTTCGATCACGGTAGCACGGGTGATGCCGGGCAGGATGTTGCCTTTGGCGGGTGTATAGATAGTGCCGTCTTTCTCATAGAAGAGGTTGGCGCCGGGGCCTTCGGCCACGAAGCCTTCGATATCCAGCAGCAGGGCTTCGTCGTAACCTTTGCTCTTCGCTTCCTGGGAGGCGAGGATGGAGTTCACGTACAGGCCGGCGGCCTTGGATTCGATTTTGAACGCTTTCGGGTTCGGGCGTTGGTAGGAAGAAAGCATCACGCGCAGGAGCTTCTCACCCAGGTAAGCACCCCATTCCCATGCGCAGATGAGGACGTGGGTTTCATCAGCGGCTTTCAGCGTCATGTTGGGAGGACAAATGGCGAGCGGACGGATGTACGCTTCGGTCATGTTGTTCAGTTCCAATACTTTATAGCATGCTGCGATCAGTTCTTCATTGTTGAAGTCGTACGGCATGTGGATCAGCTCGCAGGAGCGCTTGAAACGGTCGAAGTGCTCTTTCGCCTTGAAGATCTTCACTTCCCCGCTGGCGGTTTTGTATGCGCGGATCCCTTCAAATACTGCGTATCCGTAGTGCAGCGACTGGCCGTACAGGTCGATTTTGGCCTCGGTGGCTTTTAAGAACTCACCGTTGTAGTAAAGAATCGTGTTTTCGTTGTAATAGCTATACATAAAAATTGGAATTTGCGTACCCAAAAAAAGCCTTCCCGGTGGAGGAAGGCGTTTATTATTCGTTGTGATTATACACGCTTGTCTATCCTCCAATTGGCTGGCGGGTAATAATGACAACGACGATCACGACGAGCGTAATGGCCCAGTTGAGCTGCGCTACGATGTGATTGATTTTGTTATTGTCTTTATTTACCCACATGGAGGTGCTGTGATTTTTTGTTATCGATACAAATGTATAAGTGATCAAAATAAAAAACAAACCCCGAAGCGATATTTCGTGAAAAATCAATCCAGCTTCCGTTTTTTAATAAAATCGAAACAAAATAGGTCAATTTTGGAAAAATTTCAATAATACTGCCATATACTGGCATGTCGTCTAACAATAAAAAAGCCCCCGGGGCCGGGGGCTTCCTATAAAATATGTACGTTTCCGTCAGGAAGCGAGGCATTTGTCGATGATCGCCTGGAGCTGCGGCTCCTTGGCGATGAGCTGCTGCAGCAGTGTCAGCTGGTTCTTTGCACGGTTGTAATTGTGCTCGGGATACTTGATCGGGTAATATACATCCCCGTTCAGGTAATCGGTCAGGAAACGGATCCCCTGCATGTAAATCATGAACTTGCCGGCATAGAAAAGGTGTTGCTTTTCTGTTTCGGTGAGCGTGCTCCCTACTTCGGAAAGGTAACCCTTCATGAGGGCTTCGTAATATTCGTCGCGCACTTCGATCTGGCTGAAATCGCGCTCTTCCTCGCTCACGGGGCACACATATGTGCGCACCATATCGCCCAGGTCGGAGATCACTTTGCCGGGCATGAGGGTGTCGAGGTCGCAGACGCAGATGCCTTCGAAGCTGCCCTTTTTCAGCAATACATTGTTGATCTTCGTATCGTGGTGCATGAGGCGGTCGGTGAATTCCGGGTTGGTTTTCAGCGACTCGAACGTTACCGCGATATCGCTGTACCGGAGGAACTGCTCCACCAGCGACTCCGCGAATTGCTTCCGCTCTTCCTTCGCCGTGCGGATGGCCTCCTGGAAGGATGCGTAGCGCAGGGTGAGGTTGTGGAAGTTGGGAATGGAAGCCCTGAACTCGTGCAGGTCGATGCCGTGGAACATCCGCGCCATCAGGCCGAACTGCTTCGCGGCTTCATACGCCTGCCGGGTATTATCCGCCTGGTCTACCGACGTGGAATCAGGGATGAACGGGATCATCCGCCAGTATTCATCGCCATGCTGGTACATCTCTTCGCCCGCCACCGTGGGAATGGCTTTGATGAAGAGATATTCCGGATGGTGCTTGTCGAGGTAATCGCCTGCCAGTTTGAGGTTGCGGGCAATTACATCTGGCTCGCGGAAAACGTAGGTATTGATCCGTTGGAGGATATAACGCTTATCATTTGGCCCGGTGAGCAGGAATGTGTTATTGATGTGCCCGCTCCCGAATTTCTGCATGCTGAACTCGCCGGGCTGAAGCCCGAATGCGCTGATGATGTCGGTATGTACCATTAATGCTGCTTATTTCCAGAGGTTGTCGGGATATTCTCCGCCGTTCACGAGAGCGGACAGGGAAGCCTGTACGCCCGGAGCGTCTTCCTTATAGGTAACACCGAACCATTGCGAGCTGGTGGGGATCACTTTTACGGAACCCAGGCCCGCTGCGATGAAGGAATCCACCACGATGGGGATGAAGAATTCTGATTTGGGATTGGAAAGGTTTTGCTCGAGGAACTGGCTGAACAGTTTTTCGCTCACTTCGAACACGGAAGGATCGAAACCCCAGAAGTTCATGGACACGGGCGTTTTAGGGCCCAGCTCCACTTTCTGGTCGCCGTCTTCGTACGCGATCTTACCATCTTCCACGGTAATCTTTGTACGCTCCACGATACCGGCCAGGTTGCCTTCGGCATTCACTTCGCAAACGCCGCGGGATACGGAACCGTATTCGCTCACGGTTTTGCCCAGCTCATACCCTACCACGCTGTAGCGGTTGGAATCGCATTCGTTGCGCAGGAACTCCGCCATTTTCTCGAATGCGTCGCGGCCATAGAAGTCGTCGGCATTGATCACCGCGAATGGCTCGCTGATAGCGTCTTTCGCGCAAAGTACTGCGTGAGCGGTACCCCAGGGCTTCGTACGGTCGGCCGGTACTTCGAACCCTTCGGTGAATGCGTTCATATCTTGAAAAACGTACGCCGTTTCTACTTTGCCTTTCAGTTTCGGCTCGAAAATCTCTTTGAATTCCGCCGCAAAATTTTCACGGATAATGAACACGATTTTTCCAAAACCTGCGCGGATAGCGTCATAAATGGAATAGTCGATGATCGTTTCACCGCTGGGGCCAAATTGCTGGATCTGTTTCAAACTTCCGTACCGGCTGGCCATACCGGCCGCCAGGATCAATAAAGTCGGTTGCATTGCTGATATTAGTTTTAATTGTCAGGTCGAATTAATATCGGGGGCTAAAAGTAAACATTAAATTTTTCCCAAACCGTTATAATCCGTTATTTTTTCGACCGGTTATACAAAAAAAGCGCCGTTTTTATTGAATCCGTCTATTTTTGTGACCTTGCCCCTACGGGAGCAGCCACCCCGCTCATGCCAACACCAAGTATGATAAGCAACGGGGATTGAGAAACAGTGTACATGAATTTCTTGTTAACAAACAGCTTCAAATGAAAAAACTAGTACTGGCGGGAGCCATGGCGTCGCTACTTGCCTCCTGCGCACAAAAAGGACCGCAGCAGGAACAGCCGCTGCAGCAGCAACAAAAGACGAATCCGGAAGAGATCAAAGAGAAAATGCAATGGTTCGCCGACGCCAAGCTCGGGATCTTCATTCACTGGGGCATTTACTCCGTGAACGGGATCGATGAAAGCTGGAGCTTCCACAACAGAAAGATTTCACACGCCGATTACATGGCGCAAATAAAAGGCTTCACCGCTGATAAATACGATCCCCAGGCCTGGGCCGACCTCATCGCCGCCTCCGGCGCCCGCTACACCGTGATCACCACCAAGCACCACGACGGCGTGGCCCTCTGGGATACCAAACTCAACGACCTCAGCACCGCCAAAGCCACACCCGCCAAACGCGATGTGCTCACCCCCTTCTTCGATGCCATCCGCCAACGCGGCATCAAAGCCGGCGCGTATTTTTCGCTCATCGACTGGACCAGCGACGATTATCCCGGTTTCCTGAAAGACAGCAGCCGGTATCAGATCAAAGACGACACCGCCCGCTGGGAACGTTTCCGCAAATTCTACCAGGGACAAATGGCTGAAGTTATGAACCAGTTCAACCCCGATCTCTGGTGGTTCGACGGCGACTGGGAACACAGCGCCGACGAATGGGAAGCGCAAAAGGTGCGCAAGATGCTCACCACGCACAACCCCAACACCATCATCAACGGCCGCCTCATGGGATACGGCGACTACGACACCCCGGAGCAGAACTTCCCCGTGCAGCGCCCGAGCTTCCGTTGGTGGGAGCTTTGTATGACCATCAACAACAACTGGGGATGGCAGCCGCAGGACACCAACTGGAAAACACCCTACGAAGTAATCACCATATTCGCCGATGCCATCGGCAACGGCGGCAACATGCTGCTCGACATCGGTCCCAAGGCCGACGGTACCATCCCGCCCGAGGAAGAAAACGTGCTCCGCGAACTGGGCAAATGGAACAAAAAGCATGAGACCGCTATTTTCGGTACGCTCGGCGGCATCCCGCAGGGCCACTTCTACGGACCTACTACTTTAAGTAAAGATTCTTCCACACTCTACCTCTTCCTGCCCGCCAAACAATCCGGCGAGATCATGGTGAAAGGGCTTGACAATGCGATCAAGGAAATTACGGTTGTGGGGAACGGAACAAAACTGAAGCACAAGATCGTAGGCAAGATCAGCTGGAGCCCCGTGCCCGGGATCGTCTACATCAACGTGCCCGAAACCGTCCTCGACACATACATGACCGTACTGGAGCTGAAGCTCGACAAGCCCGTGAAACTGTACCGCGGGAAGGGTGGATTGCAGGGATAGACAAAGCCTAAAAACCCACGTATATAAAAACGCACAGATGAAAAAAACGCTCCTATCCGCTTTAGCCCTGTGCCTGACGTTCGCCGCCAAGGCGCAACTGACGGCCAGACCCCAGGTGAACGTGGTGCCCGTACCGGCCTCCATCGAGGAAAAAACGGGAACACTGACCCTGCAGGGCACCAACGCCCGGTATTTCGCCAACAGCGAATCCGCCGAGCGCATGGCTAAACTCTATGCCGCTTACCTCGACGCCAATTTCGGCCTGAAGCTACAGAAAGGCACCATGCAAGACGCGCATGTGATCTTTTCCGATGATGACCATCTGCCACGCGAAGGCTACCAGCTCACCATCACCAACCGCAAAGCCGTGCTGCAAGGGCACGAAGCGGGATTGTTCTATGGCCTGCAAACCCTGCAGCAAATTTCACGGAACAAGACCAAACTGGGGCTCGTACTGCCGCAGGTCACCATCAAAGACCAGCCGCGCTTCGGTTATCGCGGCGTGATGCTCGACGTGGGCCGGTATTACCTGCCGGTAAATTACATCAAGCAGTACATCGACGTGATCGCTTCGCTGAAGCTCAACCGTTTCCACTGGCACCTCACCGAAGACCAGGGCTGGCGCATCGAGATCAAGAAATACCCGCGCCTCACCACCGTGGGCTCGCAGCGGAAGGAGACGTCCAAAGGCCATCTCAGCGAAAATAAATTCGACGGCACACCGCACGGCGGCTTTTATACGCAGGAAGAAGTGAAAGACATCGTGGCCTACGCCGCGGAACGCTTCGTGACCGTCGTCCCCGAAATCGAAATGCCCGGCCACGCCACCGCGGCGCTCGCCTCCTACCCCCAGCTGGGTTGCACCGGCGGGCCGTATGAAGTGTCCACCAAATGGGGCGTGCACAAAGAAGTATTCTGTGCAGGCAACGACGAAACGTTCACGTTCCTGGAAGATGTGCTCACCGAAATCCTGCCCCTCTTCCCCAGCCAGTACATCCACATCGGCGGCGACGAATGCCCGAAAGACCGCTGGAAGCAATGCGCCAAATGCCAGTCGCGCATCAAGGCGCTGGGGCTGAAAGACGAGCACGAATTGCAGAGTTATTTCATCTCCCGCATGGAGAAATTCCTCAACGCCAAAGGCCGCAAGATCATTGGCTGGGACGAAATCCTCGAAGGCGGCCTCGCGCCCGACGCCACCGTGATGAGCTGGCGCGGCGAAGCCGGTGGCAAAGAAGCCGCACGGCAACGCCACGACGTGATCATGACGCCGAATACTTACCTCTATCTCGATTATTACCAGGGCGCGCCTTCCGGCGAACCACTGGCGATCGGCGGCTACCTGCCGCTGGATAAAGTTTACGGCTACGAACCGCTCCCCGCCGACCTCACGCCCGAAGAGCAGAAACACATCATCGGCGTGCAGGGCAACGTGTGGACGGAATATATTCCTTCCGGCCCCGTATCGGATTACTTCACGTTCCCCCGCGCCCTGGCGCTGGCGGAGATCACCTGGAGCCCTAAAGCGAAAAAAGATTACACCGATTTCCGCAAGCGGATGCGCGGCGTATTGTACGACCTCGACAAGCGCGGCGTGAACTTCCGGATCCCGGAAGCCATCGGCGCTGAAAACACCGTGATCGCCGACCCATCCGGCGGCGGCGGCGAAGGCGTGGGCGCTTCAACGATCCAGAACGCCGCGCAGCGTTCGGTGGTGAAACTCGAGCCGCCCATGGCCGGTGCGGCAATTCATTACACGCTCGACGGATCGGAACCGACAGTAAAAAGCCCGGTAGCCGGCGCGCCGATCATTATCGCACCGAAACGCGACGAGACCATTACGCTCAAATACATCGTAACGCTCCCCGAATCCGGCCGCAGCAGCGGGGTGTACAGCAACACATACACCCGCAAGTCGTACAAACCCGCGGTGAGCGTAACGCCGGCCGGAAAAGGGATTAAATTCCAGGGGTATTTCAAAACCTTCACCGCCGCGGCGAAAGTGAGCGGCACGGCAGATACCAGCGGCGTGATGAACGACTTCTCGATCCGCGCTTTCCAGCGGCATCCCGCGTTCGGCGCCATATTCGAAGGATATGTGAAAGTGGACGAAGACGGACTGTACGAGATCGCATCCACATCCGACGACGGCTCCATCGTAAGCATCGACGGCGAGGAGATCGTGCAGAACGACGGCGAGCACGCGCCCACCACGCAAACGGGTATCGTACCCCTGCGCAGAGGCTACCACCGCATTAAAGTGCAATACTTCGACGCGGGCGGCGGCGACATGCTGAAAATCAATATCGGCGTGAAAGGCAAACAAAGCCTTAACTTGCGGAATGCGCTTTTCCACTAAAGACTTACTGCAAAATTTTCATACAACATGGCTGCCTGGGAACATCCGGGCAGCCATGTTGCGTTTGGACCAAATCCATCCGCTGGTGCAGGGCAACAAATGGTTTAAGCTGAAGCGCAATCTCGAAGCGGCGGGCGGTTTGCCCGTGGTAACGTTCGGGGGCCCGTGGTCGAACCACCTGCATGCCACAGCGGCGGCCTGCAAGTTGCAGGGCGCACCAGTGACGGGAATCGTGCGCGGGGAAGCGCCGCCGGAACCCTCGCAGACATTGACGGACGCGGCGGCCCTGGGCATGCGGATCGTGCATGTTTCCCGTGAGGCCTACGATAAGGCAAAGAAGGGTAAAATTCCGGAGGAATTGCGGACAGTTACGGACGGGGCGTATATTATCCCGGAAGGGGGCGGCAATGCGGAAGGTGCGGCGGGATGTGAAGAGATATTGGATTTGGGGGATTTCACCCCCTTTACACATATTCTCTGCGCCACGGGCACGGGCACTACGCTGGCCGGTCTCGTCAATGGCGCGGGGAAACGGGGGATCCAGGCGCAGTTCCTGGGGATTTCGGCGCTGAAGGGGGCCATTTCCGTGGAAGATGAAGTGCGGGGATTGTTGGAAGAGGATCGCGGGAACTGGGGGATACTGCACGATTACCATGAAGGCGGCTTCGCAAAGATCTCCCCGGCGCTGATCGCGGAGATGAATGACTTTTACGCGCAAACCGGTACCCCCACCGACCGGGTCTACACCGGCAAGCTCGTGCTCGCGTTCCGCAAAATGGCCGGCGAAGACCGCTTCCCGGCAGGCAGCAACATCCTGCTCATCCATACGGGCGGGCTGCAGGGAAACGCCTCCCTTCCACCAGAAACTTTACATTTTTAACAACCCTGTCACGGATACTGGCAAGGTTCTGGATGCGGGTAGGCTTTTACGCACCGGCAGCGTATATTTGACCTTCAGATCCTAAATTTGCCAACTTAAGAAGACCAGACAAGTATGTACTGTATGAAGCAGACGGTTAGATGTTTAATTGTGTTGATGTTCGTAACGGCCACCTTTTCCCGCGTAAAGGCGCAGGAATTCGTGCCGCCCGTATTGCCGGAGTTTTCGGCATTGATCAAAACAGGGAAAATCCAGCTGGACTGGATTTCCGGCTTTCCCAATGCCGTTCAGATCGGTGTGCAGCGTTCGCTCGACAGCGTGCTGAACTTTACCACCATCGGGTATGCGACCAATCCCACTTCGCAACGGAACGCCTACCTCGATAACAAGCCGCTTCCCGGCAAGAATTATTACCGGTTATTCATTCTTTTCAAGAACAATACCTACATGCATACCAAAGTAGTGCTGGCTACGGCTGATTCCACCATCGCGGGAGACACCAAGCTCGGCGCCTCCGACATCCCGACGATGACGACCACCAACGCCGAGGGCGAAAAGCAGGTTATTCCCTGGAAACCATCCAACTACATATACACAACCGCAGACGGGAACGTGAATATCAAGCTGCCGATGGCATTGCAGAAGAAATATTCCGTGAAGTTTTACGAGGCAACCGGGCAGTTACTCTTCGAGGTGGAACATGTAGCGGAGCCTTTCCTCATCCTGGAGAAAGCGATTTTCATGCATGCCGGCTGGTTTGATTTCGAGGTTTTCGAGAACGGCAAGCTGCTGGAGAAATGGAATCTTTACATCCCGCTGAGCTACCGTTAAATATCAGCTCCCGCCGGGAATAAGGCGCCTCTTACCATTTCGGCGTCGAAGATTTCAGAGAAATGGTGTACGATCCGGGCCCGCACTTCCTCCTCCGGCAGTGTGCGCCCGGTTTCTTTTTGCAGGGAAGTCACCGATTTGTCCTGAATACCGCAGGGCACGATGTTATTGAAGTAAGAAAGGTCGGTATTGACGTTCAGCGCGAAGCCATGCATGGTGACCCAGCGGCTGCAACGCACGCCCATGGCGCAGATTTTCCGGGCGCGGCCAGGAATGGAGGGATCGAGCCAAACGCCGGTTTCCCCCTTGGAGCGCTCTCCTGCCAGGCCATATTCCCCTATTGTCCGGATGATGACTTCTTCCAGGTTCCGAAGGTAGCGGCCGATATCGGTGTAGAAACGTTCGAGGTCGAGGATGGGATAGCCCACGATCTGACCCTCCCCGTGAAAAGTGATGTCGCCCCCGCGGTTGGTCTGGACGAACTGGATGCCTTTAGCCGCCAGGTCGGCGTCGCTCACCAGGAGGTGGTCCATATCCCCGCTTTTGCCTAGGGTATAGACGGGTGGATGCTCACAAAACAGCAGGTGGTGGCGGGTTTGAGGGATAGTTCCCGCCCCGGCCTCGCGCGCGGCGGCTTTGGCGTCGGTACCTTCCCGGAGGAGCTTCTCCTGCAGGTCCCAGGCGTCGCGGTAAGGGATCCGCCCGAGATCATTCACGATTATCTGCTGTTTCATCGCCTGCAAAGATAACTTAAAGTATCTTTGCAAAAATTTTCACCAATGACCGATCACATGCCGGAACTGGAAGACGAACTGGAAAACGGGGATGGAAGCGAAGAGATATACGAACGTGTGAACCTTGTGGTAGACAAGGGCCAGGAGCCCCTGCGCATCGACAAGTTCATCCAGGCCCGTATCGAAGGCGCTACCCGCAACAAGGTGCAGCAGTCTATCGAGAAAGGCATGGTGCTCGTGAACGACAAGCCCGTAAAGGCGAATTATAAGGTCCGCCCGCTCGACAGGCTCATCGTTTATTCCACCAAAAACCCCGAATCCACCGAAATAAAGCCTGAAAACATCCCGCTGGACATTGTGTATGAAGACGATGACGTGATGGTGGTGAATAAGCCCGCCGGGATGGTGGTGCACCCCGGCTGCGGGAACTATTCCGGTACGCTGGTGAATGCGCTGGCCTGGTACCTGGGCGACGAGAACGACCGTTCGGCCATCGAGCCCGAGATCCCCCGGTTCGGCCTTGTGCACCGTATCGACAAGAATACGAGCGGCCTGCTGGTGGTCGCCAAGTCGGACAAGGCCATGAGCGACCTCGCCAAACAGTTCTTCGACCACACCGTGGAGCGCCGTTACATCGCCCTCGTTTGGGGCGATTTCGAGGAAGACGCGGGCACTGTGGTGGCGCATGTGGGACGCCACCAGCGTTTCCGTAAAATTATGGACGCTTATCCCGACGGAGAATACGGCAAGGAAGCCATCACCCATTACGAAGTGCTGGAGCGCCATAATTACGTGACCCTCATCGCCTGCAAGCTGGAAACCGGCCGCACGCACCAGATCAGGGTACACATGCAACATACCGGGCATCCGCTCTTCAACGACGATACCTACGGCGGCGACCGCATCGTGAAAGGCACCGTGTTCGCCAAATACAAACAATTCGTGGACAACTGCTTCGAGATTATGCCGCGCCACGCGCTGCACGCGCAAACGCTCGGGTTCATCCACCCGCGCACCCGCAAGCTCATACAATTCGAAGCCCCCATGCCAGCGGACTTCAGCGGCGTACTGGAGAAATGGCGGAGATACCGCCGCAATCCCGAAGACTGATTATTTTCCCGCAGGACCGAACTTCCGGGGGAACCAGCTCACCGTAAACATGAAATATTGTTCGAGCACGTTGTTGCGTGTCTGGGAGAGGGTGTTGTTATTAGCCTGATTGACGATGCTCGTATTCTGATGGAGCAGGTCCAGCGCGGAAAGCGATAATTCCAGGTTCTTCCCCTTCATAAACCGGTAAGCGGCGCCCGCGTTCCAGATCGTGAAATTCACGCCAATTACAAAATGGCCGAATAGTGCACACGGCCTGCAGTCGCGGGGGCGACCGGCCGTGTCTCAAATCCCCCCTTTAATTGGCTAATAAGCACGCCGGTAATGTTTCCGGAATTGGATAAGTTGCATAAAAATCTAAGCATATGCTATTATCAGGAAAAACCGCCGTGATATATGGCGCCGGAGGCTCGCTGGGCGGGGCGATCGCGCAGGCGTTTGCGCGTGAGGGCGCTTTCGTACACCTAACCGGCAGGAATGCCGCGTCGGTCAACCAGACGGCGGAAGCCATCCGGAAAGCCGGGCACCAGTGCCATACAGCCATCGTGGATGCGTTGGATGCCGGGGCGATCGGCAGGCACCTGGAAGAAGTGGGGAAAGTGGATATTTCGTTTAACGCCATCGGTTGGGAAGACCGTCAGGATCAGCCGCTCACCGCCATGTCGGCGGAAGATTTCCTGCGGCCGGTGCGACGGGCGATGGAGACTGAATTTCTGACCAGCACCGCTGCAGCGCGGGTGATGATGCGGCAGCAATCAGGTGTGATACTCACGTTGACGGCCACACCGGGAGGCATCGGTTATCCGCATGTGGGGGGCTTTGGGCCGGCTTGTTGCGCGGTGGAAAGCCTGGCGAGGAACCTCGCTTCCGAAGTGGGCGCGCATGGAGTAAGGGTGGTGAACATCCGGTCCGGCGGGTCGCCCGATTCACGTGTGTTTCGCGAAGCGCTCGAAAACGGGGGCGCCGAAGTAAAAGGTTTTATGGATAAACTGGAAGCGGATACCATGCTCAAGCAAATGCCGATGATGAACGATATCGCGCAGGCGGCGGTATTCCTCGCGTCTGACCATGCAGCTAAAATCACCGGGATCACCCTCGACGTTACCTGCGGCACAACGGCCGCATTGAATTACATGGTGCCGAGGGTGCCCTTCCTGATACAACCATCTTAATAATTCAGCCATCAAACACATTCCAATTATTTTATTAAAAACAATCTACATATCAGAAATTCCGCTAATTTAGCGGTGTCATGGTTCCTATGTTCAGCCGTTTCAGGACACACCATATCTTCCTGATCTTTTTCCTGGTGGCAGTATCTTTTTCCGCCGCCGCGAAGCCCCGTCTCACCAACTTTACCTGGAATACTACCTGCCTCAACGATAGTGTTACTTTCATCATCACCGACGATACCGCCGGGATCGATTCCGTGAAATGGTATTTTGTGAGCCCGCCCCTCCGCCCGGAAGACTCCAGCAGCCGCATCACGGACGCGCGGCACCTATACGCCCTTCCCGGCACCTACACGGTAACGCTCAAAGCTTACCGCAACGGCGTGGAAGACATCACGACGCAGGCCATCACCATCGTTCCCCGGCAGAACATCGACCTGGGGCCGCAGAACATCACAATCTGCGAAAACGCCGCTCTCACCCTCACCGCTCCTGCCATACCTGGTGCCACTTACACCTGGTACTACCTCGAGGATACGGTAGATGGAACCAATACCTTCACCGCCACCGAAATGGCAACTTACCATGTAGCCATCAACGGTTGCCGGGAGATCGATTCGGTCAACCTGTTCACCTCGCCCATTCCTGACCTGGACCTGGGGCCCGACCGGACCCTCTGTACCGGTGAGCTCCTCACGCTCGACGCTACGGCGCAAAACGCCACCTACGTTTGGAGCACCGGCGAAACCTCGCCGACTATCGTGGCTTCCGGCGCGGGGGGCACTTACTCTGTGGTGGCCACGGTGGAAGGTTGCGGCGACTACACCGACCAGGTCACCATCAATTTCACCGGCCCTCCCCACCCTTTCAACCTCGGCAACGATACGCTGCTTTGCCCGGGCGAATCCGTGATCCTCGACGCCGCTACCGCCGGCGCCACGGGATACCAGTGGAACACCGGCTCCATCAATTCCCGCATCAACGTCCGCAACAACGGCACTTACTCCGTGTTCGTGAACATCAATAACATCTGCTCCGTGGTAGACACGATCGAAGTGCGCTACAGCCGCCTGCGGGATTTCAGCCTCGGCAACGATACCACCCTTTGCCAGGGTAGCTTCCTGGTGCTCTCAGCCGATCATGGCACGGGTATCTACCGCTGGCAGGATGGCTCCGACCAGGCCACCTATTACGTGGATTCCACCGGCTACTACAGCGTTCGCGTACAGATCGGCCGTTGCGTGGAAACAGATACCATCCGCGTCAATTTCCAGGATTCGGTGCGGGTGTACCTCGGCGAAGATACCGTGATGTGCACCGGCGAAACCCTCATGCTGCGGCCCATGAACGCCGGCATGCAGTACAAATGGCAAGACAGCTCTTCCGTCAACGTTTTCCCTGTAACGCAACGCGGCTGGTACGCCGTGGTGGCGGAAAACGTCTGCAACCGCTCCGTGGATTCCATCCGCGTATCGTTCACTCCCTGTGACTGCGAAATGTATTTCCCCACCGGCTTTTCTCCCAACGGCGATGGTTACAACGACTACTTCCGGCCAAAATACCGGTGCAACATCGGCAATTACAAACTCAGTATTTACAACCGTGTAGGCAATTTCATCTTCCACACCTCCGATCCGCAAGTGGCCTGGACGGGGCAAGTCAACGGCAAACCGGCTTCCATCGGCACTTACGTTTGGGTGGCGGAATATGTAGACCTGTCGAACCTGAAATATTACCGGAAAACGGGGACCATTACGCTGATCCGCTAACGGTCCAAACACATACATCGAAAAGCCCCGCGAACATTCGCGGGGCTTTTCGATGTATAAAGCGCGTTAGTTTTTGAAGTCGGAAAAGCGGGCGGTGAACACGGCCGTTTCGCGTTTTTTGAAGGGCACGTTCCAGGTGCCGTCGTACGTGATGAGGGCGGGCAGGAGGAGGTCGCCGAGCTTGGTCATCTGCACGTTCATCTTCACGTTGAAGTCGAAAATGAGGGTTTTGTACGACAGCGAATACCGGCGGCCCACAATTTCCATGGTTTCCTTATTGAACCAGGTGATCAGCTCGTCGTACACGATTTCGGCACGGTCGATGGCGTTGAGGTTTTTCTTCATGACGGCGCCGAAAACATAACAATCTACGCCCGCGAACGTGCCGGAAGTGACGCTGAAATCGTAGTATTTCATCAGGTTCCGGTCGAACACGGCAACTTTGCTGCCGACAACGGGAACACCGGAAATAGGTTTGCCGGGGTTGAAGATGAGTTGTTTGAGTTGCGAGCGGTGACGGGCGAGGCTGCCTTTGGCGGGGCCGCTATCGTCTCCGCATACGGTGCCTTTCGTGAAAAAGAGATTGGCGTATAGTTCTGCGGTGTAGTAATTGTAATCTTTTTTGCGGTCGTAGAAGTTGCCGGTCGTTTTTTCTTCGAGGACGGTCATGCTGCGGCAGCCGTTCTGCATATGTTGCCGGGTGCGCGACAGCAGGGATGCGATGGTTTTGCCGCCTTTTTTATCGGTGATGCGGATGTCGTTGTCTGCGGTGAATCCTACGATGCGAAGGTTTTTGAATGCGCGGTAGAAAGTGGTGTCTTCTTCCACGCGGCGGATGAAACCGTTTACGTCGAACCCTATGCGTTTGGCTTTCACCACATGTTCGTCGAGGTTGACGGTCATGCCTTTATATCGTGCGGTATCCTGTGCGGAGGCGGATATGGCCGGGATGGCGAGTAAGATCAGGAGAAATTTTCGCATTGCTCAAAAGTAAGTATTTCCGTGCAGGCGCGTGCAAGAATCGGGCCTGAGGGTGCGGATCAACCGGCTACTTTGCCGGCGAGGTACATGGCGGAGAGGGTGGGTGTGGGCGATCCGCCTTTCTTTTCGAGGGTGACGGCGAACATTTGCGCGCCGGGAACAGCTTTCATTTTCTGGAAGCCGGCGGTGGCGGTGCTCATGTCGAATACGCCTGCGTCTACGGGTTTGCCGTTGACGATGCTCCACAGCTGGTATTGCTGGTCGGCGGCGGGTTCAGGGAGGTTGTGAATGGTGAGGAGGACTTCCTGGGATTTGGGATTCCAGTACACGGTACCGAGCAGGCCGGGCCTGGCGGTGGTTACGGTGTACATATTCACCGTTTTCATGTTGCGGATGGTGGTGAGCATGGATTCACTTTCCTGCATCCGGGTCTGGAAGACTTTTTGTTCAGCCAGCATGGTTTCCTTTTCGCTGACGAGGGCCTCATACTTCACTTTCCACTCACTATCGGCCTGGCCTTGCTGGTAGATGTAGTAACCCAGTCCGATGACACCTGCGAGTGCGGCCACGGCCATTACTCTCCAGGCGGGATGAACGAGGGTGAGGGGCTTGCGCTCCCGGGGGACTTCCGCTTCATAGGCCGGTACGGCGCCTGCGGCGGTAACATCGGCCATTTCGGCGGACTGGTCGTTGTTGACCAGTAAAAACAGTTTGTCTTTTATACTGGCCGGAGGCGGCTGGCTTTGCATCTGGATATAACGTTCCATATCGAGCTGAGCCGCGTCTACCGCGGTTTTCAGCTCCGGCGACTGCTCCATGGCGCTGTGCAGTTCCCGAACTTCAAGTTCGGTCGCAAGCCCGGCAATGTAGCTTTCGATAATCCCGGATGATATGTAACGTTGAACGTCCACTTTGCTATTTACTGATTACATCTGTTTTAAAACATTACGCAACTGGATAATGGCGTTGCGCATTCTGGTTTTGACCGTTCCCAAAGGAATATCCAGCAATCTGGCGATTTCTTCCTGGGTGCACCCCTTATAGTAGGCAAGATCAATAATCGTCCGCTGTTCTTTACTCAGCTTTTCCAACACCTTGGTGAGGCCAAGATGATCCACGGAGGGATGAACCGTTAGCTGACTTGTTTGTAGATATACGTCGTTGCTAAGTTCATGGATTTTTTGATCGAGCTTGTGGGCTTTGGAACGGAGTGTGTCTATGGCAGTATTGCGGGCGATATTGAGCATCCATGTGAAAAGACGCCCTTTCTCTGTGTCATATTTTTCTATCCCCCGCCAGATTTTTAAAAACACTTCCTGCAACACATCACTGGCAGTATTTTCATCATTGAGCACTTTCAACACTACGCCGTAAAGCGCAGGTGAATAGTGATCGTACAGGTATCCGAATATCTGCTGGTCCCGCGCGCGGAGGCCCTGCACCAGTTCGATTTCGGTATATGTATTAGAAGTTCCCAAGTGTTGGATTCGGAAATAGTGGCTCGAAAATAATAAAAAATATTACAATATCAATTAAATCGGCATAAATATTTTATTTAATGCCCGGTTTTACCGCCGCTACCGGAAAATATCATTTCGGGAAAATCATCTTATAATCCACCCGGATCTTGCCTTTCGAAATATCGTCGAGGCGGCTTTTGATGAGGCGCTTTTTCAGCGGCTTGAGGTAATCGATAAACAGCTTGCCTTCGATATGATCGTATTCGTGGAAGATTACGCGGGCGGTAACGCCATGAAACGTTTGCTCCTGCGGCTGGAAGTTTTCATCAACATACCGCAGCGTTACTTTCTCCGGCCGGTACACATCTTCCCGCACTTTCGGAATGCTGAGGCAGCCTTCGTTATACGCCCAATCGTCGCCATCGGTATCAACGATATGCGCGTTGATGAACACCTGCTTAATGCCTTCATCGCCGGGAAATTCGTTCTTCTCCCCTTCTTCCAGATTGTCGATAATCTGCCGGCTGTCTACCACAAACAGGCGGATAGGCCTGTTGATCTGCGGCGCAGCGAGCCCTACCCCGTTGGAGGCATACATGGTTTCCCACATGTTATCGATCAGCTGTTTCAGGTTCGGGTAATCAGGCGTGATGTCCGGACAAACCTCCCGGAGCACTGCGGCTCCATAGGCTACGATTGGTAATATCATTGTTAAATGTAATCTGTTGGAAAATGCAAATTTACGAAATTCCTGCCAGCCGTCAGCCGTTGTACTGCAGGTACTCCTGCAAAAGGATGGTGGCGCTGATTTCGTCGACCAGCCCTTTCTGCTGGCGGTCCTTCTTCTTCATCCCGCTGTCGAGCATACTCTGGAAGGCCATTTTCGAGGTAAAACGCTCATCCACCTGCTTCACCGGCATATCGGGAAAGTGTTTGGCGAGGATGCGGATGCACTCTTGCACCAGGGCCGTTGCGTCAGTTGCCGAGCCGTCGAGGTTGCGGGGCATGCCGATGAGGACAAGCTCCACCGCTTCCGCCGCGAAATATTTCTTCAAATATGGGATCAGTTCGTGCGAGGGAACGGTTCCCAGCCCGCTGGCGATCATCTTTAAAGGATCTGTTACCGCCAGCCCCGTGCGCTTCTTGCCATAATCAATGGCCATTATTCTCGGCATTCGTCAGGATTTGAAAATGAACATGTCTGCAATGGCGAATACGGCATACACCACGCTGGCGATGCCATTGGTGGTCATGAACGCGATGTTTACGCGGGAGAGGTCGTTGGGCTTCACCAGGCGGTGTTGCGCGATCAGCATGCCGATAAATAAGGCCGCCCCGATCCAGTACACCCAGTGGAAACCACCCATGAGCCCTATCGCCACGGCCAGTCCCGCCGCCACGATGTGCAACACCTCCGAAAAACGGAGGGCCCCCACCTTGCCCAGCCTGGCCGGAATGCTATGCAGTTGCTGCGAACGGTCGAAATCTTCGTCCTGCAGACTATATATAATATCAAAACCGCTCACCCAGCACAGCACCATCACGCTCAGGAGCACCGGCAGCAGGCTGAAATAACCCGTCACCGCGAGAAAAGCCCCGATCGGCGCGAGCGACAGCCCCACTCCCAGCACCAGGTGGCACAAGGCGGTGAAACGTTTCGTATAACTATATCCCAGCACCACGATGATGGCCACGGGCGAAAGGAAAAAGCAAAGCGGGTTGATGAACCAGGTGGTCCCCATAAACAAAACCACGTTGCCGATCACGAAGTACAGTGCATTGCTGGCGCTGATGATTCCCGCCGGGATCTCGCGCTTCGCCGTACGCGGGTTGCGCCGGTCGATCTCCGCATCCAGCCAGCGGTTGAACGCCATGGCGGCGCTCCGGGCAAACACCATGCAGAGCACCACGAGCAGGAACAACTTCAGACTGAAGGGCTCCCCGCCCAGGTAACCGCCAAAAAGAAACCGGTCAACGCGAACGGCATGGCGAAAATGGTGTGGCTGAATTTAACGAGCGACAGGTAATTCCGGATAGTGTCTGATGCCATGTCTATTTTGCTTTGGTCAGTTTACAGAAAAGGTCCCAGATCACGATCCCCGTGCTCACGGAGATATTGAGGGAATGTTTCATCCCCAGCTGGGGTATTTCGATGCACCCGTCGGCCAGTTGCATCACGGTCGGGTCCACCCCGGATACTTCGTTGCCGAAAACCAGCGCCAGCGGGCGATCTCCTGGCACAAAATCGTTGAGCATCACACTGGTAGCGGCCTGCTCGATGGCGACAATGGCGAAACCCTCGGCACGGAGCGCTTCCACAGCCTCCACGGTGGTCGGAAAATATTGCCATTCCACCGTATCAGTAGCGCCCAGGGCGGTTTTCTGGATATCGCGGTGCGGGGGTACCGGCGTATAACCGCACAGCACGATCCCCTGGAGCAGGAAAGCATCCGCCGTGCGGAACACAGACCCCACATTATGCATGCTGCGGACGTTGTCGAGCACCACCACCAGCGGCGTCTTATCCGCCGCCTTGAATTCCGCCACCGATTTCCGGCCCAGTTCATCCATTTGTAACTTCCGCATGGCGCAAAGATACCACAAGGGGATATATTGCCCTCATTTTTTCCACCGCCCATCCGCCTTAGCCCTTAGCGCCCTATATTTGCCGCATGGCTAAAAGCAAAACGGAAGAAACGCCCCTGATGCAGCAACACAAGGCCATCAAAGCCCGGTACCCGGATGCCGTGCTGCTGTTCAGGGTAGGAGATTTTTATGAAACGTTCAATGAGGATGCGGTCATCGCGTCCAAAGTCCTCGGTATCGTACTCACGAAAAGAGCCAACGGCTCCGCTTCGTTTGTGGACCTTGCCGGTTTCCCGCACCACTCGCTGGACACCTACCTCCACAAACTGGTTAAAGCCGGCCACCGTGTGGCCGTGTGCGACCAGCTGGAAGACCCCAAAATGGTAAAAGGCATCGTGAAACGCGGAGTTACCGAAATGGTTACGCCCGGCGTGGCCGTCAACGATAAAATCCTCGAAAACAGCCAGAACAACTTCCTCGCCGCCGTACATTTCGGGGGAGACGTGACCGGCGTGGCCTTCCTGGACATCTCCACCGGCGAGTTCTACATTGCGCAAGGCAGCCTCGAATATATCGACAAACTGCTGCAATCATTCCGCCCCGCCGAAGTCATTTTCGCACGGCAGCAGCAAAAGCATTTCCGGCAAACGTTCGGGTCGAGGTTTTATACCTATAATCTCGACGAATGGATTTTTACCGGCACCTACGCCCGCGAAATCCTGCTCAAACATTTCGAAACACATAACCTGAAAGGGTTCGGGGTGGAAGAGATGAATGAAGCGATCATCGCCGCAGGCGCCACCATGCATTATCTCAAGGACACGGAACATCCCAACCTGCAACATATCACCAGCCTGCAACGCATCGATCAGGACGATTTCCTGTGGATGGACCGGTTCACCATCCGCAACCTGGAGCTGCTGCAAAGCACCGTGGAGCAGGGCAAGTCGCTCATCGGCACCCTCGACCACACGCTCACCCCCATGGGCGCGCGGCTCCTGAAGCGCTGGATCGTGTTCCCGCTCCGCGATATCCAAAAAATCAATGAGCGGCTCGACGCCGTGGAAACCCTCATCCGCGAAACCGAACTGACGCATAAACTGCAACAGCACCTCCGCAATGTGGGCGACCTGGAAAGGCTGGTGTCCAAAATCCCGCTCCGCAAAATCAATCCCCGCGAAGTGATGCAGCTGGCCAGGGCGCTGAAAGAAGTGGAAGATGTGGCCGCCCTGCTGAGCGACATCCAGGACCCGCTGCTGCGCCAGCTCCAGGAGCAGCTCGATCCCTGCAGGCCTATCCTGGACAAGATCCTGGTTGAAATATCCGACAATCCGCCCGTGCTCGCCAACAAAGGCGGCGTGATCAGGGAAGGGGTCGACAAAACACTGGACGACCTCCGCGCGATTGCTTCCAGCGGCAAGGAATACCTGCTCCGCATCCAGCAGCAGGAATCGGAAGCCACGGGCATACCTTCGCTGAAAGTGGCGTTCAATAACGTGTTTGGCTACTATCTCGAAGTGACCAACACGCACAAAAACAAGGTACCCGACACCTGGATCCGCAAGCAGACGCTCGCCAACGCCGAGCGCTACATCACGCCGGAACTGAAGGAATACGAAGAGAAAATCGTAGGCGCCGAAGATAAAATCATGGCGCTGGAGATTCAGTTATACGATGCGTTGATCCTGGCTTTGCAGGAGTACATCCTGCCGGTGCAGCGCAATGCGCAGGCCCTCGCCCGCCTCGACTGCCTGTTATGCTACGCCTATAACGCCGTGCAATACAAATATCGCCGGCCGGTGGTGAACGACAACTATCATATCAACATCACCGAAGGCCGTCACCCTGTGATCGAACAGGGGTTGCCTCCCGGGGAAAGTTACGTCCACAACGATATCCTGCTGGATCACGAGCAGCAGCAGGTGATTATCCTCACGGGGCCCAACATGTCGGGTAAATCGGCGCTGTTGCGGCAAACGGCGCTCATCACGCTCATGGCGCATATGGGCAGCTTTGTGCCGGCCACGGCGGCGGAGATTGGGCTTACCGACAAGATTTTCACCCGTGTGGGCGCCAGCGACAACCTCAGCGGCGGCGAATCGACGTTCATGGTAGAGATGAACGAAACTGCGAGCATCATCAACAACATCTCCCCGCGCAGCCTCATTATCCTCGACGAAATCGGCCGGGGCACCAGCACGTATGATGGCATCTCCATCGCATGGAGCATCGTGGAGTACCTGCACGATATGACGGAGCACCGTCCCAAAACCCTTTTCGCCACGCACTATCACGAACTGAACGAGCTGGAGAACACGCATTCCCGCGTGAAGAACTTCCACATCACCAACAAGGAAGTGGGCAACAAGATCATTTTCCTCCGGAAACTGGCGCCTGGCGGCAGCCGTCATAGCTTCGGTATCCACGTGGCAAAGATCGCGGGGATGCCGCCGCAGCTCATCAAGCGCGCCAACGAAATCCTTTCCCAGCTGGAAAGCCAGCACATCGAAGCGCCCATGGAACAGATCGCCGCGCCGGTGCAGAAGATGCAGCTCAGCATTTTCGACACGCACAGCGATACGTTCAAGGCCATCCGTGAAAAGCTCAACGACATGGACATCAACCGCCTCACGCCCGTGCAGGCATTGATGAAACTAAGCGAGATCAAGGATATGATTCAATAATCTTTTTATCCGACAAGCATAAAAAACCTCCGGTCAAACGACCGGAGGTTTTTCGTTATTGATCACGCTTAACTGTGGTTATTTTTTATCCCACCAAACGCGGCCTGTGATCTCTTCCGGCGCGGAACCATACTCGCCGCCGGACATCATCTCTGATACGGCTGCGCTCCAGTTCGGGCGGTTGAGTTGCTGCGGAACCGGGAGGGCCCAGCGGCGCGGGGTTTCGCGGACAACACCATTCGTCACGAAAGCTTCGCGGTTCAGGATGCCGCCTACTTTGGGATAACCCAGGCGCTTCCAGGAAGCCCAGGCTTCCCACGGCTGCTTAAAGTGGTTCAGGTATTGCTGGATGCCGATCTTCTCGAGCAGCACGTCGGTAGTACCGGTAAACGCTACATTCGGGTTGGCGAGGTATGCGTCGATATCCGCTTCGGGGATCGCCGCGAAGTCAACGATGGCCGCATCCTTACCCATTTGCTCGTAGGAACGGACAGACGCTTTCACGCCTTTCACGTACCATTCCTGCGCATCCTCGGTCGACAGACCGCGAACGGCCAGCTCGGAGATCAGGAAGCACATTTCCGCATAAGAGGCGAAAGGCTGGGTGTAGCGTGCCTCTGCTCCGCCGTCGGCCGCGAGGTCGAACAGGCGGTTCTGGTAAGTGGAGAGGGTATCGTAGTTCACCGTCACGGTATTGCCGTTTTCTGTAATCTGGAAGCTCTTCACACCAAACAGCCGGCTGTTTTCCACCGCTTTCGCCGCATCGGGAGAAGCAGGCATACCCACGTATTGACGGGGATTCCAGGTAGCGGAAGCAGGGAATGCGCCGCCTGCTTTCAGCCGGTTGAAAGCGGTCTGGTCAAAGGCATTTTTCTTGAAGAACAGCTCCAGGCGCGGGTCGTTGTTGGCATACAGGTAGTCGATGACCGCCTTGCCGCCCCGGTTGGCGAAGCCTTGCGCTGCCCAGTTGCCGCCGCGGGCGAAGTTATTGGTACCGGAAATGAATTTCCATTCCTCCGTGATACCGGTGAAGAGGCCGGCCGGGCTGGCGAGCACTTCCGCCACGATGGCGCGGGTCTTCTCCTGGTCGCGCTTGATGAGGCGCATGGCGATTTTGAGGCGCAGTACATTGGCTGCTTTCGCCCATTTCGCCGCGTCGCCGCCGTAGAATACGTCGGAGGTTCCAAAAGTGACTTGTCCGGCCGCAGGTGTCGTCAGCGCGGTAATGGCGCCTTTCAGCTGCGCATCGAACTGCGTGTACAGATCGGCCTGGGTGTCGTATTTCGGTGTGAAGTTCTCTTCGGTGCGGGCTTTCAGCGCTTCGGAATAAGGGATGCTGCCGTTCACGTCGGTCGCGCGCCAGGCACCCCATACTTTGTGTACAGTCGCGATTGCGGCGATATGCGCGTAGCGGGCCCTTTCCTCACCGCCCATGGCTGCCACCTGGCGCTCGATATCTGCCAGGTTGCGGCCGAAGTCGGTGTAAAACGCGCTGTACCAGCCGTTCACATTGCTCACAAGATTGAATATGGACTCAGGGTTACCGTTCGGGTAAGCGACGGTAAACTGCATCCAGGGCATGATGTAAGAATAGTTGTCGTAAAACCACTCGAAGTCGCGGTCTACCATCGTTTTCTGCGACTGGGTAATCAGTTGCTCCGGTTTCATGTTCTGAACGATTTCCGGATTGGTGTTCAGCTCGGAAAAGTCGCGGGTACAAGCGGTGGCAAAAGTTGCCAGTGCCAGCGCGCCCACTCCGAATTTATACATTGCATTCATGATAATCTTTCTTTTTTGATGTTAGAAACCAACTTGAACGGTGAGGGCCATGTTGCGCACGAAGGGCGTACCGCCGTATTCGGAGAATGCGGAGGTCGCGTTGTTACGGATACCTTCGGGATGGATGCCGTCGGGCAGGTTGTTGAAGAGGTAACCGAGGTTACGGCCCACCAGCATCAGGCGCAGCTTGTTCAGTTTCAGTCTTTCGGTGATGGAAGAAGGCATGTTGTAGCCAATAGAAACTTCGCGCAGCGCCACATAAGTTGCATCAAATACGGAAGCCTCGCGAATGCCGATACCCCAATCGCCGATCATGCCATAATAGTTCAAAGGGCTCATGGCGGACACATAACCTTTATCGTATGCCTCCGGGTATGTCATGCCGCTGAGGTCAACCTCATTGCCATTCACTACGCGCTTGGTACCGCTTTCAAACACGCCATCGGGAATCATCCCATCATTACGCTGACGGACGCTGCCATCGGGCGCGAGATCCGTCCATGCCAGACCGCCGCTTGCGGCATCACGGCCGGGCAGGGTGCTGGCGAGCGTACCGCGACCGGTACCATACTGGTGCGAAGCGGAGAAGATATCGCCGCCGATGCGCGCCTGGATCAGGAATCCGAGGCTCCAGTTCTTATACGTAAAGCTATTGCTGAAACCGAGGTTCAGGTCAGGGGTAATGTTACCCACGCTGGCATAACCGCGTTTGAAGGAAGTACCGTTGGTGTTGATGATGGGCAATCCGGATTTGGGATCGCGCACATAACCGTAATCGGTCACCAGTTCACCGTAAGCTTTGCCTACTTCAGCGATAGCGTGCACGCCCTGGTCTTCGTTCATCTGGTAAGTACGGATGGAAGGGTCCAGGTCGATGATCTTGTTGATGTTGCGGCTGCCGTTCAGGTTAACGTCCCAGGTGAAGTCCTTACCGTCGACAGGGCGGCCGTTGATCGCGAACTCGATACCCCTGTTGCGGAGGTGGCCGGCGTTGATGATCTTACGCGCTACACCGGATTCGGAGGGCACGTCGAGCTGGAGGATCTGTTTCTTGATATCTGCCTGGTACACGGCCACGTCAAAACCCAGACGGTTGTTCAGGAAGCGGACGTCTGCACCGAACTCGAAGTTACCTGCCATGGAAGGCTGCAGCTTCATGTTGGGCAGCAATTCGGGCTGGTAGATGCCGTTAAGCGGCATGTTGGCCTGTCCGGCGCCGTTCCAGATGCCACTGGTGATGTAACCGGTGTTGTTCTGCCAGGCGGCGAGGTCCCCCCTACGTATGCATAACTGGCGCGGAGTTTACCGTACGTCATCCAGGAAGGCATGCTTTGCTTGAAGGTTTCGGTGAATTCCCAGGCCGCGCTCACAGAAGGATAGAGGTAGGAATTGGTGCCGGAACCATCAGGGTAGGTCAGGGCGCTGGACCAGTCATTACGCGCGGTCACATCGAGGAACCAGGCGTTTTTGTACGCCAGGCTGGCCGCTGCGAAAACGGAATTGATGCGTTTTGTGGGCAACGGGTAGTATTCGGAATTGAGGGTGCCCACACTGTTTTTCATGGAATAAAGCGCCGGTGTGCGGAGGCCGCCCACGGTATTCATGTTCCATCTGTGGCCGATCTGCGAGTTCCACATTTCAGTACCCACGTTTACGTTGAGGTCCCAGTCTTTATTCTGGATTTTAGGATTGAACATCGCGATACCGGTGAGGGTATACTGCGTTCTGTTCTGTCCGGCGGTGGCGAACATACCACGGTCGCCGCCGAAGTTGGCTGCCCAGCCGAGCTGACGGCGGTCGTCGGCCATTTGCTCATTGCTGAAGTTACCGCGGAGCACAAATTTCATCCAATCGGTAGCGGTCACGTTGAAGTTCAGGTTACCCATGAACAGGCTTTCTTTCCGTTTCCAGCGGTCTTCGTTCAGGGCATACCAGTAATCAATACCCGGATACTCGGTCAGTGCGTCCATGAGGTTGCGGCCTGCGAGGGTAGGTACATTGTACCGGGAGCTCCAGTAGTTCACATCATAGTTACGCGGGAAGACGTAAATAAATTTGCGGCCAATGTTCTCGGTGGTGTAATCACCGCCCTGGCGGCTTGGATTCAGCGTATTGGACGCCGTGTAGGAAACGCCCCCATCTACGCTGAGGTATTTTGATACCACGGCGGAAGATTTGAGGGAGAATACGTCGCGCTTGAAGCTGTTGTTCGGCTGCACGCTGTTGTTGTCGAGGTGGGAGTAAGAGAAACGGAAATTGGCTTTCTCGTTTCCGCCTTCAACGGCCACGTTGGTGTTGGAATACTTACCGGTTTGATACGTGTTGATCCAGTTGTCGGGCTGGGCGTTGAAGGGAGCGAATTCGCCGTTAGGCAATTTTACGTTCTGGCCGAGCATTTCTGGGCCGAAGCTGTAACCGCCTATCCAGTCGATGGCCTGTACGCCGCCTGCTTCCTGGCGGAAGAAGGGGTTTTGGCCGGCGCCGTATTTGTTTTGCAGCGCGATGGGAGTTTTGAATACGCTTTCGATCTGGTACGTCTGGTTTACTTCCACACCGATGCCTTTACGGGTCGTGCCTTTCTTGGTGGTGATGAGCACGGCGCCGTTGATGGCGCGGGAGCCGTAGAGAGCTGTAGCGGCAGCGCCTTTCAGTACGGTAACGGATTCGAAATCATCCGGGTTGAAGTTCTTCAGTGCGTTACCGAAGTTCACGGCATTGTCGGATGTTTCGTTTTCAAAGATGGTACCGTCGACTACGAAGATCGGCTGGTCGTTCCCGGTGAGGGATTTCGCACCGCGGAGCACGATGCGGTTGGCGGCCTGGGGGCCGCCGGCGGCGCCGGAGATGTCCACACCGGCTACTTTACCCTGGAGGGCTGCAACCGGGTTAATGGAGTTGGTTTTCGCGATTTCGGCGCCTTTGAGCTCAGTTACGGCGTAACCGAGTTTACGCTGTTCGCGCTTGAAGCCCATGGCGGTTACCACTACTTCGTTGAGGGACCGCTGGTCATCTTTCAGCACGATATTGAAAGACGCGGCGGATGCGGGGACTTCCTGTTGGGAGTATCCCATGAATGTGAATACCAGCGTGGCAGAGGGATCGACGCTGATTTTGAAGGTTCCGTCGCCCATGGTTACGGTACCGTTGGAGGTACCTTTTTCCAGGATGGTGACACCTGGGAGCGGTGTACCGGCGGCATCTTTTACGGAGCCGGATACTGCTTTCTTGTGCTGCGCCCAGGCTTGTGGGGCGATGCAGCATAACAGCAACGTGGCAAGCAGAAGAATTCTTCGCATAGCTTCCTTAGATTTTAATTTGTGATACGTGAATGAGAAAACATGAAAAAATAATAGACATACATATCCCTTATCGGCAAGAGCGACGCGATGCGGTAGTTATAACGTGTATGCGCACACGACATTGCGTTCATTCATGGCAATACAATTCCATTATCGGCAAGAGTGAAGCGATGCGGGAGTCATAACGTGTATGCGCACACGACATTGCGTTCATTCATGGCAATACAATTCCATACGGCGTGGAGGCCGTTCTACATACGGATTACTGCGGCTGATAATAAATGGGAGGGTGATGGCTTCCTGGAAATTTGGTTAGTCAGCTTTTTATACCCTGTTCACTGTTAATAAATCGTTTAAGCATTTGGTTCCGTAAAAACCTGTGCTGTATCCCCTTCTCCCCTTCGTGTAGTCCTTTCGGTTTCATTTACTGATAAAACGTTTTAGCTAACATCAATAAAAAAACCTGTGGCACCGGGAGCACTGATCATTTTCACGCACAAGTTTGCATTCGATTAAACGAACGGATGCAACTTAATTAAAGTTGCCGTACATCCAAAAGAAAAATTAACTTTTTTTGATAATCGGTTAACAAGACGTTCACGATCGTAAAAATAATACCATCGTGCATTAAAATAGTATATGTTCAAACATCTAATCGAGGATTAACTGCTCATCACCGGGTTGATAAGGTAAAAACACCATGATCAGGGTCATCATTTCCTGCGTCGTTTTCATATCGCCGTCGGCAAATATCATCCGGGGCGGGTTAAATGGATTATTCGGATTCTTGCTGGTATTATCATACGTGCCTTCTACCGTGAGCACCGAGCCCCTGGGCACTTTCACCAGTTGCTTGTACCGGTAAATCTCCTGCCACTTGAAATCCCATTCAGGAATATCCACCAGGCGCACTGTATCGCCCTGCGGCGTTACCGCCCAGGCCCTGAATCGCTTGCCCAACAGGTGCATGTGCGGCCAGATGTACAGCAGGCTCTGATCTGCCGGCGTCGCCACCTTCACCGTAAAAGTCTTAACCGTATCGGCCTGGATCATGAAAAAAGGATCGATGTCGCGCTCCCCTATCCCGCCGCTCCCGATACTGATCAGCTTCACTTTCCGTTCGATGGGCTTTTTCGTGAAAAACAGGTTTACCCCGGTGATGCTTTCCTCATCCTTACCTGTCGGCGCAAAATGTACTGTCAGCAAAATCACCCCGCGCTTCGGCATTACCCAGCCCATCCCGGCCGGATAGGACTCTACCGTTGTACCGGGTATCCATCCGCCGTAATACGTCATGCTTTTTTTATAAGGAAGATACTGGTCGAATTGCCGGCGGTCGCTTCCCGAAAGATCGACATACGGCGCCGTACCGTGGATATCAACGTCTTCCTCCACCGGATGAAATCCGAAATTGGCGTGGTGCACGACCTTTTTGTTATTGGAAACGAACTCCATCGCTTCCACATTCATGGAATCGGCGAGTTCGAAAGGAATTTTGAATACAATAAACCGCTCTTCATTGTCGCCTTTCACGAGGAATGGCTTTTCGGTTTTGAGCGTGAGGTCGGGCTTACGGTGATAAAGTGTGCCATTTACAAAATCCGGCACTTTCACCGAACCCTTCCCTTTCGGCGCTTTGGCCGCGGCCCAGCGCCCGATCAGGGAAATTTCTTCAGGGGTTAATTTTCTTTCATGCGCAAAACTGCGGTAAGCGCCATCCGGTTTCCAGGGCGGCATATACCCGCTTTCCACCACTTCCCGCACAAAAGATGCGCGGCGCGACACATCCTCATAAGTGATGAGGGGGAACGGCGCGGCTTCGCCTGGCCGGTGGCAAGGCGTGCAGTTACGGTGGATGATGGGGGCGATGTCCTGGTTGAAAGTTACTTCCTGCGCGGCGGAGGGCCGTGCGAATGCAAGGAACAGGAAAACGACGCTGGCGCAGCTTCTAAACATATCGGCAATCTTAATAATCATTGATGAGGCACCCGATCGGCTCGGTGCGGCTGTTTGTTACGGCCAGTCCTGCCCTGTTGCGGAGGATCGCGTTTTCGAGGTAGCGTTCCGTCACAACGCGCCGCTTCTTCCCCAAACCGGCCATCCGGTCGTCGATCAGCCCCCTGTATACGAGGGCGCCCCGTTGAGAGAAGAAAAAGGCTTCCGGCGTAGCGATCCCTTTCAACGCTTTGGCGGCGGCAAGCTCATCGTCGAGCAGCAAAGGAAAAGAAATCCCGTATTGACGGGCATATTCCTGCACCATCGCGGGGGTATACGCTTTCCCGGGAACAATTCCGTACATCTTCACATCCGGCAACTGCTGTTGCAGCTCGCGGAGCGCTGGGGCGTAATTTTTACAAAGCGGGCAATCCGGCGCCAGCAACACCACTACCGTCCCCCCGTTCCCCGGCTGCATACGCTGCAACGCTCCCTGTGCGTCGCGGAGGCGCAGCGCGGGCAGGCGCAGCGTATCGGCGGCACAGACAGACGTGCCCAACAGCAGTGCGAAAAAGAGGATAGAAACGGATTTCATGTTCTCTCAATTTAAGAAAAAGAAAAACCCCGGCTGCCAGGAGCCGGAGTTTTTCCGCAAATTCTCCACTATTTTTTATCCCACCATACGCGACCGTAGATGTCGGTCGGGCCCTGACCGAAGTCAGCGTCCTTCGCCATGTCATCAAAGGCGGCTTTTGCATTGGTGTAGTTACGGTCTGTAGATACAGGAATGTTGAAGATCGCCCTGCGGGGCATGATCTGCTCGACACCGTCTGCCATCACACGTTCCCAGGGGAAGATGGTGGATGTCGGATTGGGGAATCCGGTACGTTTGTAAACGCTCCAGCCTTCGTTCGCCTGCTTGAAGAAGTTGATGTAGGATTGAACAGCGATCTGCTCCAGGCCCGTTGCTGCATTCCACTTCACTTTGGGTGCATCGTAGGCGGCATTGATTTCGGCGTCGGTAGCCTCACTGTATTCCACAATAGCTGCGTCTTTCGCCATCTGGCTGTAGTAAGCCATAGACGCTTTCACGCCTTTCTCATACCAACCTTCCGCTTCTCCGGGTGCGCCAACGATACTGCGGGCGGCCAGCTCTGCGCGATAGAAGCACAGTTCAGCATAAGTCAGCAGCGGGAAGGTTACCCTGCCGGTTCCGCCGTTTGAGTACGGGCAGAAAAGGCGGTATTGCACACGGCTCAGCGTATCCAGCACCAGATCCGCGCCGTTCTTGCGGATCGTGCGGGTGGTGTAATATTTCGCATTAACCGGGTTGGCGGCGGCATCAGGAGATGCGAAACTGCCCACGTACTGGCGGGGATTGAACACGGCCGTTGGTGGCAGTTTTTCCTGTGCTTTGGCCAGGTCAAAGTTTTCCTGGGTGTAGGAATTCTTCTGGAAGAACATCCGCAACCTCGGGTCGTTTGTAGTGTAGAGGAAATCCAGCAACGATTTCGGCGCGCGGAAGATTGCCGCGGTCGGGTCCCAGTTGTTTTGCGAACCGGTGTGTTCGCCGGTGGTAACAAAATCGAGGTTGTCGGCATTTCCTGCAAAGTTGTCTGCTGCATTCGCCAGCGCTTCGGTAGCGATGGTTTTTGCTTTAGTGGCATCGCGCTTCAACAGGCGCATCGCGATCCGGACGCGGAGGGCGTTCGCTGCTTTCACCCAATTGGCGGCTTCCCCTTTGTAGAACATGTCGGCATTACCATAAGAGGCCTGCCCAGAAGCAGACTTCAGTGTAGCGATAGCCGATTTCAGTTCCGCCTCGAAGGTATTGTACAGATTCTGCTGATTATCGTAAACAGGCGTCATGGTACCACCGTAACGTGCCTGGAAAGCCTGCGTATAAGGCATGCTGCCATTGATGTCGGTCGTATAAACGGCGTAGTATACTTTCAGGATCGTAGCGATCGCATTCTGATGCTGATACTTGTCCTTCTCACCAGCGGGCATGGCTTCGATGATTTTCTGCACATCAGTGAGCACATTTCCCACGCGGCCGTAGAAATAGCCGCGGCGCTGGTTGAAGTTGCCCACTTCGGCCATAAACGTTTTACCGTTCCCATTCTGGGAAGTATGATACTGCATCCAGGGCATCATGATGCGGTAGTAATCGTAATAATACTCGAAATCCGCTTCGAATGTAGCCACTACGGCATTAGCGAATTGCTCTTCAGGTTTCAGGTTGTAGATGGTGCCGGGATTGGTATTGTACGAGATGAACCCTTCCTTCTTACACGCCGTAGCGCCTACAGTTCCTGCAACCACCGCAGCCATCCATATTTTATTCAGTTTCATGTGATTCGTTTTTGAGTTGATAACATTAATCCTATCAGAACGCAACGTCCAGTTTAGCACCGAAGCTTCTTACGTAAGGCAGGCCGCCGTATTCAGCGAATGTGCCGTTACGGTTGCTAAGGAAACCGCCTTCAGGGAAGATGTCATCTTTGGTAGTCTTGTACAGGTAAGTCAGGTTGCGGCCCGTTACGCTCAGGCGCAGGTTCTGCACCTTCATTTTGGCCGCCAGGCTCTGCGGCAGGTTGTAACCAACAGAAACTTCGCGGAGCGATACCCAGCTGTTTTCGAATGTGGAGTATTCGCGGATACCGGTAGACCACTGCGTGAGGCGCGCATAATAAATACGTGCGCTCACCGGTTCTACTACACCCAGTTTCATCGCTTCGGCATAAGTCATACCGCTTACATCCACGTCAGCACCCTGCGGGTTAGCCAACGGCTTGAAGGTAGTACCATCCGGGAAAACGCCATCGGGAATAATACCATCATCAAACGTACCGGTTACAGCGCCGGTCGCGGGATCGTATGTTTTACGGGTTACACCGCCGAAAGCAGCGCTGCGGCCGGGCAAGGTGCTCAACAAAGAACCATTGGTGGAACCGTACTGGTGTGTTGCGGAAGCCATCATGCCGCCGATCTTACCGTCGATCTGGAAGCCGAGCATCCAGTTCTTATAGCGCAGGGTGTGCGTTGTACCAAACAGGTATTTTTCCATCATGGAACCCAGTTCTTTGTCGGGCTGACCTACTTCGGAACGACGGGCATAGCTGCCATTGCGTCTCAGCAGTTTCTTACCATTGCTGGCATGCGCTTTATTGGAACCGTCGGGATTCTTCGCCTGGTATTCGGCATAAGAATAACCGGTGATGATGGTACCGTAGTCTTTACCCGGACGGGCAACGGAATACATGTCTGCACCAAACGCCATCTCAAGCGGGAAGCTCGCTACACCGTCAGCAAGTTCGAGAATTTTGTTGCGGTTGCGGGTATAGTTGATGGTAGCGTTCCATTCGAAATCTTTCGTGCGGAAAGGCGCCAGCGTCAACATTACCTCGATACCCTGGTTCTGGATGTTACCGGCGTTGATAAACTCGGAGCTTACACCAGATTCAGGAGGCGCAGGCAATGGAAGCAGCTGGTCAATCGTATTTTTCTTGTACCAGGTGAAATCGAGCCCGATGCGGTTGTTGAGGAACCTTACATCCGTACCAAATTCCCATTCCTTCGTAGTCATCGGTTTGATTTTCAGGCTACCCAGTGTGCTGCCTTCAAAACCGTAACGGCCGAACGCGCCTTCAGGCCAGTTGTAGTTGCCGAGAAAGCGATAGTAACCCACGCTGGTTTGCCAGGGGTCAACACCCTGACCAGTATGGGCATAGCTGGCGCGAAGCTTACCATAGGAGAGCCATTTCATGGCATCCAATCCTTTCAGCGACTCCGTGAAGATGTAGCTCAGGCCAACGCCGGGATAGAAGTATATATAATCACCTTGGCCTGTTTTGGGATACACCAGTGTGGAGTTCCAGTCGTTACGGGCGCTGAAGTTCAAGGTCAGCATATTCTTATAGGTCAGGTCGCCATAGAGGTACAACGCATCGATGCGTTTACTGCTGCTGAATCGACCGGGGTTTTCGATCCCAGCATCCGCCCCCACAGCATTGATGGAGTTGCCCAGGAAAAAGAGGCCCGGTGTTTTCAGACCACCATTGGTATACGCACGGGAGAACCTGGCAGGCTCGAAGCGCTGGGTTTCACCCCCTGCGGAAACGGACAGTTCCAGGTCTTCGTTCAATTGCTTATCTGCAGTCAGCAACGCCTGGAAACGGGTGTTTCGGCGGGCCACCTGGTAAACGTCATATTTGCCGTCGCCTCCGGTGAATCCGATGCCGCGGCCCCAGTTTTTGGTTTCGCGTTCGGTGTTGGCGTCGTTAATGTTGGCGCGAAGCAACAGGTTCAGCCAGGGCGTGATGTTAGCGGTAACGTCCAGGTTAGCGAGCAGGGTTTTCTCCAGCTGGCGCATGTCGGTATACTCGCGGTCGAACCAAAGGTAGTTCAGCGCGTAGGGATCATTCCGGTTAACACCGCCAGCACTGTCCAGGTAGTTGTTCATCCAGTACTTGGTGTCGTAGTTACGGGGATTGAAATATACCAGGGCAAACACGGGGTTGTTGCCGCTACCTTGCGCCAACGGGTTTTTACTGTTGGTTACGGTATACTGTACGTTCGCGTCCAGGTTGATGAAATTAGACACCTTCTGCGTGGCGCGCACGGCGAAGTTGTTACGTTTCAGCCAGGTACCGGGCGTAATGTAAGTGTTGTACAGGTTATTGTAAGAAACCCGGTAAGTGTTACGGTCGCTTCCGCCTTCAACGGCTACGTTGGTATTTACGAACTTACCGGTCGAGAATGCATCGAGCAGGTTGTTGGGTTTGGCGGTCCAGTCAATCATCCGGCCGTCGATATCTTTCACTTTCTGTCCGTTGAACCGAGGGCCGAAGCTCCAGAAATAGTTGGCGGCATCTACCTGGTCTACTCCGTCTGCATCTTTGCCGAATGTAGGATTGATACCCGCGCCGAATTCGTTTTGCGTAGCGACCGTTTTATATGCTTTATCGAAACTTTCGGTGTGGCTGACTCTCACGCCGAGGCCTTTCTGTGCGCGGCCTTTCTTGGTGGTGATAAGCAGTACGCCGTTCTGCGCCTGGGAACCGTAGAGCGCGCTAGCTGCCGACCCTTTCAGGACGGTCACGCTTTCATAATCTTCAGGGTTCAGGTTCTTGTACTGGTTACCGAAATCCTGTGAGTTGCCCCAGCTGTCGCCGCCGGTAACACCCGGCTCCAGGATCACACCGTCAATTACAACGAGCGGCTGGGAGTTGGCACTTAGCGTGGCGTTACCACGGATACGGATAGTTGATGAAGACATCGGGCCGGCGTTCCCCATGTTCACGAATACACCGGAAACCTTACCGGATAAAGCGTTCAACAGGTTGGAGTTGTTGGCGCGCACCAGGTCCTCTCCTTTTACTTCTGCAATGGAATAAGAGATTTTGCGGGTAGATTTCTTCTGGCCGAAACCTGTTACCACCACTTCGCTGAGCGCCTGGTTATCTTCTTCCAGGGATACCGTAACGGCGGTGCGGTTGGCAACGCTCACCTCCTTTTTGATATACCCCACAAACGAGAACACCAACGTGGCATTGGGGTCCACTTTAATGGTGAAGTTCCCGTTCATGTCGGTTACTCCTCCGTTTTTCGTTCCTTTTTCACTGACGGTCACGCCAGGGAGGTTACCGCCCTTCGCGTCGTTTACCGTGCCAGTGACAGTCTTCTTGGCCTGCGCATAAACTTGTTGGCACGCAACAGCCAATAAAACTGCAATCAGTAGCAGCGATCTTTTCATTGTTCATTTTTTTGGTTAGTGTGAAGTTGCTGTATAAGGTAGTACACGCCCTGCAGGGGCATTCTGAAGAATTCCTGTCATTTGTTCACTGTTGGAAATACATCGTGCCTGCATCCTTTTCACGGGACACACCTGCAAAGGCAATGTCTGATTCTGGTTGTTACTTCATTGATTTTGTCTACGGAAATTTTTTTCTGCGAATTGATTTTGTTGATTTCGTTCTTTGAATGATTCACTATTACAAGTTCACTGTAAGGCATGATGACAAATCATACCGGCATATTACCGTATACAATTGCAAAGCCCATCTCTGATTCTGGTCGTTACTTAATATTTTAATTATCTACGGAAAAATCGACAGCAATAGATGCTTCTGCTGTGATCCTGGATGATTATTGTTGTTTGTTCACTGGTATAAAGTTCACTGGTATATTACTCACTGTCAATATAAACTGTTCACTTCCTAATCATATAGTCAATCGGTCTTATTATTCTGGTTGCTCTCACAAAGTCATAACGCGCAAAACAAAAATGGATGGGGTAAAATTCTTGCCGTTCATAGCGGCTATTCCGCTTCAAATATACACTTTTCTGCCATTCTTCACTAAAACGTTTTAGCGATAAGCGGATAAAAAAGAACCTTTTCCGGGCTCTTCGAACATTCTATCTGATAACTTACGTCCCAAACTTAGAATAAATTTCCAAAATAACCAACTATGTCCCTCCTCTTTTTATGAACTGCCGGAACAGGATAAGAAAATTCCATTCCGGCAGCGCTATCGTGTAGCATTTACACTTACTTATGCCACTGTAGTTTTGGAACGTTTGCGGCAGCTTTCCCGCTTCACAAGCGTGGCCGGCAGCACCACCTGGTTGATCTGGTGCTGATGCTGGTTCAGCTCATTCATTAATACCTGCACGAGGTTCTGCGCGATTTCATGGATCGGCTGCGACACACAGGTGATGCCAGGCGTATGCAGGCGGAAAAGATCGTGATCATCGAAACTGATGAGTGCCACATCCTCCCCTATCTTCCAACCCAGATCTTTGATCGATTCGATCCCGAACACGCCGAGATAGTTGGTCGCGAAAAAGATGGCGTCGAGGCCGGGAATGCTTTTCATGAAGTCCATGATCTGGCTCACCGCTTCGTCTTTACTGATGGAAAAAGGAATTTTCTTCACCATTTTCCGGGGGAAGGCGGCGCCATGTGCCTTCATCGCCGCCGTAAAACCATTCATGCGCTCCTTCATCTGGATCTGCTCTGATGTAGTAGTCACATACGCGATCTTGCGGTAGCCGAGGCCAAGAAGATACTCCGCCGCGTCGTAAGCACCCTGGAAATTGTTCACCATCACGTAATTGGTGGGAATCTGGGGAAGATAACGATCCATCAGCACCATGGGCTTCCGGCTGTTCTTCAGTATCTCGATCTCTTTGTCGAGGTTCGGCGTGGGCGTGATGATATACCCGTCTACCTGCCGGTATTCGAGCACTTCCAGGAGCCCGCGGGCCTTGGTGAGGTTGTCTTCCGTGCTGCCGTACAAAACCTTGTACCCGAACTTGTCCGCTTCTTCCTCCACTATTTTAGCAACGTTGGCGAAGAAGTGGTTGGCGATATCTTCCACGATAAGCCCGATGGTCTTGGTTTTGCCCGTCCTCAACCCTCTTGCGAGCTGGTTGGGCTTATATTTCAGTTTAGCAGCCAGTTTAAGGATTTTCTTACTCACCTGCTCGCTGATCCTCTTCTCCCGGCCTTTGCCGTTCAGCACGAACGACACGGTAGTTGGCGATACGCCTGCCTGTTTGGCGATATCTTTTATGGAAATCCCCTTCATGATTTGGTTGTTGCGGATTCGCTCAAACGATTTAGCATTGACAAATTACGCAAATTCCCTGAAAACAAAAAAGTTCATACAAAAACAACAAGACTAGTATTTTTTTAACCTAAATTTCATAATTTGCCTGAATAGAAATTAAAATGGCAAAACAACCAACTTGCCAGCTTTTTCATCAGGACAATTAACAAATCATATAAGGAAGCAAATATGAAACCCATTCTCATTAAAGTGGGGGCCTTTGCCGACAATCAGATCACCATCATCGAGCGGTGCGATCCCTATTTCAACACACCCTTCCACTTCCACCCGGAATGCGAGCTGGTGTATGTAACTGAAAGCCAGGGAAAACGCATCGTGGGCGACAGCATCGAAAGCTTCGACGTGGGCGATATGGTTTTCCTCGGACCGAACATACCGCATGTGTGGTATAACGACGAGGCATATCACCGCAACGACGATTCCCTCAAAGCCCGGTCAGTCGTGATCTATTTCCCCAAAGACATTTTCGGCGACAAATTCTACGGCCTTCCGGAAACCAAGGCCCTGACCGACCTGTTCCACCGTGCCCAGCGCGGCATGAAAATCATCGGCAACACGCAGGAAAAACTGAAAGACGAGATCCTCTCCCTCCCCCGCAAAGAAGGGCTCGAACGCATCATTTCCCTGCTGGAAATCCTCAAAACGCTGTCCGAAACCAAGGATTGCTATTACCTCGCGTCCACCGGCTATTCCCATGCCTACAACGTGAAAGACAATCACAAGATCGACGAGGTGTTCAAATACGTTATGAACAACTTCTCCAAAGAGATTTCCCTGCAGGACGTTGCCAGCATCACCAACCTTTCCCCGCAGTCGTTCTGCCGCTTTTTCAAGAACCGCACGAAAAAATCATTTGTACAGTTCCTGAACGAAGTCCGCATCGGCCACGCCTGCAAAAGGCTCACCGAAGAAGACTGGTCCATCGCTGAAATCGCGTACAGCTGCGGGTTCAAGAACCTGTCCAACTTCAACCGTTTCTTCAAGGAAATCGTGGGCAAAACACCGAAAGAATACAAAAACGAGCTTCGCCTGAAAGAAGCCCTCTAGACCACATTCCATATCTTTTACTATCCTTCCCTTACCTCCCCGCACACCCGCCCCTCCGGCGCGTGCGCCTTCCTATTGCCCGCAAAACCCGCATACTAAACGTTTAAGCACATAAAAAAGCCGGCCCAAAAGGGCCGGCCGGTCATTCTTAGATGAGCTATGTCTATTTATGCTATGGCTTGTCCCACCAGAGGCGGGTGCCACCGTTGTCGGGGCCACCTAGTAAAGTTGTTGCCTGCTGTACGCCTTTCGGGTTCGTTTCATACTCCGTTTGCACGAAATTCACCCGGCGCACGAAGTCCGTCGTGGAAATCTTTCCGCCGCTGTTATTGATCATCACCGGGAACAATTTCGGATACCCCGTGCGGCGGAACTCCGCCCAGGCTTCCTGCCCGTCGGGGAATACGGCGATCCATTTCTGCGTGATGATCCTTTCCAGCTTCCGCGCATCGGAGGCCGCATCGTCCCACTTCACCGTGATGGTGCTGAGGTTCGGGTTGCCCGCCGCGATGTTGTTGGCCGCATTCTTCGGGTCGGTATAAGGCGCTGGTTTGCTCACGGCATCATCGCGGTAAGTGGCAAAACTGCCGCTGGTACCATGTTGCGTGAACGACACTTCGATCCCCTTCTCATAATTCGCCTGTGCCGTTCCGGCGCCATCCCAATTCCTCACCGCGGCTTCGGCGCGGAGGAACCATACTTCCGCAGCGGTCATCAGCTGCACGCGTTTGCTGGCAAACAGGTCGCCGTCGTTGTTGAGGCGCGAGAAATTCACGTACCGGCCCTTCTCCGGCATATCCACGCCCTGGCGGATGCCTTTGAACTGGCCTGGATAGTCTACAGACGCTTTGAAGTATTTGGTGAGCCGGGGATCATTGAGCCCCACGAGGATGGATTCCATCGGCGCGGCCATGCGCGCGTCCTGCCAGCCTTCTGAAATGCTGCTCATGGGGTGCTCCATGGGCGCGATGTCGATCGTGAGATTGTCGGTATGCACTTCCAGGAGCCCGGCTTTGTGTTTCAGCGCGGCCTCGCCTTCCAGCTTCGCCTTTTGCGGGTCCACCTTGCTGATACGGATCGCCAGGCGCAACCGCAGAGAATTGGCCAATTGCAGCCATTTTTTGTAATCACCTGCATACGGACTGAGATCGAACTTGGTAAAGGCGGGCGCGGCGCCGTCGTCCATGTATTTCGTGAGGATGGTAATGGCCTGGTCAAGGTCGGCGAAAAACGCGTAGTACGCATCTTTCTGGGAATCGTAATCCACGCTTCCGTCGGCGTTCAGCTGCCCGTATTTCGTGTAGATGATCGGCCCGTACACATCGGCGATCCTGTGCATGGTGAGCACTTTCAGGACTTTCATCCAGGCGTAGAAATGGGGGCTTTCCTTCTCCGTCAGTTCCGCCAGGTATTTACAAACGGGCATCACCGAGTTTTCGGAAGAAGAGGTGTAGGAACCATATGCGCATCCCCACAGGGCAACGTTCCAGCCGTCCTGCAGGTTGTACGTGTTGTTGTTGTTATTCAGGTTGCCGAAGGGGTTCGGCGGGGTCATGTACCCGGCAAACAGGTCGCCCATCAGGTTTTGCTGTATCTGGAAAACCCAGGTAGGGTTGGAAACGTAGATGCTGCGCTGGATTTGTTTGAAGGGTTCGCCGATATACTGGTAATCCCATTTCAGTTCTTCTTCCGAAACACCGAAAGGATTTTTATTAAGGTCCTCGAAATTCTTGGTGCATCCGGCGAAGGCCAGCGCCACCGCCATTCCTGCCACCAGCATCCCGCGGACGATTGTATGTTGAGTGCGTTTCATGTTCTTGTTTTTTTGCATGTACGAATGGATCAGAATCCGATTTTAACACTGGCGCCAAAGCTCCTGGTGGCGGGCAGGCCGAAGATGTCGATACCCTGCAGGCGGTTGTCGCCGCCGGCGGAAGTTTCCGGATCAAACGGCGCTTCGCGCTTCAGGAAGAACAGGTTCCTGCCGATCAGGCCCACCTGCAGCGACCGGATGCCTTTTGTGCGCAAAGGAATCCTGTAGCTGAGCGACAGTTCCCGCAGCCGGATGGCCGTGGCATCATACATGTACATGTCGCCGTTGCCGTTCCTGCCCCCGATATCCGAGAAATACATCTCCGGATCATACTTCCCGGTAAAGGGTTTCCCATCTGCCCCTACTGCATTTTCCAATGTTACGCCGCCGTTATCCCGCGCTTTGGCGCTGGCTTCGCTCACGCCGCGGGCATCCAGTTCAGCTTGCGTCAGGCTCATCACCTTGCCGCCGAAACGGCCGTCGATCAGGAACGTCAGGGTAAAGCCCTTGTAATCGATTTTGTTGTTCCAGCCGAGCAGAAAATCCGGATTGGGTGATCCGGCGAAGAGGATACCGCCGTTGGTAGAGTCGATGATCCTGTTCTGGTCGTTCAGCATGATCTGGCCTTTTTCATTCCGTTTTACCAAAGCCTGCGTATAAATATCTCCCCATTGCCCGCCTTCTTCCACCGCCGAAGCGTACATGTTGGAACCAGGATCGGTCAACCGGAAGATCACCGTGTTTTGCACCAGGTTGGGATCAGACAGCTTCACGACCTTGTTGCGGTTCAGGGAGAAGTTGAAGTTGGATGTCCAGGTTATACCGCGGGTTTTCACCGGCACCAGCGTCAGCATCGCTTCAACACCCGTGTTGCGGATATTGCCGAGGTTGAGGTAATAGATGGAATAACCGGTTCCCGAAGGCGCCGGGATCTCCACATATTGCTGGTAGTTATTGTTCTTATACCAGGTAAGGTCGATGCCGATGCGGTCTTCCAGCAAACGAACATCCAGCCCCGCCTCGAAAGAACGGTTGTCTTCAGGCTTCAGGTACGTCCGCGGCGCCGGTACCTTGTTATTGAAACTCAACTGCTTCAGCCCGCCCAAAATGCGGTAGTTGTACGTGGCCGGACGACTGATATACGCCGGCAGGTCGTTCCCTACTTTCCCATAAGACAAGCGCGCTTTCGCGAAATTGATCGCGGCAGGCAGCTTGAACATCTCGCTCAACACGGCGGTAAGGCCGGCGGAATAATAGAAATAACCGCTGTTCATGCTGGGCGTGTAGGCAAAGCTGCTCGACCAGTCGTTGCGCGCCGTAAGGTCCAGGAAAAGATAATCCCTGAAACCGAAGTTCGCGCTGGCGAACAACGCCTGCACCTGCTTGCGGTCGAGCCCCTGCTGCACCGTAATGGAATTGGGATCGATGTTGGCCAGCTGGAAAATATTCGGAGAAAATAACCCATCGACATTTCCGATGTTAACGTCGTTCAGCGTGCGGTCGCGCAGTTGGTAATCGGTGAGGCTTCCGCCGAAAATTCCGGACAGCTTCAGGTCTTTCGTCAACGCTTTGTTGTAATTGAAGATCAGGTCCGCGTACATCTGCGTATTGAATTCCCTTTCCAACGAATACCGGCCGTTTTTGGCGGCGATACGGGTATCCGTACTGGCATAAGCTTTCAGCTCGAATTTATCGTACGAGCGGTCAAAGTTCCCCCTCGCCTGGACAGCCAGCCAGTCGGCCAGTTGGTACTTCACCGACAGCGAAGCCATGCTGCGGAAGCGCGCTTCGTCTCTGGGGTTGCGGTACAATACCCAATAAGGATTGGGATATTCCACTTCACCCACGAGATTCTTGTCGGTATTGATATTCCACCAGTTCTGCGTCATCATGTTCCGCGAAAGCGACATCACTTCGAATTCGTTTTTATATTCTTCGAAGTTCAGCCCGCGCGGCATGGCGTACACGCTGGGAAGCGGGTTGTAATACAAGCCGCTCACCGGCCGGTTGTGCGCATCCTGCTTCACGAAAGTGACGTTTGCATCGAGTGTGAGACGGTCTTTCAGGAGCTTCAGCGTTTCCCTGAAGTTAAGTGTGTGCCGGTTGAAGCGGCTGGTGGGGATGATGCCTTTGCTGTTGGTATTGGAATAGGAGAAATACGACTGCGCGATTTCGTTGCCGCCGCTGACGGACAGGCCGTTGGTCCAGGTGCCCCCTGTATTGAAGAACCCTTTCACGTGATCGGGCGCATTCACTTTTTCGCCCCAGCTGCCGGCGCCGGGCGTGCCGCTGTCGTCGATGGTTTGGCCGTAACGGAACTGCAGTTCGGGCAGCAGCATCACTTTATCGATGGTGTAATCCGAGGAATAATCGATCCGCATGCGGCCGGCGCGGCCGCGTTTGGTGGTGATCACGATCACGCCATTGGCCGCCTGGCTGCCGTACTGTGCGGCGGCGGAAGCGCCTTTGAGGATGTTGATGGATTCGATATCGTCGGGGTTGATGTTGGAGATACCGTCGCCCCCGTCGCGCCCGGGGCCTGACTGCATATCGTTCGACTGGCCGAAGGCATTGGCGGGTTGGGAGGGGGAATAGTTGGCCATGGGCACACCGTCGATCACGTACAGCGGCTGGTTTTCGCGGGTGGATTTGTTGCCGCGCATGATCACGCGGGCGGTACCGCCGAGGCCGGAAGCGCTACGGGTTACAGACACGCCCGCCGCTTTACCGGCGAGGCTGTTGATCACGTTGGCGTCCTTCACACGGGAGAGGTCATCGTTATTGAGCTGTTGCGTAGCGTAGGTGAGCTCTTTGGATTTGCGCTGTACACCGAGGGCGGTAACCACCACTTCGTTAAGGGAGCGCGTATTTTCCTGTAAAACAATATCATACACATCACCGCTGCCCACGGATAATTCCTGTGGGGTAAACCCCAGGAAGCGGAAAACCAAAATATCACCGGGATTGGCGTTGAGGGAGAAATCGCCCTGGCCGTTGGTTTGGGTACCTTTGTTGGTGCCTTTAACCACAACTGTGACCCCGGGCAGCGGGTTACCGTTGGCGTCCTTTACCTTGCCGCGGATCTCCTTGTCCGCCCGGGTGGCTTCTTCGCCCGGTTTCACCTGGGAGCCGGAGGCGCCGGCTGCCGCCTGATCGATGTTTACAATAATCTTATTGTTTTTTCTCGTAAATTTCAGTCCGGTTTGTTCCGTCAGCTGGTTGAGCACCTCTTCCAAAGGCAACTTTACGCAGTTGAGGGAGATCTTCTTCCGGAGGTTCAGATCGGATTTGTCGTAATGGAAACTGAGACCTGTCTTAGCGGCAATTTCAGTAAACACCTCCTCCATGTTTTTGTTCTTGACCTGGATGGTGATACTGATGCTTTTAGGTTCCTGCGACTCGGCACGAGCACTGGCGGTGTAAGGAGCCGCCAGTGCGATGGCCATCGCAAGACCTGCCATCAACACAAGGTGTAGGCATTTTTTCATACATCTAGTTTTTGCGGGTAAGGAAAATAGTGTCGTTTTTCAGTGTGTAGCTGATGTTTTTGATTTGACAAATGGTTTCGATAATTTCCTGCAGGCTCTCGTCCCTGAAAGAGCCGGTGTAAGTCCAGTCCGCATTCCCCGTTTCATTCACCATCGTAACATTATACCTGTTCTCCAGCTCGGTGGCTACTTCGCTGTACGAGGCGTCCCTGAATGCGAGTACGCCGTGCTTCCATCCCACGATATCGTCTTCCTCGCGGAAGGTGGATTTGGCAACCGCCAGCGACTGCAAGTCGAAGCTCAGTTGCTCGCTTGGCAGCAGGATCACCGCTTCCTGCTGATGGGCGTGGCCCACTTTTACCTTACCCGTCAGCAACGCAACGGTGATGCGTTGTTCCCGGGAATATGCGCGGATGTTGAAGGAGGTGCCCAACGCCGTGGTGGCCAGGCCGCGGCTGTGGACGATGAACGGATGGCGGGGGTCTTCGGCCACCTTAAAGAAGGCTTCCCCTTCTTCAAGATATATGTCGCGGTTGGGACCGCTGAAACTTACAGGATAGCGCAGCCGCGAACCCGCGTTGAGGTTCACGGTGGAACCATCAGCCAGTACAATCTTTTCCGTGGCCCCCTTCGCCGTGGTGATCTCAACGAAACCGTTGCGGACCACGCGGTTGGATTTGGCCGGAGCCGATTGTACCGCCGATTGGAGCGGGTTGGAAGGATGATCGGCTGGCGTGGATGTGAACAGGAACGAAAAGGCGATGGCGCCGGTCAGCATGGCGGCCGCACCTGCCGCGATGGCCCACACACGCCTGCGGCGCGGGCGCAGTGGAACTACAGGCGCATCTGAAGCAGCGATGTGGTCGGCCAGGCGCATCCGCACTTCTTCCAGCTGCTCCTGCAGGAATTCTTCCTGTATCATCGCCGAACGGTGCCGGTTTACACTGGCAAACCATTGTTCGATGATACGCACTTCTTCTTCGGTGCATTTCCCCTGCGTGTACCGTTCCAGGACTTTTCGGATCTGTTCAATTTCCACGGCAATAGTTTTTTAGTTGGTGATACAAGGATGTCGCACCAATAAAAAAATAGTACCATGCAGGCGGTTGGGAATTTTTCAGGGGAGCAGGGAGAGCACCACCGCCACCGTCAGCAGGTCGGTTTGCGTGTAATGGGTGCGGAGTATCTTGAGGGCTTTGGAGATTTGATTCTTAACGGTTTGCTGCGATAATTCCAGCCGGGTGGCGATCTGTTCTATCGTCAAATTCTCGAACCGGCTCAGCATGAAAATCTCCTTCATTTTTTCAGGAAGGCGGTTGATGGCTTCGAAAACTTCTGCAGCTTTGGCTTTGTAGTCGTAAGTTTCGGAAATATTATGGGGCTGCGCGTCGAAATGCTCGATGAGTTGCTGGAGGTATTTGCGGTAGGTAGCGTCTTTCCGGTATAAGTCGATGATTTTATGGCGCACGCATTGGTAGAGATAGGACCGCAGCGACAAATGAATGTCCAGCGCCTGGCGCTTTTCCCATAGCGTAGTGAAGAGGTCTTGCAGCACGTCCTTGCTGGTTTCACCCTTATCCGTCTTGCTGAGAATGTAAAGGTACAACGGCCTGCTGTACCGCTCGTAGATGGCATTGAACGCACCTGCGTCTCCATTCCGCAAAAGGGATAACAATTGCTCGTCTGTAAAGCTATGGTACATAAGAAATTGTGGTTGATAAAATGCGATCGATCTTGGCCTGTCTTTCGTCCTTTTCGTAATCCTAACGTGTCAAATCCGGTTAACGGCTGCAGGCAAAATAGTAAATCTTGTACAATTTCAACTTTTTTCACGCGGCAAATTTTCCAGCCCGCCCTTCATGTTCCTTTTACACACCCTGATGGAAATGCAAATTCTTTTCCTTAGATTTGATATCAAATTGATATCATTATAAATAACCTCGTACCATGGAAAAAGTTACCTCGCCAATGTCCGGCTACATCGCCTTCATCCTCGCCATCCTGATAGTGCTCGCGGGGGGTATTGCCTGATCGCCGGGATTCAGACGGAAAGCAGCTCGCTCCGCTTCATGGCCGCCATACTGGCCGTCCTGTTTATATTCGTATCGAAAGGCATCATGATCGTGAACCCCAACCACGCGCGGGTGCTCACTTTCTTCGGCAGTTACGTGGGCAGCGTAAAGCAGAACGGCCTGTTATGGATCAACCCGCTCTTCCGTTCGCAACGCATCTCGCTCCGCGCCAATAACCTGAACGGGCAAACGCTCAAAGTGAACGACAAGATGGGCAACCCCATCGAGATCGCCGCCGTGATCGTATGGCAGGTAAGCGACACCTACAAAGCGATGTTCGAAGTGGAAGGGTACCAGCAATACGTCCAGATTCAAAGTGAAGCCGCCGTGCGCCACCTGGCCACCACCTGCCCGTATGAGCAGATGGAAGACGAAACCGCTGAAATCACCCTGCGCGACGGCGGGGAAAGGGTAAATGAATTGCTGGAAAAAGAACTGAACGAGCGCCTCTTCGCCGCGGGCATCACCGTTCGCGAAGCACGCATCAGCCACCTCGCCTACGCCCCCGAAATCGCCGGCGCCATGTTGCAGCGCCAGCAAGCCACCGCCATTGTTGCCGCCCGCTCCAAAATCGTGGAAGGCGCAGTTGGCATGGTGGAAATGGCGCTCGAACAACTCTCCCGCAAACAACTCGTTACCCTCGACGAAGAACGCAAAGCCGCCATGGTCAGCAATCTCATGGTCGTGCTCTGTGGCGAAAAGTCCGCCACGCCCGTCCTCAACACCGGATCATTATACGCATAAGCCATGCCCGGAAAAGACCAGAAAAAATCATTCGTCCTCCGGCTCGACGGCGCCACCTACGAAGCCCTCGAGCGATGGGCCGCCGACGAATTCCGCAGCGTCAACGGCCAACTGGAATGGATCATCGCAAAAGCCCTCCGCGACGCCGGCAGGGAAAAGAAAAAACCGAAAGACAAAAAAGGCGACACCGAATAATCAGCCTTACTCCACCATACCGCCCGCCGCAACCCCGGCGGGCTTTTTTCGTATACTTTCATTGAAACTTTTCCCAAACCCGGGCGTCTTTATACGGGAAACGTCCCGATTTATCCACCCTACAACTGATTACCAATGAAATCCGCCCTTCCCATCATCTGCCTGCTCACCACCCTTTCCACCTACGGACAAGACAAATACAATTATAACATTTTCAATCGGTTAAGACCGATCGACGGCACACCTTACGTACTCACTTCCATCGATAACCTAGGCAAAATGGGCACTGTCCACCGGGAATATCTCCTCTTCATCAACACGAAAAACGGCCAGGCCAACCCCGTTGATTTCGGAGAAAACGCCTCACTGCATAACTGGGAACAATTCAAGTTCGACAGCCTGGGCGTCAATACCATCGTGCTGACCGCGCGTACCGTCACCCTCGATAAAAACCGCCGGATCGACTGGAACGATCCCATACAGGTAATCGTGATTTCTCCGGACGGCAAGCAGAAGAAACAACTGACCGACGACCGGTTTTTCACCGTTCACCATGTTGTTCACCGCGAAACCGGTGTGATCGTCATCAATGGATATTATGACACCAACAATAACGGCAAACACGATAAAACGGATAAGGACGAGATCGTGCTGTTTGACCTGAAGACCTGGGAATTGATCGCCAAACGCTGATATTTTTGTTCACTGACTATATACGATAAAAAAAGGTGCGGTTCTCCGCACCTTTCCTATTTCTGGTAATTCGTTGATTTATTGGCGTGCCTGTTGCATCGGGTTGCCGCCGGTGGAAGTACCCCGCGCCGCGCGTTCCGACTTGAACAGCTCGAACCGGGAAGGCGTGGCCTGGCGGGGCCAGCTGTTGTTGGACTCGTCGATATCCGCGGTTTCGCGGTAGGGATCGAGTTGCACGGACACCACTTGTTTGTCTTTCGCAAACACTTTCGTCACTTCCTGTTCGTTGTGGCGCCAGATGTATGCGGAAATGCGGTCCACTTCCTTTGTGCCGTCGGCGAAAGTCCATTCCACGATAACGGGCATCACGTTGCCGCCGATATTTTTGAATGTTACTTCGTAGAAGTTCTTTTTGCTTTCGTAGCGCTTCTTTTCTTCGGGCGTAAGGCTGGCCTTCATTTGCTGGTAAGCGGCCGACTGGGCGGGCGTTACAGCGTAGCGGTCCCATTTGCTGTAGAAGTCCTGCAGGCTGGTATCCTGGTCCACCACGTATTTCATGCCTTCGGCTTTATTCCGCGTTTGCGCGATGTGCGTGTTTTCACGGAGGGCGGCGGCTTCGGCGGCTTTATTGTTTTCGGCGGGATCTTTCGCATCCATCCGGTACCATTTTACGCTGTCGATCGAGATATCTACCGGTTCGGTGCCGAAGAACCAGCCGCGCCAGAACCAATCCAGGTCCACGGCGGAGGCATCTTCCATCGTGCGGAAGAAATCGGCCGGGGTGGGATGTTTGAAAGCCCATCGGCGGGCATATTCCCGGAAGGCGTAGTCGAACAGTTCGCGGCCCATCACGGTTTCGCGGAGGATATTCAGTGCCGTGGCGGGTTTGGCGTAGGCGTTGGGACCGAACATGATGATGTTTTCGGAATTGCTCATCACGGGTTCCAGCTTGTCTTTCGGCATGCTCATGTATTCCACGATGTGGTGCGCGGGGCCGCGGCGCGAAGGGAAGTTGCTGTCCCACTCCTGTTCGGCCATGAACTGGCAAAAAGTATTGAGCCCTTCGTCCATCCAGGTCCACTGGCGTTCATCGGAATTGACGATCATAGGGAAGAAGTTGTGGCCTACTTCGTGGATGATCACGCCGATCATACCGTTTTTCGTGGTTTCGCTGTACGTGCCGTCCGCTTCCGCACGGCCGTAGTTGAAGCAGATCATGGGGTATTCCATACCGTTGGCCGCTTCCACGGAAATGGCAACGGGATAAGGGTATGGAATGGTATGGTTCGAGTAGGAACGCAGCGTGTGAGCGACTACTTTAGTGGAATAGCGGCGGTAGAGCGGATAGGCTTCGGGGCCGTAGTAGCTCATAGCCATCACAGGTTTGCCTTCGATGTTAACGCCCATGGCGTCCCACACGAGCCTGCGGGAGGCAACCCACGCGAAATCGCGTACGTTGGTGGCTTCGTAGATCCAGGTTTTTTTGCGGGTGGATTTGCCTTTCATGGCTTCCTGCGCTTCTGCGAGGGTCACGATCTCTAGTGGTTCCGCTGCCTTCTGTGCCTGCTGCCAGCGCTGGAACTGTGCAGGGGTGAGCATTTCTTTATAGTTCCGGCATTCCCCGGTTGCGCCTACCACATGATCCGCCGGAACGGTCATTTTCACTTTAAAGTTCCCGAAGGTGAGGGCGAATTCGCCGCGGCCGGTGAACTGTTTGTTCTGCCATCCCTGGAAGTCGGAATACACGGCGAGGCGGGGGTACCACTGCGCCATGGTGTACAGGTCATTTCCATCGGCCGCGAAATGCTCGTAACCGCCCCTTCCGCCAATGGTCATGCGGTTGGGGATCTTATACCACCAGTCTATTTTAAACACAATTTTCGCGCCCGGCGCCAGCGTTTGCGGCATTTCGATGCGCATCATGGTTTGATTGATGGTGTATGGCAGCGGTTTCCCGGAGGCGTCGGTCACTTTGGTGATATTCACCCCATGCCCTTGCTCCATGCCCAGTAAACGGCCGATTTCGCGGCTGCTCATCCGGTCTTTCATCGTGCTGCCGTCGAAGCTGTTGTTGTCCGACTTCGGGTCATGCTCATTTTCGTCGAGCTGGAGCCAGATGTAAGTAAGCGGGTCGGGGGAATTGTTATAATACGTCACGGTTTCCGAGCCGATGAGGCGGCGCTGCGCTTCGTCGAGCTCGGCGGTGATATCGTAATCCGCGCGTTGTTGCCAGTATTTCGGTCCTGGAACGCCGGAAGCGGAGCGGTACATGTTGGGATCGCTCAGCAGGGTGCCCAGTTGTTCGAAGCGGTTGCCGTGATTGGAGCCCGGGTTCTGCGCCAGCGTTGCGAGCGGCGCGGCTACCAGGAGGCATCCTAAGATGGAACGTATCGTCATCGATGATCTATTTTTCCAGTAATAATGCAAATCTTTCTATACTCATTACGAATGCCACCCCGAAGATCGCGGCGGAGAGGAACAGCGTCCAGTCGCGGCGCGAAGCCCTGCTGAAGCGGATGATCAGCTGGGAAAGGAGGAGCACGATTGTTACAATGATCAACTGCCCGAATTCGAGGCCCAGGTTAAAGGCCAGTAGCGGCTGCAGGATATCGGCCTGCGAGCCCAGCATGCTGCGGAGGTAGTTGGAGAACCCCAGCCCGTGGATCAACCCGAAAAAAATCGCGAAAAAGTAATTCCAGTTAGCGCGCGCCGGTTCCTTGCCTCCCCGGATTACATTTCCCAGCGCCGTCAACACAATCGTTACCGGGATAAGGAATTCTATAAGGTCGGTAGACACCCTTACGATGCCGAGCACACTGAGCGCCAGGGTAATCGAATGCCCGAGCGTGAAAGCCGTCACCAGGATGAGCACTTTCTTCCAGTCTTTCATCAGGTAAACGGCACAAAGCGCCATGATAAACAAAATGTGGTCGTATCCTCCGAGATCTGCTATATGTTGCCAGCCTTCCTCGAAATACAAGCTGAACTCCTGCATGGCGTAGATTTTTGCGTAACTTCGTAATGTTAATCTGTTAACGGTAAATATAAAAATATTTTAGGGCCGATGGGAGTAATGTTATTTAAATGGTGCCTGCCTGCGCTGATGGCCGCAGTGCACCCTTTCTACATGAGCGTCACCGAAATACGTTACAACAACCCACAGAAAACCCTGGAAATCAGCGTCCGCATCTTCTCCGACGATCTCGAAAATGTCCTGAAAAAGGAATCCAAACAGCCGTTGGATATCATCCATCCCAAAAACCGCGCAGCGGCGGACTCCCTCGTGGCCCAGTACCTCCGCAGGCACCTCAGCCTGCAGGCCGATGGCAAACCTTTACAGATCCGCTACCTCGGCTACGAAATCTCTGAAGACGCCACCTGGTGCTTTTTGGAATGCGCGCCCCTCGCGCCGTTCAAAAAACTCGATCTGCGCAACGACGTGCTCTATGCCGAGCACGATACCCAAAGCCACATGATCCATGTGATCGTGAACGGTCGCCGGCAAAGCACGAAGCTGGACAATCCCTCGCCCAGTGCTACTTTCAACTTTTAATTATTTCCGGTTGTCGATAAATTTGACTGGCTTGCGGCTGCCCTCGGGGAACTGCATTTTCAATATCTCCGGCATGGCGCAGTAACGCACCTGTGGGATCACGCGGAGCTTTGCCTGGAGATAGGACTTGATCCGCCGGTCGCCGTCTTCCGACTCCTCGCGGGGGTGCAGGTGCAACAGGATTTCGTCGGTGCCGATTTCGTTGGAGAACACTTCCACCACAAATTCCCTCACGTCTTCCATATCGCTCAGCAGGTCGTAGAGCGCGGGCGGATAAAGCGTTGTGCCCTTGTACTTGATCATCTGCTTGCGGCGGCCGATTACGGGCGACAGCCGCAACGTTTGCCGGCCGCAACTGCAGGGCGTTTCGTCGTACTGGCAAATATCACCGGTCTTGTAGCGCAGCAGGGGCATGGCTTCCACGCCGAGGGTGGTAATGGTCACCTCGCCGGGCGCGCCGGGAGGAACGGGGCTGTCCTGGTCGTCGAGCAGTTCAACGATAAGCAGTTCGGGATGATGGTGCCCTCCCCTGCCCTGGCGGCATTCGGTGAAGGCTGTCTGCATCTCGGTAGATGCGTATGTGGAGAAAAGATCGATGTTCCATTTGTCCGTAATCTTCTTGCCCAGCACGTTATACGAAAAATCCGTGTTGCGGATATTCTCGCCGATACAAACGGCCTTTTTCACGGTGGATTCGTTGATGTCGATCCCGTGCTCTTCCGCGAAAGCAATGAGTTTCAGGATGAACGACGGCACCGCCACGATCACCGTGGGCTGGATGCGCCGGATATTCTCCCATTGCAACGAAGGCACGCCCGGGCCCACGCGCAGCACGCCCGCACCGAGTTTGCGGATGCCGTTGTAGTAAGCCATCCCGGCCATGAACTGCCGGTCGAGCGTGAGCATGAGCTGGTAGATGTCCTCGTCGGTGCCGCCGGCGCAGCTGAAGGAGATGAACTCGTTGTAGCTGAGGCGGTCGAGGTCCTTATCCGTGAGCGGGATGATCACGGGGCGGCCCAGGGTGCCGGAAGTGGAGGTGTACTCGGCGATCTTGCTTTTATCGACACAAAGAAAATCCCAGTTCCGTTGCTGCAGGTCTTCCTTCGAAACGGTTGGCAGCTGTTGCAGATCATCAACCGAGCGGATGGCGTCGGTATCGATATTGTTGGCGGCGAACCATTCGCGGTAGAAAGGGGAAAACTGGCGGAGATAGCCCACGAGGTGCTGCAGCTCCTTGTTTTGGAATTGCCGGATGGCGGCGTGATTTTGTAATTCTATGTCGGGTATGTACATAAATCTGGCGGTTAAAGGATGACCACGGTTGCCATGGCCACGGATTTCACATGGGAAAGCGACAGCAATACCTGTTTGCCTTCCATGAGCGGGGCGGCGTTGCCGGTGAGGAACAGCTCGGGTTTGCCGGCTTCGTTGTTCCGTACTTCGATCTCGTTGAATTGCATGCCGCTGCCTGCCCACCCGGTGCCGAGGGCTTTGAGGAAGGCTTCCTTGGCAGCGAACCTGGCGGCGTAGCTTTCGTATTTGTTGGCCTGTTTCTCGCAATACGCGATCTCAAGCGGAGAAAACACCAGCTCGCGGAAGCCCTGATTCTTCCCGAGCTTCTCCGCGATGCGGTCTACTTCAACGATATCTGTTCCCAGGCCTTTCATCTTTGTTTATCGCATTTTTCAATTTGCCGGAGGATGTGCTCCTTTTCCGGTCCAGTGGCGATTTCTTTCGTCAGCGCCGTTTGGTAATAAGTTTTCGCTTTCGCGAATTGTTTGTGTTTGAATAGATAATCGCCGGCGAGCACCCAGGCATGATAATATTCCGGGTTGTCGGCCGTGATCCTGTCCACATCGATTGCCGCCCCATCCATCACGGCGGCTTTGAGGCGCCGGAAGTCCGTGAATTTACGATAGTTGTCGGTAAGGAGGAAGGAATCTTTGGGGATGATGGCGCTGCTGTCGCAGATCTCGTGGTCTGACTGCAGGCCTTTCATCGAAAAAATGGTATGGAGATCGTAGGCCACGAACTCGCCGAGTTGCCAGGGGGCGGTGGAGATCCATACTTTTCTTTCTTTCGGTTTGAAGACGATGGCGTGATGGGCGATCAGCTGATTGATGGCTTTTTCGTTCCCCATCCCGATGTCCACATCCTTCAGCCCGCGCTGGTCGCGGAGGATCGACACGGTTTTGGCCACGCTGTTCTTTCCATTCCTTTCCAGCAATTCCTGCAAACGCTGGTAACGGTAAGGCGAAGCGCTGCCCGCCAGCTGTTCCCTGTTGGCCTCCGAAGCGCCCAGCCCCTGGCTCTGGAAATGGTTGGCGCACGATATCTCGTTACCGCGCGGATCGTACAAGGCAATGCTGTCGGGCGTTTTCTCGATGATGGCAGCGCGGTTATCCGCGGCCGAACCGATCAGGAACGATTCGCTCACGAACATTTTCCGCTTTTGCGCGATCGCATATGCTTCGTGGATGTTGCCCGCATATTGCAGGATTTCCCGCGCCACAAGCGACACCGGCGTGGCCGATCCCGAAGGGATATCGCTCTTCGCGGCGTTGATCGTAACCGTCAGTCCCGCCATGTTCATCCCCGACACTACACCTGTAAATCCACCCCAGGTCACCATCATGAACGGATGCCCCTTCTCCGGCCGGTAGAACGCAACTATTTTGTCTTCCGCGAACTTATCGCCTACATAAAAATCGAAGTTCCGGCCGATGATCAGGGAACTGTCCTCCGAGCGGTCGTTCCAGGTCCCGAACGACGTACAGCCCACCAGCGCCAGGTTCTGCAGCGCATGCCCGATGTCGTGCGCGGCATGGTAGTTCATGATGCGCTGGTAGTTGGTGCCGATGAAATCATAATCCGGCGAAGCGGAAAACGAAACACCGTAAATCTCCTCCTTGAATTCATCCGCCACGTTTTTATCCATGTTCCGGTTAAACCAGCCGATGAGGTACTTCAGGAAATGCTGGTACGTCCGTGAAGGGATCATTTTCCCGATCTGTTCGGTGAAATGATCTTCCTGGCGCTGCACCAGCTCTTCGGCCAGCTTTCCGTACACAACGCCCCTTTCAAAAGGCTTCCCTTCCACATACATTTCATACAACCCGCTCCGGCTCTTGCGGAACCAGCTGTTGCCCAGCGTATACGCCGTGGAATCCAGCCTGGTGCGCTGCCATTGCAGGCTGCTCTTGTCCGTGATGTCCGGCGGCGGCATGCGCGCCACGATCCAGAGGTACACAAACAATCCCACGATCAGCAGCACGAAAAACCCTGTGATATACAGCAGGACTTTCCCTATTTTCCTCCAGATGCTCTTCTTCTTTGCCATGATTACGCTTCGTTTATCTCGTGCAAGAGTTTTTCCATGTCCAGTAATTCGCCGCAGGTCAGCAGGGCGGTCATTGTTACGCCCAGGATGCCATGCAGGTTCAGGTTCTGCCCCGTCAGGAACAGGTTATTGAGTTTGGTTCGGGCGCTGATGAAAGTCCGCAACGGATCGTTGCAATCTTTCATGACGCCGTACATCGACCCGTCGGCGGTGCCGATGTAATCGCGGAAAGACAGCGGCGTGGCTACGGAATAGCTTTGGATGCATTGCCGCAGCACGGGGAAGCGCTGCTCCACCAGGTCGATCAGCTTTTCAGCTTTCGCGGTTTTGAACGCTTCATATTCCGCTCCCCTTGGCGATTCCCTGGAAACGGTGTTGAACGTGTCTTTCCAGGGCTCCAGTTCGCGGATGTTCATATACGCCAGGATGGAAAGGCTGTTGGCGAAGCGCTGGTCTTTCGGATCGGGGGTGATGAACATCGAATAGTTGAGGGGCCATGCGTTTTCGTCGTAATCGTGTCCGCTCCAAACGTCATCTACATCATGATAGTAAAAATTGTAGTTCATATGCGGAAAGAAGCCTGGTTTCAACACCGCATTGACCATCAGGCAGCCATTCCCGTTTTCCAGGGTTTTGATGCGGCTGCGGTAGGCCTGGCGGATGACGTCGCTTTCGAGCATGTCGAGCGTATTGGCGGGGTGGATATTGGAAATGTAGTATTTCCCGGAATACCGCCCGCCGTCCGCCGTTTCCACGAACTGCACTTCGTGCCCTTGTGCCACGATCCTTTTCACTTCCTTATGTTTTAACAATGTGCCGTTGTTGTCGAGGATCACGCGGGCGAGCCATTTCCCGATTTGAGATCCCCCGTTCAGGCATTTCCACGAACTTTCGATATAGCTGTTCAGGACCAGGGCATGTACGTACATGGGCGTCTTGCCCCGCACCCCGGCGTAAAGCGAACTATTGGCTGCCAGCACCGCCGTCAGCTTCTTGTTGCTGCTGAGCCCGTCGATATACGCGGCGGCATCCATGCCCAGCACGGATTCCTTCTCCCCGAAATCCCCCAGCCGCAGGTTGTACAAGGGAAACTTCGCGCAAATATGCTTCAGCATGTCGCAATACTCGCGCAACGCTTTTTCCTCTTCCGGAAAATCCTGCAACAGGTTCTGGATGAACCCCTCATACCCTTGCGCCATTTTGTATTCCTTCGGATCGTCGCGGAAGGCGATGCGGTCGAAGCAATCCATATCCAGGCGCTTGAGTTTCAGTTTATCCATGATCCCCAGGTATTGGAAAACCTGGTAAAGATTCTGCCCTTTCTCCAACCCGCCCACATAATGCACGCCGGAATCGAAAATGGTTTTGTCGCGGCTGAACGTCTGCAAACATCCGCCCAGCTGCTTGTTTTTTTCCAGCACCAGCACGCGGTACCCGTTTTTGCTGAGTATCGCTCCGCAAACCAGGCCGCCGAGGCCGCTACCGGCTATGACTACGTCGTAACTATGCATTTCTGATGATGAAAACAATATTGGATGTAAATTTCGTCTGATCGATCCGCTCCACCGTGCCGCCATGGCTTTCCACGGTCTGCCGCAAGGTGGCGGACGAAAAGAAGGACAATGGATGGGCCGACGTTTTATTAAACCCGAGCAGCTTCGTGCTGAAAAGCTCCGTCAGCTTTGTGCCGCGGTGCTTCTTCTTCAGGTCTGCGTCGCCATCGCGGATGATGATGACGCCGCCGGGCCGGAGCTTGTCCATGCACCGGCGCACCAGGCTGGCTTGCTGTTCGGGTTGCAGGTAATGGAGCACGTCGAGCAAAACGAAAGCGTCTTTTTCCGGGATATCGTACTGCGTGATATCCGCGGAACGGAATTGCACGGAGTCGTTGCGGATGTAGCAATGTTGCGCCACCGCGATCTTATCTTCGTCATAATCCACGCCGAGCATATTCCTTTCGGGCGAGAGGAAATGCAGCATATAGCTCATGAATCCGTACCCGCAACCGATGTCCATAATGTCGCCTTTGAGGGGCAGCATACGGTGGAAATCTTCGTAATTCCGCTCCATTTTCGTCTTGATCCGCATGTACCATTCCAGTACCGGGCCTTTGTAAATATACTGATAGATCAGTTGTTCGCGATAATAGGCGGGTGTTTCGATGGCTTCGGCCAGTTTGCCGTATTCGGCTTTGAAGTACTTGCTGATGGATTTCGTCCGGGCCGCGTAGCCTTCGCCCCAGGCGGTGTCGGAGGCTTTGATGCGGGGGAGGATCTTCATCGTCATCGTGCCGTCTTTCAATAGGAAATCGCCCTTCGACATGCAATACGCCGTGCCATGGATAATCGCCGGAATGATGTCGAGGTTCAGCTCCTGCGCCAGGTAAAATGCGCCTTTGTGGAAACGTTTGATATGACTATCCTGCGAGCGCGTCCCTTCCGGGTACACGACGATCGAATAACCATGGGCCGCACGGTCGCGCAGGTGATCGATGCCTTCTTCAGCGCCCTCCGCCACGGGATAATAGTCCGCCATTTTCACGACCTGACCGAAAACCGGTGAATTGTACACCCACTGGTTCGTCAGCAGCACCACGTTGGGATGCATGGAGGTGGACATGAGAATATCGAGGAAAGACTGGTGATTGCTGATGATAACCGCCGGCTTTTTAAAATCCTCTTTGTGCTCGTTGATGGTTACCTTCTTCGTGTTCCCCATCACATGCAGCACGCTCCAGGTGCATTTGGACAATAACCAGTGATAAATCTTCTTGCCTTTCTCTTTATTGAAGGGGTTCAGACGGATGAGGATGGTACCGATCACGGTGAGCACCATCGCACCGAAGGCGAAATAAATGAACGAGAACATCGATTTCGACCAGCTCCAAAGCGTCCATGGCGGACGCTTGTTTTTGTTGACGCGGTTGGTAATGAGGAAATTGAACAGGAATGGAATAAGCACTTGTGAAGTGATCACCACGCAAAGTATACCGATCACGGCGATCAGCGCGATGGATTTCAGGGACGGGTGCTCCGCGAAAATCAGCACGCCCAATCCGAGAATGGTGGTAATTGCTGAGAAGAATATGGACGATTTGAAGGAAGGAAGATGCTTGCTGCCGGTTTTGTATTCCTGCAGCAACCCGTCCATCGTGAAGATGCTGTAATCATCCCCCAAACCGAAAATGAAAGTAGAAAGGATAATGTTGACGATATTGAACGGGATGCCGAATAATCCCATGATCCCCAGAATCCACACCCAGCTGATGGCCATCGGGATGAAGGTGATAAGCGCCAGCTCGATGCGCCCGTACGACAGCAGCAGTGCGAAGAACACGAGCGCCGACGTCATCCAGGCGATGGTATTGAACTCGTCGCGGATCACGACGGCGAGGCGGTTGGCGGTGTATTGCTTGTCGACCACCACCGTTCCCGGCAAGGCGTCCAGCGCGGCGTACACTTCGTTTTTGCGGGCGGGATCAACCTTCAAAATACCCGACAGCGAAGCGTTTCCATCTTTTAATGTTACAAAATCGCTGATTGAGGGCAACGTCATGAGCGGCGAATGCTCCGGCCGGATTACGATATAATCCTGCATCACCAGCGCCTGGAACTTATCGAACGCATCCGGCCTGAATCCGAACTTCGCGCCCTCCTGCCGCAAGGTCGCCATCACGGCGGCGGTGCGCTCCGGCGACCAGTATTTTTTCCACCTTTCGATGCGCTTTTGCTGCTCGGCTTCCGATAACAGCAGTTTGCCGGGACCGCCCGTTTTCTTCAGAGCGCCAGTGGCGAGGAGGCGGTCCAGCGCGGTATCGGCGTCGGCGCGGTGCTGGAGGGCTTCGTCGAGGCTGGCGCCTTCGGACAGCATGTACACCGTTTGCGCGGTGTAATCGTTGAGGCGGTTGAGTTTTTCTTCGGCTTCGCGGAGCTTTTCGGGCATGTAGTTCATCCGCATCATGTCGCTTTCGAATGCGACATTTTGCGCGGTGAAGAAAAACACGACGGTGAGACCCAGGATGCCGTACACCAGTTTCTTATTGCGTTCCGGCCGCCAGCCTGAAAGGCGGTCGATGATGTTGTGTTGAACCGGGCCATTCTTCGCGGGGGCCTTGCCCATCACGATGAAATGCGGGAGAATGATGAGCGAGAAGAGTGAAGCCCCGATGAGGCTGAACGCCGCGAATAACCCGACGTCTTGCAGCATGGGGGATTTCACGAACTGCAGGCAGAAAAATCCGCCCACGGTGGTGAAGCTGCCCACCGTCATGGGCATGGCCAGGTCGGCCAGCACCCGCCGGATATCCGGCAAATGGCGGAAATGGTTGAAAACGTGCAGCGAGTAATTCACCGCCACGCCCAGCACCACGCAACCCGCGCCCAGCGCGATCACGGAAATGCTGCCCTGGATCAGGTACACCATGGCCAGGGAGAACAATCCGCCGAACACCACGGGCATCATCACCAGCAGCGGCGCGCGCTTGCGGCGGAAAAACAGGGCGATGAGCACGATGAGCAACAACACGGTAATGCCTTGCGTAAAGAGCGTATCCTTCCGCAACTGCACCGCATTCCCCACCGCTACTGCCGTGGCCCCAAAGTACGTGATCGATATGGCGGGCGTGGGAATGAGGGTGGAATCAATCAGGTTGTCGAGCTGCGAAAGGAACTTTTTGTTGATATCGGTTTTGTTCGGACCGTTTTTCGGTGTGATGAGGAGGAGGATGTTTTTCTCGTCCTTGCTCATGAGGTAGCCGTCGTAGAGCGTCCAGGTGTCATCGGCCTGGAGCTGTTGCAGCTTCTTCATCCCGATCCAGGTGACGCCGAACGGGTCTGCCGCGATGGATTTTTTCAACACCATCCCGGCGGGGGAAATGAGCGTGTTATAATTTGCTTCCACCGCGGCGGCAATGCGGTCGGGGGAAGTGAGGGAATCCAGTGTGATGTAGTCCTTTTCTTCGAGGAACAGCGGGAGGTTGGACTGCACGCGGTCGAGGAGGCTGAACAGCAGCGTGTCTTCCATCCTTCCTGTAACCTGGGAAACGTATTGGTGGAAAGTTTCGGCCTGCAGGCCGGCGACCAGCTGTTCCGCTACCGCGGTGAGGCTGTCGGGGGTGGCGGGGGCGGCGGTATCGCGCTGGGACACGATGACGGCCAGTTTATCCGCGAACTTGGAGTTTTGAAAGAACTGGTTGAGGCGGTCGATTTTGGGATCCTGCGGCAATACGCGCGTGATGTCTTCTTCGAGTTTCACTTTGGAAGCGAAGAAGGCGGCGGATAAAAAAGGAAAGCCGTAAACAGCCAGAGCAGCCATTTACGGGCGTTAAAGAAATTGTAGATCGATATGAAGAAAGTTCCCATGAATCGTTTTTAGGTTTGCGCCGCGGTCCGCTTGCGCCGGAATACCGATAGCGCCAGGTACGTCACGAGGCCCGCCACGAGCCCCGCCGCCACGGCCAGCGTGATACTGCCCGTGATATATTGGAAAAGGTTTTGCTTCACGTCGTCGAGCGTGAGGTTTTTACTGAAAATGATCCAGGTCGCATCTTCCGTCACAAACATCCTGCCCATCAAAAAACTGCCGTACACGATCAGCGGGATCATGGGCGGTATACTGATGTTGGACGCGATGAGCACCAACGCTTTGTTCAGCCGTAGAAAAGCCGCCACGATTACGGCGATCAGCATCTGGAACCCCCACACCGGGAAAATCCCCATAAAAACGCCGAACCCCACTGACACTGCCTTCCTCGCGTTGCTCTCCCCCGCCGCCAGCAGCTGCTCGCGCCAGAGATACCGCAATCCGTCTTTCGAAAATATAAACCGCAACAGGTTGCGCGGATGGATATACAGAAACGCGATCGTTACCAGCACAGTATTCAGCACGCTGATCCGCGAAAAATCCCGGAATGGCCGGAAGTGCGACACCCTTTCCTCCGCCGGCGGATAATATACACCCACCGGCTCCCAGCCGATACGGATGCCTTTCCAGCTGCTGCGTACCAGCACTTCGATCTCGAATTCGTATTTGGTGCACATGAACCGCATCCTCTTCATGGCAAACAGCGGGTACAGCCGGTAACCGGATTGCGTATCCGGCCCTTTCAGCCCCGTTTCCACATAAAACCAGAAGTTGGAGAACTTGTTGGCGAAAGTATTTTTGCCGGGCATGTTCTCCTGATGCAGGTTGCGTGCGCCGATCAGAATAGCGGGATCATTGCGGTCGGCTTTGTCCAGGAACGCAATCAGGTCACTGGCATAGTGCTGCCCGTCGGCATCCATCGTGATCGCGAAATCGTAGCCCTGCTCCACCGCAAATGTAAAACCCCTGCGCAGGGCGATGCCTTTGCCGCGGTTGGGCTGGTACGACAATACATTCACCTGCGGAAACCGCTCCAACACGGCCTTCGTATCGTCGGTGGACCCGTCATTTACCACGATCACATGCCGCGTATAGCCCATTACCTGTTCCAACACGGCCCCGAGGGTGCCGGCGTTGTTATAGGTCGGGATCAGCACGCAAACCTTGCGCGCGCCAAACTGCGCATCGTATGTGCCCTGTTGCTCCATAGTTACTTGAAACGACCCTGGAACTTCAGGAACGTGGTGGCTTCATGTTTGATGACGGCATTCGTTTTATAACCTCCTTCCTCTTCCGTAAAACCGATCTCCACGGTCACCTGCGGGCTCACGCGGGGGTCGATCATATTGAGGAACTTCATGTTGGAAGCTTTTTCCACCAACAGCTTTTTACCCACGGCGGCCGACACCAGCTCCTGGATCGTCTGCATCATGCAAACGCCGGGCACTACGGGCTGACCGGGAAAGTGCCCTTCGAAAATCGGGTGCGCGCCGTTCCAGTCGATCGTGTAGTGGATCGAATTTTCAGCCGGTTGCTGTCGGGAAACGATGGTATAGAATTTTCCTGCTAACATTATTTTTCTACGCGTTGTAATGAAATATTGAATTTGACGGCATGATGCCTGATGTCGATACTGTCCGGAACGCCATTGCGGTATGCGCGGAGCGTGGCTTCCACCACGGGTTTGCGGCGTGAGCCGTTTTCCACCCGAACAAGCTCCGTACAAGCCGGATCGGTGATATAGTAAATCTTCCCTTTTGGAAGACGGAACGAAATGTAATGGAGCCCGGCCATGGAAAATGTTTCCGCAGAAGAAGGATCGCGCCGCATAAGCACCATGTCAAAATCCTTGCGAAGCGTTTTCACCACGGCTTTCCTATCCATTTTCGGCAGCATGTAATGTTTGATGAAATCCCCGTCTTTCGTAAACTCGAAATCGAAAAACTTCATCCCCACTTCACTCAAAAACAAAACCCTCATGCTGCCGTTGTCCATCGGCCGGAAATACAGCAGTCCGGATAAATGATGCTGAAGTATGTCCACCTGCGTACTGTACAGCGCCGGCGAATCGATGCGCGGCCTGAAGTTTTGCAGGCAGGCAGCCGCGTCGTATTCCGTGCGTTGCAGACCTTTGTAGGCCGATCCGCAGGAAGCGAGCAACAGCAGCAATACGCTATTTAAGAGCAAACATCTCATCTGGAATGGCAGCGTTGAGTTCCTTTTTCGTGAAAATCATTTCGGTGCGGTCGCCCGAAGCTTCGTGCATCACGATCTTCGTCACGCCCAAATCCTTTTTATCCACCAACAGCTCAATAGACGAGAAGAAATCCTTCATTCCCTTCGCCACCGGCGCCAGCTGTAAAAGGTATTGCTGTGCGTTTTCCTGCACTTTGGCGGAGAAATCTTTGTTGTTCAGCACATTTCCCTGCACGCAATCGGCCGTGATGCGGCTGATCTGTTCGAACAGTTTATTGCCGCCGGTGGAAATATTTTTATCACTCCGGGCATCTTTGATGCGCACGTTCTTGCCGTTGATAATCATGAGGTAGAACGTGGGCGATGCATACTCCATCCGCACCCGGTTTTCTTTCTTGAACCAGAATTTGCCTTTGGAGGTGATTTTATCCGACAGCATGCTGAGGTATTTCTCCTGCACAAAGTCGCTTTTGATCGATTGCGTTTTTTGCGCCGCTGCGGCAAATTCCCTTTTGAACTGATCGAGGTTGGCGACGGGCTTAAACCCGCTCTGGGCGGCAACCTGCAACGCCATACAGCAAACTGCCATCAGCATGATCCATCTACGCATAAGCCGGTATGTTTAATAGTTCATCCAATCTTTTGATGGCGAAACCATCCCTTTTGAGTTGTTTGATGAGCGCGGGCAGTATTTTGACCGTGGCCGCGGCCGTATCGTGAAAGAGGAAGACGTCTCCCGCTTCGATTTTCTTTGTTACACGCTCGAACAGTTTGTCTTCGTCTTTGATGACGGTGTCGAACGAGCGGATGCTCCATCCCACGGCGATGAACCGGCATTTGCGGATCGCGCGGGCAAGCATGGGATTGGTGACGCCGTAAGGCGGGCGGAATAATTTGGGTTGATGGCCAATGGCGGATTGGATGACCGCGTTGGCCTTCACCAGGTCGTCGCGCATGGCGGAAGACGATTGCAGGTCGAACATCGGACTGTGTGAAAAGCTGTGGTTACCCACAATATGCCCTTCCGCCGCAATCCTTTTCATGAGCGCCGGCTCCTGCTCCACGCGGTGACCGATGCAGAAGAACGCGGCTTTCACGTCGAATTGCGCGAGGATGTCGAGTATCTGCGGGGTGAATTCCACGGCCGGACCGTCATCGAACGACAACGACACGGATTTGTCGGAAGATTTGCCTTTGCTGCGGGTGCGCACGAAGTAATTGGACCGTACGTTTACCGAGCCCCAGGCCGCAAAACCCGCGGCGATGCCAACGGGAATCAGCAACTTCCAGAGTGGAGTTGCCGTCCAGCTTCCATGCCAGGCGATCAACACGCCCACGGATACGGCCGCGGCTGCTATGACCCAGATCCTCAGCATTTCTCCAGTAAGATAAATGAGTGATATTTCCCCTGATGGTGATTCCAAATAAGGATGCGCTCTGGTTGGGCCGGCGCTGCGCCTTTCACCATCGCTTCCTGCGGAACGGCCCCCCTATTCAGGCATCCCGCCGCCATCCACACAGCAAACGCCGATGCGGTGGGATATTCCCCGCAGAATTGCTTGAATGCCGCGATGGGCGTATCCTGGAAAAGCGATGATTCCAACGTTTCATAATATTTGTCGTTGTCTTCATCGCCGTTGCGGCCCGTGAGCACAAGGTTCAGTCCGCCCGGCTGCACCCCGCTCCTGGCGAGGAATGCGGCCAGTTGATCCGCCGTTTCCTTTTCCGAAGCGGGCCGGTACAACATTTCCACGGCGGTCAGCTGCGCGAGGGATGTATCTTTTTTCTCAGCCGACAACACGAAAAATGCCGCGCCTTCCCCGGCCGCTACCGCATGCCTGTACAGCCCGAAACGGCGAAGGATGGTGTGGGAATATCCGGTGATCTCGTCGGTGGCGCCGGCGAGTATTTGGCGCGAAGGGTTTTCCGCCAGCAACAACAGGCCGTCCTGCAGGGCGTTCTCAAACGAAAAAGCACCGTGCACGAAAGTATTGTTATATGCATGGCAGCCCAGCAGCAGGGCGATCTGCCCGGCCACGGTATTGTGCGTGCTTTGGATAAACGCCGTGGGCGTGAGCATGTCTTCATGCTGGCTCACGAGTTTCTGCAGGAACACGCCGGTATCGGCGAGGCATCCGTACGCCGTGCCCATGACGATGGCGTCGGGATTCTTGATTCCCGCGGTTTCGAGGCTCATGTGCGACGCGGCTACGCCCATTTTGATGGCACGGCCCATCCGGCGGATCTGTTTGATGTCGATCCACTGTTTGTAATCCGGGTCGGCCACGGGCAGGCGGTCGCCTTCGTATTGCCGGATCTCCCCGGGAAATACGCTGCTGTCTTGTGCAGACACGCATCCTGCTCCTTGTATGAATGCTCTCATATATTAATCCTTTGAAAAGACCAGGCTGGAACAATTGCCACCGAACCCGAAGGAATTCGACATCACGTTCCGCAGGTCGTTGCCCCGTGAAAAAGCCGTCACCGGCGAAAAAGCCAGTTCCTTCATTTGCACGGAGAAGTTGGCGTTGGGATAAATGATCCCTTCGCGAAGCGCCCACGCGGAAAAAACCGCTTCGATACCACCGCTGGCGCCCAGCGTATGCCCCGTGAAGCTCTTGGTGGAGCTGGCGGGCGGTACGCCTTTTTCGAACAGCCGGGTGATGGCGAGTCCTTCCGAACTGTCGTTGTTTTGGGTGCCGGTGCCGTGCAGGTTAATGTACCCTACGTCTTCCGGCTGCAGCCCGCACATTTCCAGCGCGCCTTTCATAGCCAGGAAGTTGCCGGTACCATCGGGCGAAGAGGCCGTCTGGTGATAGGCGTCGTTGGCGTTGGCGAAACCTGCCAGGCGGCACCAGGGCCGGATTTTCTCCGCCACGGCGTCGGACACGAGCACGACGTACCCCGCGCCCTCGCCCAGGTTGAGGCCGGTGCGGGTATCGTCGAAGGGACGGCAGTTTTGCTGGTCGAGGATCATCAGCGTGTTGAAACCGTTGAGCGTAAAGCGCGTCAGCGCATCGGTGCCACCGGCGATCACCACGTCGAGCATGCCCGCGCGGATCATGCGGGCCCCGTACATGAGCGCGTTGGCGCCGGACGAACAGGCCGTGCTGATAGTGGACACATGGTGGCGGATGCCCATAGCGTCGGCCACCAGGTCGGTTACCGCGCCGCATTCGTGGTGTACTACCTGCCGGAGTTTCCCTTTCGAGGGATCGGCGAGGAACGCCTCCATGAATTCTTCCGTCTTATCCATCCCGCCAACCGTATTGGCCGACACGAAGCCTGCCCGGTAATCTGCGATGTTGCCTAGTCCTGAGCGGTTCCAGGCTTCCTGCGCGGCGATGCGGCTCAGCAGGGCCGTACGGCTCCAGTGGGCGGGCATGCCCGCGAGGGCGGCCAGTTCTTCGTTCGGGGCTTTCACTTCCACCACCGGGAAAGTGCCGGCATGCGCGGAATGCAGGTGCTGCATGTACGCCATGCCCGGGCGCATCGCTTCAAACGAAGCCATGCATTCGTCCAGGTTCCGGCCGATGCCGGAAATGACGCCGCCTCCCGCTATCCACACGCTTCCCTTCATCATGCCTGCTTCGCTTTCTCCGCGGTGATATATTCTGCCATGGATCGAACGGAATAGAAAATATTCGGTCCGTCTTCCGGCTTGGCGAGGCGGATTTTATGATGCTGCTGCAGCAACACGATCAGCTCCAGTGCATCGATGCTGTCGAGCCCGAGCCCTTCCTTGAAAAGCGGCTGGTCGTCACCGATGTCTTCAGGTTTCACTTCCTGCAAATTCAACTGTTGAATGATCTGCTCTTTCAGATCCTGCATCAACTTTTCCATATTATCTGTACAATTTTTCCGCTGTTTCCGCGCTGTAAGGCAAAGCCAGGCCGCGCGGGGTTGTTTCCAACAGGTAAAAAGCCGCTTCGTGCCCGGCGTGGTATTGCTCCACCCAACCGCACACCACGGCTTCGACCGCGCCGCTTTCCAGCAGTTGCGCCGCGTAACCCGTTATAAAAGGTATGTCAAATTTCTCCGACACAAAAAAAGCGTTTTCGCCTTTGAACTTGTGCCGGATACTGATCTCCCCGATCACGATGTTGGGGAGGGTGTACACGAACAGGGCCGGACTGGCGATCTCGTGCACGGTGTCGAAATATTTCTCGTCCGTATCCAGGCTGCTGCTCGCATTGGCGAGAATCACGCCGGTATCTTCGGGGGCATATTGATCCATCGGCACATCCTGCAGGAGGATTTCCGTGGCGGCCCATCCCAGCTTCGACAGCAGGTCCATTTTGTGGAACTTGGGATATTGACCGTTGAAGCGGTCGTACAGCCCGCGGAGGAAATCCGGCAGGTCTGTATGCGGCGCTTCGTAAACGGGCTGTCCGTTTTTTTCCGCCGTGTGCCGGCGGATCTTGCAGGTGGCGTTGATATATATACCCTGTTTTTCCATTAATTACTTCCCGCGTTTAACTTTTCTGTCAGTTCGATCTTGCGCGCGAGCCGTTTCAGCTCGGTGGCATGCAACTGCACATAGGGATTGGATTGATCCCACACATATCCTGCCAAAACGGAGCATATCTGCGCTTTAACGAGCGGATCGGGATTGTTGGAGAAGAAGATGGTATCGAGCGTTCCCTCGTACCAGGCCATCACGTAGGAGCGGAAAACGTTCACGCCCTGCATGGTCGGCTCCATGTATTCTTTCTCCCAGTCGATATTTTCCCCCTGCAACTTGCGGATCACCAGTTTGGCCGCGGTTTGCGCGGAAACGGTGGCCAGCGTTACGCCGGAGGAGAATATAGGGTCGAGGAACTCGGTCACGTTGCCGGTGAGCACGAACCCTTCGCCGTAGAATTTATCGGTGGTGGCGCTCCAGGCTTCCAGCTTGCGCGGCTCGAAAACCAGCTCCACGTCTTTGAAGCGCTCTGCGGTATACGGCTCGGAAGCCAGCATGGCGCGGAACATTTCCTCCTGGCTGCCGGTGAATTTGTCGTGGAAGGTGTGGTCGCCCACGAACCCTACTGACGTGACGCCCGTCGAGAATGGGATGATCCAGATCCATACGCCTTTATCGTGCACCACCGCGGTGATGCGGTTGGGTTCGTCGGCCATGGAACGGCGCACATCGTTGGTATGCGCGAATAATGCTTTGCGGGGTTGTAATACGGATTCTTTTTCGAGGTTGAATAGTTTGGGGATCACGCGGCCGTATCCGCTGCCGTCAACGATAAAGCGGGCCTCGATCTGTTTCCTGTTGCCGTGAATGTCTTCTACCGTGGTAGTGGAATCGGAGCCGTTGAAGACGATGTTGGTGACGGTGGTTTCATATTCCACCGGAACACCCATCTGCTCTACCGTGTCTGCCAGGGTTTTGTCGAAATCGGCGCGGGTTACCTGCCAGGTCCATTGCCAGCCGGGGGTAAACTGCTCGGCAAAGGTGAAGTCGCAGATTTTTCCCTGCTTGACGAATTTTGCGCCGGATTTCTGCTGAAAGCCTTTCGCGGAGATGGCATCTACGAATCCAGCCTCGGTCAGTGCGTCCATGCATCGGGGTAACAGACTTTCGCCGATTACGAAGCGGGGGAACTTCAGTTTTTCGACGATTTTCACTGAATAGCCGGCCTTGTTGATTATGGATGCGGCTACCGTACCGGAGGGGCCGGCGCCAATCACTAATACATCCACCTTTTCAGTTTGCATATGGAAGGGTTTTTGTTTTTTATTGCTTCACGCAACGCAGCAGCGTATAACTCAGCCCGACGTTGTTGTTCTCCATCACAACTTCCAGCCCGGCCGCACGGATGCAGTTGTAAAACTCATCCGTATGGTACATTTGGCTGTTGCCGTTGGCGATGGCGGTAAAGTACAGCGAGGTCTGCTGCAGGCAGAACGCTGCGGATTTGAATTGTTGCTTGTCCCAGAATGGTTCCAGGATATACACGCTGCCACCGTCGTTGAGCGCTTCGCGGCAACGGCGGAGAATACTGATGATCTGTTCTTCGGAGAAGCAGTCCAGGAACTGGCTCATCCAAATGACGTCGAAGCCCTGCGCGAACGGCAGGCTTTCGTCGAGGATATTGGTTTCGAAGAAGGAAACGCGTTCCTGCAAACCGGCGGCTTCGATATTCTGGCGCGCCACATTGATCTGCACGGGCAGGTCCATGATAGTTACATGTACTTCGGGGTCGTAACCGGCGCAGGCCATGGACCACTTCCCGGTGTTGCCGCCGATGTCGAGGAGCTTCTTGGGCTTGTGTTCGAACACGATGGGCAATACGCCGGGGAAGGCCAGGTCGGAATAATAGTGATCGAAGTTAAACCAGCTGGTGCGGGCGGGTTCGGGAAGGATGGAAAGCCCCTGGTAGATGGTTTCCCACGGTCCCAGTTCCTGCAACCCTGCCGGGCGGCCTTCTGCAAGGCTGTCCTGCAAATGGTACATCGCCTTGTAGCACACGTCGTGCGAAAAGTCCATATTGATGCGGGTCAGCGGATCGTTCAGGATAAAGAAACCGGTTTTGGTGAGCGTGTAGCGTTTCTCGTTCACCAGCAGCATATCCATGCCCAGGCCCGCTTCCAGCAATACGCGCAGCGAGTACCGGGAGAGGTTCACTTTCGGCAGGAGCTCTTCGATGGTGATCCCCTGCATACCCGCGTCGGATACGGCTTTGAGGACGCCCATATCCCTCAAAGCCTTGGAGGCCTGGAAGGCGATGGGAGCAAAAGCCAGCCAGAGTGCCTGTTCTTTCGCCTGTAATGCGGTTTTCGTTTCCTTCGTAAAAAAGTTCATACGTTGATCTGCGTTTTTTTAATTTTTTACAATGCAACCCTGCTGAACACCATCGCCGCATTGCACCCCCGAAACCGGATGTGGTCTTGAGGAAATGACGGATGTCGCGCTGTTCGGGTTTACTGCTCACCAACAACGGTTGGCTGATTCCGGATGATTCAAAACCGGCCGTGGGCAATACAACGCCGTGTTTCATCGCATATATCCCCGCCACCGTCTCGATCAGCCCCGCCGCACCAAGGGTATGGCCATAGTTGCCTTTGAGACTGTTGACCGGAACATCCTGCAATCCCGCGAGATGGAATGCTTTGGCTTCCATTTCGTCGTTGTACAGCGTGGCGGTGCCGTGTGCCGATACGAAGCCGATGTCTTCCGGCTCCAGTTGGCTCCGGCGCATCGCGGCCGTAAGCGCCGAGGCCAGCTCGGCGCCCGTCCTCGACGGACCGGAAATATGATTCGCATCGTTGCTGGAAGCGCCTTCGCCAAGGAGGACGGCCTCGCCGGCCGGCAACAATGTTGTGTCCTTTGTTAAAACGACCGTAGCCGCGCCTTCCCCCAGCGTCACGCCTTTCCTGGCTGCGTCGAATGGGCGGCAGGGCTCGTCGGAAACGGCCTGGAACGACTGGAAACCGGAAAGTACGAAGCGCGTCAGTTCGTCGGCGCCGCAAACCACGGCATGGTCGTATCGCCCGGCGCGGATGAGGCGCTGTGCGATAAGGATGGCGAGGAGGCCTGAAATACAGGCGTTGCTCACCACAATTGGCTGCGCGGCCGCTCCCACGATCCCGGCTACACGGGCGGCGGTGGCGGGCAGCAGCAGGGAGGCGTCTGTTGTACCGGCCTTTCCTTGCTCCAGCAGGGCGATATTGCCTTTAGTGGTAGACAGGATGAAGGCGGTGCGCGGATCGCCGATGGGCACTTTCGTGCGGGAAAGGGCGTCGCGGATGCTGAGGGCCAACAGCTGCTCGAAACGGGTGTTCGATGCCAGCCCCCCGCTTGTACGGCAGGTTGCAGGAGTTCATCGGGCACGGCGGAAGCGAAGAATCCGCCGGGCTGGCGGCGGATGCCGCTTTCTCCGGTGAGGAGACGCTCAAAGTTGGCCGGTGCCGTGAGCCCCAGGGGCGACACGATGTTTTCCGCAGCTACATAAACCTTCGTCATGACACCCCCCACTGTTTTTTCCATTCCGCGAAAAACGCCGGAACGGTGAGTTGCAGGATGTCGGCTTCCTTGTCGAGGAATACCTGCACGGAGGCGCCCGTGCAAACCACTTCACGCGTGGCGGCGTTGTACAATGTGTACTCGAAACGGATCTTGGCGGCCTCGGTAGGGATGTACCGGGTTTCCACCAGTACGCGGTCGCCATACCGCAACGGCCGTTTGTAATTGCACTCTACATTCACAATGGGCACGGTGTACCCTTCCGCGAAAATGTCGAGATAACGCAACCTGTATTTCGCGCCGAAAGCTTCCCTCCCGTCTTCGAAATACCGGATATAATTGCCGTGCCACACGATGCCCAGCGGATCTGCTTCATTAAACCGGACCAGGACTTCCGCTTCTTCGCTCAATACAGGTTGCATGAATAAGTTGATTCTGTTATTTATAAATTATCCGCCGTAGGTGGATTTCCATTCTTTGTACTTGTCTTTTTCGATATCGTCCAGGATGGATTTCACACCGGACAGGTACATATTTGCATACCCGAAAGCCACGCCGAATTTACCGCCCATTTTGCCTACCATACGCTCGGTGAACAGCACTTTTTTGGCTTTCATGTCTACCAGCGTCACGTATGCGGAGATTTCCTTTTTGGTTTTGTTGATGCCTTCCACGAACCAAACGATTCCGATGCCGGTTTTGCCGTTGAAATCGAAGCCTTTCACGAGTGTGGTGATGTCTTCCGGCTTGAGGTGCTGGTAATCGTCAGAGTTGTCGGACAGGAGCTGGTCGGGATCGATCTTCGCGGTTCTTTTGTTAACCGGGCCGATGTCAGTGCTCACTTCACTGCGGCGGAAAGCTTTGGCCACGTCGAATTTCTTGTATTCGTTCACCACTTTCTGGTTCACTTCCACGAAGTTTTTGTCTACGATCTGGTCTGCTTTGGCGGCGGCGTCGCCGATGATGTGGGTTTTGGTCCAGTCGAGGCCGATCCAGGTCAGTTTCACGTCGGTGTCGAATACGTCTTTGCTGCTTTGTGCGTTTGCGGCGGATGCGCTCAGGGCGATTGCGATCAGGGGCAGAACGAGATTTTTCAGTTTCATGGTGACTCTTGTTTTATTTTTCTTTGGCGATGAAAATTTTCATGTCACATTGTGCCTGGATGCGGCCTTCATGGGAAACGGCCCCTTTCACCACAGTGGCGTTGAACAGCTCGTGGGTGATGATGATTTCCGTTTGAAGGGTGGCACCTGCGGGCGGGAGCTCCAGGATTTCGAGGTTTTGGATGGCGCCGATGAAGCCGAGGGGAACGGGTACGTTGTCTCTTTTGGCGAGGAACCCGACCCTGGCCGCGGCGGTTTGCGCGATGTTTTCCACGAGCCCCGGGGCCATGAGCTTTCCTTCTTCCACAAACACGTTATCCGCCGCTACGTCGAGCTCGGTGCGGATGGTTTTATCGTCTGCTTCCACCAGCCGGCTGATCATAACGATCGGCGGGCGCTGCGGGATAAACTCGGTAATATCGTCTTGATGCATAAGCGTATTGTCAGTCTTTAGACCAGAAATCATAATAATTGAACCATTGCAGCGGGTATTTCCGCACTTTCTCTTCCATCACACCCACAAAATCTTCCATCGACTGATCCAGCCCCCCTGTTTTGCGCCGGGGTATACTTTGGGATCGGTGGCATATAGATGATAATGCGTGGCGGTTTCCTTGAAGGCGAACACAAACGAAACAGGCACCCTGAAAGTGGATGCCAGGAGAAACGGCCCCACGGGAAAGCGCGCCGGCGTTCCCAGGAACATCTTCTCCGAAGTTTTATTGCCGGGCAGGAAACGGTCGGCGTGCATGCATACCAGTTCCTGTTTGGCCAGCGCATCGTTGATGGCGTAAATATGCGAAAGGTCATCCTTCAATACAATGACATGCACATTCCTCCCTCCCGTTACGCCTTCGAGGTAACTTTTAATTCTTTCATGCTCCCCATCGAACATCACAATATTGATTTTCGTGTTGAGCCGGGTAAACAAATGCCCCGCCACTTCCCAGTTGCCCAGGTGCGCGCTGAGCATGATACCGCCCTTCCCGCTATGAACCATCGCGTGAAGCCGTTCTTCTCCATCGAAATCGAAGCTGAAACGATTGGGGATCCCGGCCATCACCACCACTTTGTCGATCAACGTCTGGCCGAAAATATAAATATTCCGGTAAACGGACGTCATGGAACGCCACCGGCTGTAATCCATCTTATAACGAAAAAACCGGTACATCGACCGGGCAGTGCTATAGGAGAACAGGCAATAATAGATAGAAACGAATACCAGCAGGAAATAAGCCGGGCGAACGCCTCCATATCGCAATACACCAATGAAGATCCGGTATCCGAGCTTATTTCCCTTGGACTTACCCTGCCAGGATGGCATTATACCAGTTCTTTTTGTTTAACACGTTCGATAACATAATCATAAAAATCCTGGAACGTAACGATGCCCTGGAAATCCTCCGGTTTCACTTTGAATCCGAAATTGTTCTCAATGGCTACTACGAGGTCGATATAGTCCAAGCTGTCCAGTTCCAGCGTGGCTTTCAGATCGGCCTCGGGGGTAATGCTCTCGGGGGAAACTTCGAATTCTTCCGCCAGAAAAGCATTGGTTTTTTGAATGATCTCCTTGATTTCCATAAACTTAAGTGTTCCAGATATAGGTTAGACAGTTTTCACTTTGCATCCTGTAGGTTCGCAGCAGGGCGCAGGACAAAATTAACAAAAACCCGTCCAACACGGCCCATATGTCTGAATTATTCCCATTTCCGAACGATGAGGGAGCTATTAGTGCCCCCAAAGCCAAAGGAATTAGACAAAAATATATTAAAATTTTTATTAAGTGTATTCGTAACGATGTTCAGTTTCGCTGAATCGTCGTCGGGGTTTTCGAAATTGATATTGGGGGCCATAAAGCCGTTTTGCATCATAATCATGGAGTACACGATTTCGCTCGCCCCGGCCATCCAGCATTCGTGCCCTGTCATCCCCTTGGTGGAGCTGACAGGTGTGTTGCATTCGCCGAACACGGAATAGATGGCTTTGGCCTCGCTGGCGTCGCCGGCGGGGGTGGAAGTGGCGTGGGCGTTGATGTAACCGATGTCTTTCGGTTGGAGGTTCGCGTCCCGCAGGGCCATTTCCAGGCTGCGGGTGGGGCCTTCCACGCTGGGGTTGCTGATATGCGCCCCGTTGCTGGAAAAACCGTATCCCAGCACTTCGCCCAGGATCGTGGCGCCACGGCGCTGTGCCGATTCGAGGCTTTCGAGGATAACGGTGGCCGCGCCGCCGGAAGGCACCAGGCCGTCACGGTCGCGGTCGAAAGGCCGGGAAGCCCGGGCGGGATCGCTTTCGCGCACCGAAAAAGCGGCGATGGCATCGAAGTTGCCCATGGCGTACAGGTTGATCTCCTGGGCGCCGCCGCAGATCACCGCGTCCTGCATGCCCGAACGGATAAACATATACCCCAGCCCGATGGCATGGGAACCGCTGGCACAGGCCGCGCTCACGCTGAAATTCACGCCCTTGATGCGGAAAATGGTGGCCAGGTTCATATTGACCGTGGAGTTCATGGTCTGGAAAACTGACCCCGAGCCCACGAGCATCGTATCTTTCTTTTCGCGTATAATATCAGTGGCTTCCACTACCGGTTTGGCGGAGCTGTCGTTGCCGAACAGGAGCCCTACTTCCCGGGAGTCCAGGTAATCCTGGTCCATTTTAGCCATGGCCAGCGCCTCACGCGTACTCATATAGGCATATTCCGCCTGCTCGGGCATCATCAGCCGCGCGCGCCGGTCCAGCAAACCCTTCAGCTCCGGACGGTCCACCATGCCGGTGAGCCCCGAACGGTAGCCAAACGCCTTGCGCTCGGGATCCAACACGATGCCGGAACGCCCCTGGAAAAGGGAATCCTTCACCGCCTCCAGGTTTTTACCGAGACAGGAATAAATGCCTATGCCTGTGATCACTACTCTGTTCATGCGCTATGTTGAGTTATCATCGCGGAGCCCCGGGGCCCCTGGTTCGTTTTGTTTTACTATGCTGCCTGCTGCCGCGGAATCAGGAATAGAGCCCGCCGTTGATGTTGAGGACCTCCCCCGTGATGTAGGAAGCGCCTTTAGACGACAAAAACGCCACTGCCTCCGCTACTTCCTCGGCCGTACCGAAGCGTTGCATGGGCACCATGGCGGAAAGCTCCTTTTCGGGCAGGCCCTCGGTCATGTCAGTCCGGATGAAACCGGGCGCCACGGCGTTGACGGTTACGTTGCGCTTGGCGACTTCCTGCGCGAGGGCTTTAGTTGCGCCGATGAGGCCGGCCTTGGCGGCGCTGTAGTTCACCTGGCCGGGGGTTCCCTTCAAACCGGAAAGCGACACCATGTTCACGATGCGGCCGTAGCGCTTCATGAGCATACCGGTCAGCACCAGCTTGGTTACATAGAAAAAGCCGTCGAGGCTCGCGTCGAGGACGCTCTTCCATTTCTCGGTCGACATCTGGAACAGCAGCATGTCTTCCCGGATGCCGGCGTTGTTCACCAGCACTTCGATCTGTTTGTCTTTATTGGCGTCTATCCAGGCGCCGAGCACTTCGTTCACTTCGGTTTCGTTGCCGACGTCGAATTTGAGCAAAGTGCCGTCTGTACCCTGCTGGCGTACGGCTTCGAGGGTTTCTTCCGCCGCGGCCGTATTGCCTTTATAATTGATCAGGATATGATATCCCTGCTCCGCCAGCCTGACGCAAACCGCCCTGCCGATGCCGCGGGAACCTCCTGTTATCAATGCGCATTTCATCCGTGTAATTGTTTCTTATGCTGTTGTTTCTTAATAATATTGCTACTGCACGGAAGATTTCTTCCGCTTCCCTACGGTTTGCTCGGCCACTACGGGCTCGTGCCGCATGAGGTAAGCCTTGATGCGCTGCACGTCTGCATAACGGGGCGCGTCGTCGATAAATTTAGGGAAAATAGCCCTGATGTCCTGATAGATCTTGAAAGTGAAGGCGCCCAGGCGGTCCTGGCAATTCAGGTAATCCACTGCCTGGAGGAGCGTCATCACCTGCACCGTCAGCACTTCGAAGGTATTCTCAATCACTTTATACGTCAGCTGCGCCGCGTTGCAGCCCATGCTCACGATATCCTGGTTGTCGTTGTTGTTCGGGATGCTGTGCAGATACATCGGGTAGCTGAGGGTCTGGTTCTCGGCCACGGTAGAGGTAGCGGTGAACTGCACGCCCTGCATGCCGAAGTTGAAGCCCAGCTTGCCGAGGTTCATAAACGGCGGGAACTTGTGGTTCAGCTTGTCGTTCATGAGATAATTGAGCTGGCGCTCGCTGAGCATGGACAGTTTTGTCATGGCGATTTTCAATTTATCCATTTCGAGCGAAATGTAATCGCCGTGGAAATTGCCGCCATGGAACACGTTTTCCTGCTTATGGTCCACCACCGGGTTGTCGCTCACGGAGTTGAGCTCGCCCACAATGATGGTTTCGGCCTGCATGAGGATGTCGTAAATGGGGCCGAGTATCTGCGGAACGCAGCGCAGGGAGTAATATTCCTGTACTTTGTCTTTAAAAATTTCTTCTTCCAGTTCTTTATAGAAGTGATCGGGCCGGTGGCGGATCATTTTGGATCCTTCGAGCATGCCGCGCATCATTTCCGCGACTTTGTTCTGACCGGTATGGCGCTTTACGATGTTGAGCTCGTAGCTGAGGTGATCGTCGAACGCCTCTACCACTTCGTTGATCATGGCACTGAGGGAGCAGCTCCAGAGCAGCAGTTTGCGGGCTTCGATGAGGTTGACCAGCGCGATGCCCGTCATGGCCGAAGTGCCGTTGATGAGGGCGAGCCCTTCGCGGATGTGCACCGTGAGCGGTTTGAGCCCCAGCTGTTCGAAAACTTCCGCTGCCGGGCGGATCTCGTCTTCGTATAAAACATTCCCCTCCCCGATGAGCGCATGCGCCAGGTGGGCCAGCTGCACGAGGTCGCCGCTCGCGCCCACGCCGCCGTGCTCGTAAATGCAGGGGTAAATATTATGGTTGATCAGGTCGCGGAGGAGGTACACCAGGTCGGTATGCACCCCGGAATAGCCCTGCATGAAGCTGCTCAGCCGGGCGATCATCAGGGCTTTGGTGTGGATGGGCGCCAGGCATTTGCCCGCTCCCGAACTGTGGCTGCGGATGAGGTTATATTGCAGTTCGAGCGTGTCTTTCTCCGGTATGCGGTATTGCGCCATAGGGCCAAAACCCGTATTGATCCCGTAAATGAGCTTCTTGGCGGAAAATACCTTCAGGAAACTGAAGTTGTCATTCACATGCTGTACGGCTGTTGCATCGAGTACCAACTCTTCCCCTTCAAACAAAACTCTATGTACTTCTTCCAAAGAAAGCACCTTACTTCCTAGTACAACCATTATATTAAATTAAATTATTTGTTTATGTAAAAAAGCGCTCAAAATTAAGATAAAGATGTTTTTTTCCTAATATCCAGTCTCCAATTTTTCGCGGACGGGCAGGGGCTATCATACTCCTTTGGCATTCAACTAGTTAGATCTTTCAATGTTAGGTGGAGGTCTCCTGTCTCGTTCGGTTCCGGTCTGGCAATACATTCCCGAAATGCCTTTTGAGGTGCATTTCGGGATGTAAATTTATTACTCTTCTTCAATATTCGCAGGCGGAGTCACCAGAATTTTGTCGATCCGGTGTGCGTCCATGTCGATGATTTCGAAGGTAAACTTGCGCCATTCCAGCTTTTCACCGGTTTGGGGGATGTGTTCGAGGTGGTGTAGAATGAATCCGGCGAGGGTGTCGAACTCCTGTTCGAACTCCGCCATCTGGTCTTCCATATCGAATTCGGAGAGAAAATCGTAGAAAGGTATCTGAGCGTCAACGAGATAGCTTCCATCCTCCCGTTTAACCATGTTGTAATCGTCCTGGCCGGTCTCCGGCATATCACCTACGATGGCTTCCAGGATATCGTTCAGGGTGATCATCCCGAGGAAAGTACCGTATTCATCCACGATAAACGCGGCATGGATCTGGGTTTCCTTGAATTTTTCCAGCACCTGGTAGGCGGAATTGTTTTCCGGGATGAAGAGGGGTTTCTTCATGATATCCTTCAGCACGGCCACGTTGCCCGCGGTGTACAGGTCCTTGATCGTGAGGATGCCGCGGATATTGTCGATCTGCCCCTCGCACACGGGGTAAACGGAGTGCGGGGCCTGTTTGATCTTGCGTTTGTAGGATTCCATTTCCTCGTTGACGTCGAGCCAAACGATGTCGGTCCGGTGCGTCATGAGGGAAGTGATATTACGGTCGCCCAGGTGGAACACCCGTTCGATGATTTCCTGCTCGGTTTCCTCGATGGCGCCGGAAGAGGTACCCTCGGAAATGATGGCCTTGATTTCTTCCTCCGTCACGTTGTTGTCCGACGAGCGCTTCAGCCCGAAGAGGCTTACGAGGGCCGCGGTGGAGCGGCTCAGCAGCCAGACGAACGGGAAGGTAACGCGGGAAATGAAGGTCATGGGCTTGGCTACGTTCTTGGCGATCAACTCGGGGTTCGCCAGGCCGATGCGCTTAGGCAGCAATTCGCCCAGCACGAGGGTAAAATACGTAACGCAGATGACGATGATGGCCGTGGCAATCGCGTTGCTGTAGGCGACAAGTGCCGGCCATTGCATTACGAAGCCTTTTACATCTTCCTTCAGTTGTTCGCCGGAATACAAACCGGTCAAAATACCGATCAGCGTAATGCCGATCTGGACGGTGGACAAAAACGTGTCCGGGGAATTGGACAGCTTCAGCGCTGCCTTGGCTTTGTCGTCCCCCTGCTTGGCTGCGCTTTCGAGGCGCGCTTTCCTTGCGGAAACCAGGGCAATCTCCGCCATTGAGAAGATGCCGTTTAGCAATATGAGGACGAGGATAATGACGACTTCCATAATATTAAGCCTAAAAATAATTAATTATTCAAATATCAGGGTAACAAATGCCAGCGCGAGGCCGATGGCGATAGCCAAAATCTTTTTACCGCTGAGTTCGTGGTGTTTGGTACCGCTTTCGTAAAAGATCGTTGTGGAGATATGCAGGAAGGCCCCGATCACCAGCGCCACGATGTAAATCAGCGAATGGGTGACGGTTTCCGACTTCTCTCCCATCCATCCCGCCAGCAGGGCCGAAAAAGGCGTGACAAGCGAGAAAATGATGAGTATGCGCCAGAGTTTCCCGCGGGATTGCCCTGCATGGATCATCACGGTGATGAGCGTGAGGGATTCGGGAATTTTATGGGTCATCACGCCCAGCATGAGTGAAGGCAGGGCCGATTTGTCTTCAAAATGGAACCCCAGCGGGATGCCTTCCATGAAAGCGTGGATGGAAAGCCCCACCAGCAGCGGCGTCACCGCGATAGGATGGTGCCCCTGCGCCTGCGGCAGATGGGTATGCCCGTGCTCCATGCCATGGCTCAGCTGCTGGAGGAACACCTGCAAAAAGAAGCCGAGCACGATATAAATCCCCGCGGAATGCCCCAGCTCGTGGTACACTTCGGGCAGCAGGTGCATGATCGTTACCCCGAACAGGAAAGCGCCTGTAAACGCCAGCAGGTAAATCGGCAGGCCGGGACTGATCCGCTTGAAAATCATGGGGATCATGCCGCCAGCGATGGTGGCGGCCAGGATGAGTATGAGATAAGCTATGTTCATGTTGTACGTTCAGGTAATGGATCCAGCCCGATCCTGCGGTTGAAGAACCCTCCGCCCAGGGTGCCCGCCAGGCAGCCCAGCAGCGCCCCGCCCAGGATGTCTGTCGGGTAGTGAACCCCCACATATACCTGCGCGTAGCAAATCACCGCCGCCCACACGAAAAACAGCCAGGCCCAGCGGCGTAAATAGGAACGGAGTGTTAAAAAACAAAACATGGCCAGCCCGAAATGGTTGGCTGCATGTGAAGAGGTGAAACTCCCGCTTTGGGGGTAATATCCAACCATAATACGCACATACGGCGCGATATTCGGATCATTCGCAGGCCGCAAACGGCCTACGAGGCCCTTCAGGAAACTGCTGCCCTGGTCGCACATGGCGAAAGTCAGGATGAAGAATACGATCCACCAAAAGCCTTTCCAGCCCCAGTTATATAACACCAGCACAAGCAGGAACAGGTACAGGGGGGCCCATAAATAGGGCTCCCGCATCCAGGGCAGCCAGCTGTCCAGGAAAGGGCTCGTCCATTTACTGTTGATGTTGAAAAACAGGACCAGGTCCCAGGTGAGCAAGGTTCCCATCAGGAAGTTGGTTTTTGGGCGACGAGGATCAGCCGCGGAGAATGCGCCTCATCGAAGGTGTTAAAATGATAATCCCCGAAAACATCCGTGATCTCGAGCTTCTGCAGCGCGAACATCTCCCGGAAATCCGCCAGGGTAAACGCCGAAACGCGCTCGGCGAACGTTGTCCTGAACAGCTTCCTCCGGTCGAGGATACGGATCTCCTTCAGGAACTTCCCGCCCGCCACCTCGCGGTGGATATCAAACACCACATCTTCCTTCTCCCGGATCTCCGCCGGCACCAGGTGCGCGGCCACAAACGAGCTGTTCAGGTAATCCAGCACCAGCCTTCCGCCCGGTTTCAGGCTGTTGGCCAGCGTCCGCAGGGCGTTATCGTTCTCATGCCGGGTTTCGAAATACCCGAAACTGGTGAAGAAATTGAATACGATGTCAAAATAATTGATCCGGAACGGCAGCCGCATGTCGTGCTGGAAAAAGCTCAGGTGCCCGTTTTCCAGCTTCCGCGCCGCGGCGATGCTTTCTTCCGACAGGTCGATGCCGGTAACGTTGAATCCTTTGTCCGCCAGGTATTTGGCATGCCGCCCGCGGCCGCAGGCCACGTCCAGCATGAGCGCGCCGGGCGAAGGGCGCAGGTAATCCACCAGCTTGTCTATGAATGCAGATGCTTCCCGCTCATCCCTGTTGCTGTACAGCAGGTGATAATACGGTGAATTGAACCAGTCTTTGAACCATTGTTTCGGCACTTCCATGTCGTGTCGGTCGTATTATTTCGGTTTCTTGTTGTTAAACATCAAATATCGGGAGGATTCGTAAAACCCGCGGGTTAATTTATCCAGTTTTTCCGCGATTTCCGGTTGCTGCTGGCTTATATCCGCCATGGGGTTGCTTTCCAGGTCGTACAACCGCATCTTTCCCGTTTCCATCCCTATTTCACAAAAGTATTTATTCCCCATCAGCCCGTAAAACGTCTCGCCCCGGTTATACACCACGAAAGCGTAACGCTCCCCGGCGAAGGTGGTATCGAGCATATCCACGCCCATCGTGTAATTGGTAAAATCCACCCCGGCCATTTTCGCCACAGTCGGGTACACGTCGAGCAGGCTGGTCATCCGGCTGATTTTCCGCGGCTGCACCATTTTCGGCGCCCAGATGATGCAGGGCACGTGGTCCACGAAGGTGCCCATCTCGTATTCCGGCAGCGGCATATGTTTGAAAGGGTTTAGCCGGGCCGAATGGTCGCCGAAAAACACGAAGATCGTATTGTCGAGGTAACCGGATTTTTCCGCCAGCTCCATCAGGTAGCCCACGTTGTAATCGAGGTAGCGCATGGCGTTGAACTGGTCCACCGACAGCCAGCCGGCCGCCTTGAAAGCCGCGGCGTCCACTTCTTTTCCCGTCAGTTTCCGGAAATCGCCTTTGCCGGCGGTGGTGGTGTAGGGCTCGTGGTTGTCGGCCGTTTGCAGGAATGCCACAAAAGGCTTCCCCGCCTCGTGGGCTTTCCGGAAGATTTCGTCGGATTCGGTGATCAGGTCGAAGTCGGAAACGCCCCAAACATCGGCCTTGGGCGCCTTGAAATACCCTTCTTCGAAGATCTGGATGCCATCCACGTTATTGGTGAAAACCGCCCGGATATTGGCCCAGTTGGTGTTGCCGCCGAGCAGGTAATATTTTTCGTAGCCATCGAACTGGTCCATGATCACCCGCTGGTCCACAATCCCCGGGTGGCGGGAAGCGGTTTTGAACTTGCAGACATCCGGGAGCCCGGTGGTGACGCCGAAGACGGTCCGCGCGGTGCTCATAGCCGGCACGTAGAAATTATCGAAAAACAGGCCTTCGTCTGCCAGTTTTTGCAGGTTGGGCGTGGCTTTGGTGGGGTTATTGAACATGGAAGTCATAGCCGCGCCGCCAGATTCAAGCATCACGATCACCACATTGGGGCGTTTGCCGGGGGAGTCGCCCTTCACGGTCCGGGCGTAATGCAGCGCTACGGAATCAGGATGATCGACCTGGAGGTATTCCGCGATCGGGTTATAATATTTTTTCGTCAGGTTGATGTCGTAGGTATCGTCTTTCACCGAGAAGTTGGACACGAAATACAGCACCGGGTTGAGGGCGAGTGACGTAATGCCGTTATCGCGGGTGAACATGGCCTGGCTCCAGCGCAGGGGGAAATAGGCGACGTTAGCGTAAATCCCCGCGGCGAACAGCAGGATGATGCCTACCACCCAGGCCGCGAAGGCTTTGGGGCGTACGGGCACGCCCTCCTGGTTGGCGTAGTGGCGGAAGATGGAGCGGTACGACCAGATAACGAAAGCCAGCAATAGCAGTATGCCGATGGCGCCTTTGATGACCGGGTAGCTTTCCCAGAGCATCCGGGCGTTGGTGGCGCGCTCGCCCTGGGCGAGGAAGCGGGTGACGGAGGGCTCGATACGGATGCCGAGGTAACTGTAGTGCCCCAGGTCGGTCACGTAAAAGAAAGTAAGGAATACGTACAATATGCCGAGATAGCCGAAATGCAGCCTGCGGAGCCACCCTGGGCCGAAAAGGCGGTCGCGCGAGATAAAAGCCAGCAGGGCGATGGGTGCCATGCAGATCAGGGCCAGCCGCATGTCGAACTTGAGGCCGAGATGCCAGGCCTTGCCGATGGCGCCACTTTCGCGGATGGTGGTGGTGAAGAAGAAAAAGTAAAAGATCAGGCGCCACGCCACGAGGAAACCGAACAGGTACAAGGTCTGGGTAAAAATATACCGGATGTATCTGGGTATCCGCGACCAAAGCTGCATCATCTTAGTTATCTTATTATTTCGCTTAAGTTATATTCCCGTAAAATTTTATACGTAGCGGCAAATATACACTAATTGCCGCAACATCCCGGGAGGCTTTGGGGACCTGACAAATTAGCGGGGCCGATAAACCCGGAATCGATTATCTTTGCCATCCTAAAAAAATCCAATAAAGTGGCACTGATTAAATCAATTTCGGGAATTCGCGGCACCATCGGCGGCAAGCCCGGCGAAGGACTTTCCCCTGTCGACGTGGTAAAGTTCACCGCGGCTTACGGTACATGGCTGCTGAAGCAGAACGCGGAGAACAGGAAAGTGGTGATCGGAAGAGACGGCCGGATTTCCGGGGAAATGGTCAAGCAACTGGTTGTTTCCACCCTTAACGGCCTGGGCATTGACGTAGTGGACCTGGACCTCAGCACCACGCCCACCGTGGAAATTGCCGTTCCCCTCGAACAGGCTGCAGGCGGCATCATCCTGACCGCCAGCCACAACCCCCGCGAATGGAACGCCCTGAAACTCCTCAACGCGAAAGGCGAGTTTATTTCCGGCGCAGACGGCGCGGAACTGCTCGATATCGCCGCCCGGGAAGATTTCACTTTCGCAGACGTGAACAAACTCGGATCGTACCGTAAAGACGATTCCTACCTCCAGAAACACATCGACCTGGTGGTGAATTACCCGCTGGTAGACAAGGCTGCCATCGAAGCAGCCGGTTTCAAAGTGGTGGTAGACGCAGTCAACTCCACCGGCGCTATTTTCGTGCCCGCCCTCCTGAAGGCCCTCGGCGTGAAGGAAGTGACGACGCTGTTCGACGATGTGTCCGGCAAATTCGCCCACAACCCGGAGCCTCTGCCCGAAAATCTCACCGCGCTCAGCAATGAGGTGGATAAAAGCAACGCAGATTTCGGTATCGCCGTTGACCCCGATGTGGACCGTCTCTGCTTTGTTTGCGAAGACGGCAGCATGTTTGGCGAGGAATACACCCTGGTGGCAGTGGCGGATTACGTGCTAAAGCACCGCAAGGGCAATACCGTATCCAACATGAGCTCCACCCAGGCGCTGAAAGATATCACCCTTAAAAACGGCGGTGAATACCATCCTTCGGCGGTTGGCGAGGTGAATGTTGTAAATAAAATGAAAGCCGTGAACGCGGTGATCGGCGGCGAAGGCAACGGCGGCATCATCGTTCCGGACCTGCATTATGGCCGCGACGCCCTCATCGGCATCGGGCTGTTCCTGAGCCACCTGGCGCAAAGCAAGAAAACGATGAAAGCCCTCCGCAATTCGTACCCGGATTATTTCATCAGCAAAAATAAGATCGAGCTGGACAAAGGGATCGACGTGAAGGAGATCTTCGAAAAGATCAAAGGCAAGTACAAAAACCAGCCTTTGAACACGGAAGACGGGCTGAAAATCGAGTTTGACAAAGATTGGGTGCACCTGCGCACGTCCAACACCGAGCCGATTATCCGCATTTACGCCGAAAGCCAGAACGAGACCACGGCCGACAATATCGCCCGTAAGATCATGCAGGATATCAAGGAATTTATATAATTCCTATAGACTAACATATGGATGACGGATGGCTGAAATAACGGCCATCCGTTTTTCTTTGTTGGCAATTCCGTAATTTTGTGGCACTTTTTTAATCAAAAACCACCAAACCCGCACGACCTTGGAAAGAATTTACTTCGACAATGCCGCCACCACGGCACTCGACCCGGCCGTTTTGGACACCATGCTGCCGTATATGACAGAAAAGTTCGGCAATCCGTCCTCTATTTATTCATATGGCCGTGAATCGCGGCTGGGTGTGGAAAATGCCCGCAAATCCGTTGCAAAGATCCTGAATGCCAATCCGGGAGAGATTTTCTTCACTTCCGGCGGAACCGAAAGCACCAATACGGCGATCAACGCGGCGATCCGCGACCTGGGCTGCCGCCACATCATCAGCTCCCCTATCGAGCACCACGCTACTTTGCATACCGTTGAACATGTTTATTGCCGCGACGAAATCCGGCTTTCCTGGGTGAAACTGCTGCCCGACGGGCATGTGGACATGGAAGACCTGCGTCGCCTCCTGGCAGAAAGCAAGGAGCGCACGCTGGTGACCCTCATGCATGCCAATAACGAGATCGGCAACCTGCTCGATATCCACGCGGTGGGCAACCTCTGCAAGGAGTTCGACGCCATCTTCCATTCCGATACCGTGCAGACGGTGGGCCATTATCCCTTCGACCTGCGCAACACCCCGGTTCATTTCATCAATGGCGCCGGGCACAAATTCCATGGCCCCAAAGGCGTGGGCATTCTTTATATCAACGAAAACGTGAAGATCCATCCTTACCTGATGGGTGGTTCGCAGGAGCGGAATATGCGCGCCGGCACCGAGAATCTCTACGGCATCGTAGGGTTTGCCAAAGCGCTGGAAATGGCGACGGAAAACCACGAACAACATAGCACCTACATCAATGACCTCCGGATGTATATGGCGGAGCAGCTGGAGCAGCACATCCCCGGCGTAGGGTTCAACGGCGACCTCAAAGGCCGCAGCCTTTACACCGTGCTGAGCGTTTCCTTCCCAAAAACGGAGAAAAGCGAAATGCTGCTCTTCAACCTCGACATCAACGGCATCTGTGCTTCCGGCGGCAGCGCCTGCACTTCCGGCGCCGACGCTGGCTCCCACGTGATCCGCGCCCTCAGCAGCGACCCTAACCGCATCGCGGTGCGCTTCTCCTTCTCGCATACCAACACGAAAGCAGAAGTAGACACAGTAGTGACGAAGCTGAAAGAGTTGATCTAAATTGTATATCGATAGTAAAAACCGGCAGGAGTTTCCTGCCGGTTTTTTTATGCAGTATAATGCAGTTTTATTCCTTCAATTCCCATGTTGACTCTTTAATTATGTAAAAAATGCAGGGATAAAATCAATGCGGAAATGTATTCACTTTATTCATTTTTTGACGCGGTATATATACCTTATGAATGCCTTGTGATCACGTCGTAGAACTTGTCTCGGTAGCCTTCGCTGATGGGAATGGATTGATTGGCGATCATCACCGTATTGCGTTCCACGGAATTTATTTTGTTCATCGCCACAAGGTAGGAACGATGCACGCGCATGAACTTGTCTTTCGGCAGGCGCGTTTCAAACGACTTGAGGCTTTTCAGCGTGAGGATCGGCTGATTGGCTGTGTAGATCTTGATATAATCCTTCAGCGCCTCGATGTAGAGGATGTCTTCGAGGTTGATTTTTATAATGCGGTATTCGGTTTTGACGAAAATATAATCCGTCTCCGGTTGGCGCGGCGCCGAAATGGAACGGTACTCTTCTGCTTTGGTAACAGCTTTGATGAAACGTTCGAAGGGAATGGGCTTGAGGAGGTAATCCACTACATCGAGGTTGTACCCGTCGAGCGCGTATTCCTCATAGGCGGTGGTAAAGATCACCATCGGCGGTCGTTTCAGCGATTTGATAAACTGGATCCCTGTGATATCGGGCATCTTTATGTCCAGGAAAATCAAATCCACCGGCTCCTGCTGCAAAAAACCCAGCGCCCGGGAGGCATTCGTAAACGTTGTAAGCTCCATCCGGAAAGGGGCCTTGGCGGCAAAATCAGCGATAATTTCCAGCGCCAGCGGCTCGTCATCCAACGCAATGCACTTCATCATGTTTCAAAGCAATTATTAAGTCAGCAATAAATTCGTTTCCTTGCTCTCTGATCGTGATCTCATGTGCATCTTTGTACATCAGCTCTAACCGCTTCAGGGTATTCCCCAATCCCACGCCCCCTTTTCCGACACGCGCCGCTCCAGCAACCGGTTCCGCACCCGCAACCGCAACCGCCCGCCGCCCGATATCTCCACCCCAATGTGGATCCACGACGGCTCTTCATAACTCACGCCATGCTTGAACGCATTCTCCACGAAAGGAATCAGCAGCATCGGCGCGATCCGCAGTCCCGCCGGGTCGCCGGCTATCTCCACTTCCACCGGCACCTGGCTCGACAAGCGAAGCCGTTGCATGTCGATAAAATCCTGCAGGTAGCGGATTTCATTGGCCAGCAACACCTTGTCTTCATTGCTCTGGTAAATCATATAACGTAATATATTCGACAACTTCACCAAAGCATGCTCCGTTTCGGGGCTCTGCCGGTGCGCCAGGGAATATACCGTATTCAAACTATTGAAAAGAAAATGCGGATTGATCTGCGACCGCAGGAAACGTAACTCTGCGTTGAGGTTCGCTACTTTAAGCGCTTCCTTTTGCTGCTCGCTCCTGAACCATTCCGCCGCCACTTTGATGAACCCGCCGATCACCAGCACCAGTAACGCAAATGTGACGGACTTCCGGAAAATATCCGGGAACAGGAACATCCCGAAAATATTCCGCTCCCGCATCCCGCCATGCCGCAACATCGGCGCTGGCATCAACGTATCCGGTAAAACCTGCGCCGCGCTGACTTGCATCCCCATGGTATCCGCATTGATGAAATGGGCATGTCGTACCGGCTGCACGTCTGCGCCCCAGGCCGCTGTTGCGGTGCTCGTCCGCATGGCGAACATCGCTCCGCCGCCCATGCGCCCGGCTATCATGAAGGGCCGCTCTCCACGCATGTGCAGGTATTTCATGAAGACAACCTCCACCTGCGCCTGCTGCAACCCGATCCCCGCCAGCGCCAGCAGCACCACGCCAATGTAGATGCCGATACGCCTGCGCGTGAAGAAGCGCGGAATCAGGACGTAATAATTCAAATAAAACAACCCGGTGATGAACAGCATGTTCACCCCTTCCTTCCAGTAAAACAAGTGATTGTCTACCCGTATGCGATACGCGAAAAAAGGAAAGAGAAACAGCAACACCCAAACTGAAATATGCAAACAAATTACGACGATCCGGTTACTTAGTATTTTCCTCCAACTGACCATAGGTGTGATGCGGCTCAAACTTACGGCACATTCCTCTTAACCAAGTGTTAAAACAGGTTTCCGGGTTCTTAAGCAAGTGTTAAAAATTACCGCGCCAGTTGCAGGCTGTCGATCTCCTGTTCGCTCAGCGAAGGGATAACACCACTTTCCAGTTTCTGCAGAACGAGCGCCCCGGTCCGGTGCGCATCAATTTGTGTACGGAACGGGTGAAAGCCCGGAATGGCCGGAATATGCTCCTGGTAAATCAGCGGCTTGCCGCGGTACGTAATGCGGTAAGCCCAGCCCTGCTGCACGGGCATTGTCGCCAGCCGGTATGGCCGCTCCCTGCACGAGGGCAGGGAGCCAACCGCGGCCAGCGTTAGCAGTAACGATGCGATGGACTGCCTAATCATTTTCGTTGTAGGTCGCATTCGGTTCGAAATGATACACGTCATCGAGCGGAAGGCTGCCCGTGCGGCCTGCCGCCACATGTCCCCTACCTCCCAACACAAACGCCACGGCACTGTAGCGCGCGGCGCCTTCGAAGTCGCGGACCTTCGTCCAGCGGTCAGTTACGCCATCGTACTCCCAGGTGGCTTTGCTGATACCGTTACCGGTGCCGGTTACGACGTACGCTTTGTTGTTCACGGCAAATGCCACCGCCTGGCTGGTTACGATGTTGTATTCATCGTCAAAAGACTCATCGGATACATTGGCGATCTTGTTTTTCTGGGTCCAGTTATCCGCGGCGGCGTCGTACACCCACATGTCGTTTTTCAGTTCGCTGTTGTTGGTACCGGTAACAATGTAAGCGCTCTGTCCCAGCACGAAAGCCACGGCTTCGGTGCGTTTGCTCCCGCCGAAACTCTGGCGGGCGAGCCACTGGTCGGCCGTGGGATCATACATCCATACGTCTTTGGTGCCGCTGCCGTCGTTGCCCGTGGCCACGTACCCTTTCCCGTTGATGGCGAAGCTGACTGCATCGCGGCGGGCCAGACTGATGGAGGGATCGGGGCCTACGAGCGGCGCTTTCTTTTCCCAGTTGCCCGTTTCGGGGCTATAACACCAGAAATCGTTGAGCCTTACTTTTCCGTCGAAGCCCGTTCCCACATATGCTTTCTTATCTATGACGAAGGCGGTGGCGCTGCTGCGCGCGGCGGCTTCGGCGGGCAGGTTGGCGGACTGGCTCCAGCCGTTGGCGGGATTATATTTCCAGAAGTCGCGCAATTGTTTGTCGCCGTCGAATCCCGTGCCGATGTACGCCGTATCGCCGATCACGAACGCCACGGCTTCTGAGCGCGGAGAAGCCGACATTTCGGGCAGCTCTTTCCAGTTGCCGTTGTTCTCGTCTTCCGTGTCGTCGTTTTTAGAACATGCCGACAACACTACCGCCGCCAGCATCCATCCGAATAATTTTCCTTTCTGCATAGAAATTGTTTTTTAACCCGGTCAAAATTATCCGGCGAACTGTTACAGGTACTTTAAAATAGACGGAACAGCCGCGTATCCTGACCAATCCCCCGATTTCATCTGCCAGTCAGCGGCTTTTACCGTTTGGCCCCGGAGCGCCCTTTTCCGGCTCGTTTCCGGCACTGAACGGTGAATTTGGGGAAATGATCGACAAAATAGCCCCGGCCGCATAATCCCTATCCGCAGGTGCGCTGCCGTCTTTTATCATTGCGGCGATATGAAATGGAAACTTCTGGCGATGGCCGCGATTACCGGCTTCGCGGCTTGTGACAAAAGCGGTTTTTTTATGAAGACGTAGCCCCCGGCGGCAACGTCCGTTACTCGCTTATCGATACAGTCGGCATCGACATGCGTACCCTGCAGCTCGATTCCGTTCCCGCGTCGGCCACCGGCTACCTCCTGGCCGGCGGGTACACCGATCCCGAAACGGGCCGGATCGATGTGGCGGCCAACTTCCGCATCACACGGCCGGCATCTTTTCCGGAGCTGACTGAAAACGCGGTGTACGATTCCATCGAGATCATCTTCCAACCAGACAGCTATTCCTACGGCGATACCCTGCCCGGCCAGGAATGGTCCGTATACCAGCTTTCCCGCACGCTGGAGCTGGACGACGACCAAACGATGTTTTATACGCATCATGTCTTCCCGCGCGCATCCACGCCGCTGGCCCGGGAATTCGTTTCGGTGCTTCCGCGCAGCGGCAACAGCATCAGCCTCCGCCTGCGCGACGAATTCGGGCGCGAGCTGATGGAAAAGATCCGTTCGAAATCCGAAGACGTATCCTCCGACCTGCTGTTCCTAGATTATATGAAAGGCCTGCAACTGAGGGCTACCCGCGGATCGGCCATGTTCCGCATTCCGGCGTCGGACAGTACGGTGTTGATGCGGCTGCATTATCATATTTCCACTGCTGAAATCGAGGAATACATGATTGATTTTCCGATGGGCAATCCTGAATTACAATACAACGAAGTGCATGTTGACAGGAGCGGTACCCCGCTGGCCGGATTGGCTCCCGGCCCTGCGGGCCTCCTGAGCAGCGACGCGGGCAACCGCGCCTGGCTGCAATCCGCCACGGGCATGGTGATCCGGCTGGATTTTCCTTCGCTCGCAAACCTGCCCATGCTGTCCAAATACGGCCGTGTGATGGAAGCGCAGCTGATCCTCACACCCGTGAACCCGACATATGCACAATACGCTTTGCCGCCGCGGATTACCCTGTGCCCGGCGGATAAAAACCAGTTGGTGAGCGATACGCTCGCCACGGTGGCAGGCTTCCAGTACGGCGACCTCGTCACCGATTTGCTGTACCCGGAAAAAACGCGCTACACATACGACGTCACCACTTATTGCACTGCCATGGCAACCGGCAACAACGCCAATTACATGGGGCTGCTGGTTTTACCCGCGGCGGGCGAATACTATTCCCAGCTGAACCGCCTGGTGCTGGGAGATGCCAGGCACGAAGGCTACCGGGCGCATCTGAAGATTTATTACCTGTTATACCAATGACGCGCATTTATACCACCGTTTGTTTTTTACTGCTGATCTCCGGCCGCGTGGCGGCGCAGAAAGGCGTCAACTCGCTGTATTCCGCATTCGGCATCGGCGACCTGGAAGAGCGCGACTACAGCCGTAACTTCGGCGTGGGCAGCGCCGGGATCGCCCGGCAGTCGGGGCAGTTCCTGAACGAACAGAACCCTGCATCATACACGGCTTTGCCGATGCAGATGTTCTATTTTGAAGCGGGCATGTCCGGCAAAACCGTGCAATACAACACGGCCAGCAACTCCCAATCCGCCGGCGACATCGCGTTCAGGCGGTTCGCTGTGGGGTTCAAGGCGCATGAGCGCTGGGGGATCAGCATCGGTCTCATGCCTTACAGCCGCGTGGATTACAAAATGCTCAACACTACGCCCATCGAGGGCGTTGCGGAAAATGTGCGCAATGCAATTGAGGGAAGCGGCGGGCTGAACCGGCTTTACATCAGCAACGGTGTGCGGATCACAAAGAACCTCAGCGCCGGAGTTTCCTCTGCCATCATCTTCGGCCCTATCAACACGATCGACAGCCTGGCCAGCGACGCCGTCCATACTTCCCGCGACCTTTACTACCGCAATCTGAACTTCACCGCCGGCTTGCAATACCTGGGCAAAATCGGGGATTGGACCCTCGGCGCCGGCGCCAACTATCGCCTCGCCACTACCCTGCGCGGCAGCGGGGATTTCAGCATCCGGTCGTCCGACGGAACCGTGCTTTACCAGGAAAAAACCACGTCGGCCGAATACAAGATTCCGTCACAGCTGGGCCTCGGGCTCAGCGCAGGCACTGGCAACCTTACCTGGCTGGCGGATTACAAGCAACAGGATTGGAGAAACGCCAATAAAAGCGGCGCATCGTACCAGTATATGAAAGCGGAACGGTATGCCGGCGGGATGGAATTTAATTTCAGGCGGCTGGATTTCTACGGCCGCGAGGCCGAAGGTATGGTTCTCCAGCTGGGCGCGGCGTTCCAGAAGAATTACATCCAGGTGAAAGAACAGCCGCTGGAAGATTTCAGCGTTTCGGCGGGCGTGTCGTTACCCAGCCGCACTGGCCACCTGCGGTATTATCTTGGCGTGGAAGGCGGCCAACGCGGCGTTACCACGAAGGGGCTTGTACAGGAAAATTACTTCAATGTCGTGCTGCATCTTTCCCTACGCGACAATTGGTTCTATAAACGAAGGGAATTGTAAATCGCTCCGGCGGGTAATCAGTTAAACCATTCTTAAACCTTTATACGGCAACCCCAAAAACCGGTTTGCTATTGCCCGCCGGGGATTTTCGCTTTCCCTTCCAGCCAGTCCCCGAACCACTTCCCGGACGATTTCACTGTCCGGTGCTGCGTTTCAAAATCCACATGTACAAGCCCGAAGCGCGCATTGTACCCCTCGGCCCATTCAAAGTTATCGGTGAGCGTCCAGGCGAAATATCCGGTGAGCGGAACGCCGGATTGTTTGGCCAGCAGCGCCGCGCGAAGGTATTCTTCGTACCAGGCGATGCGGCCGGGGTCATGAATAAGGCCGTTGTCGTGCACGTCGTTGAACGCCGCGCCGCCTTCGGTGATCATAATTTCCTTCACACCGGGATAGGCCGCGAATTGTTGCAGGATGCTGAACAGGCCGTTCCCGCTGATTTCCCAACCTAGTGCGGTGGTGGGCACTTTCCGGCTCCGGGCTTTGACTTCGGAAGCGTTGATATAGGGCATGAAGGGATTATAGCGCACAACGAGCGGGAAGTAATTTTGAATGCCGATAAAATCGAAGTCGAACGGAAGGAGATCCCAGTCGCGCCAAAGCGCGTACCGGCGCGCAATGCGTGCCAGGAGCGGGAATTCGCCATCAGGATATCCCATACCCAGGGCGGGCTCTATGAAGAGGCGGTTGAACAGGGCGTCGATACGGGCGGCGGCGGCGCGGTCGTTTTCGTTGTCGGTGAAGGGGATGATTTTGGAGCAGGAGTAAGCTACGCCGATGCGGGCGCGGGGAACTTCCGCGCGGAGGGCCCTCCCTCCCGCCGCCTGGGCCAGCGCTACGTGGTGAACGGCCGGCAAAAAGTACGACAGCCCGAATTTCCCCGGCGCATGCACGCCCAGCATATATCCCAGCGAAGTAAAGCCGAAGGGCTCGTTGAGCACGATCCAGTTTTTCACCTTCCCACCGTATTCCTTTCCGCAGAACGCCGCGTAATTTTCAAATGCATGCACGGTGCCCCGGTGGCACCATCCCCCTTTCTTTTCCAGCGCCAGCGGGAGGTCCCAATGGTACAGCGTAACGTAGGGCTCCATCCCGGCTTTCGCCACGGCGTCGATTACGCGGTGGTAGAAAGCGATGCCCGCGGGATTGGGCGCGCCGGTACCGTTGGGGAAAATGCGGGGCCAGGACAGGGAAAAACGGAATACTCCGAATCCCAGGCTGCGGGCCAGGAGGATATCGTCGAGGTAACGGGTGTAGAAGTCGGTGGCGGTCCGGGCATGGGTGCCGTCTTTGATCTTGCCGCGGCGTTCCGTGAAAGCATCCCAGATGCTGGGGCCTTTGCCGTCGGCGTCATGCGCGCCTTCGTTCTGGAAAGCGGAGATCACGACGCCCCAGCGGAAGTCCGGCCCGAAATCAGCGCGGTAGATAGACATAGGTACAATTTACGGCAAAACGGCCAGCGGAAAGGTTTGGGAAGGAATTTAACAATTTCACAATGCAGATGCCTAATTTTGCAATCATTATGATCCGGAATCAGATATCAGCCATTATCCTCGGCTTCGCCTTGCTGGCCTCCTGCCAGGGCCCCGTTGCCAAACAACCGAAACGGCCCAACGTTCCCCCTGCCATTGAAGCGCTCAATCCCATGGTGCTCATCCCCGGCGGAACGTTCAGTATGGGCGCCGAAGACGAGACCGGCATGCCGGACGAATATCCGGTGCATACCGTTCATCTGGATTCTTTCTACCTCGACTCCCATGAAGTCACCAATGCCGAATTCGCTGCATTCGTGACCGCCACCGGATATGTAACCACGGCCGAGCGCCCGATTTCGAAGGAAGAGCTCATGGCTTCGCTGCCCCCCGGCGCCGAGGAGCCGGACAGTTCCATGCTGATTCCCGGTTCCCTTGTGTTTGTGCCTACCAGCGGACCGGTCGACCTCCGGGATGTGCGCCAGTGGTGGAGCTTTGAGCTGTATGCCGACTGGAAGCGGCCCAAAGGTCCCGAAAGCGATATCAAAGGTCTCGACAACCATCCTGTGGTGCACGTTTCCTGGGAAGATGCGCAGGCTTACGCCAAATGGGCCGGCAAGCGCCTCCCTACCGAAGCGGAATGGGAATACGCCGCGCGCGGTGGCAGAAAAGGGGAACCTTATCCCTGGGGAACCGAAGATCCCCAGGCCGGAAAGCCCAAAGCCAACATCTGGAACGGCCGTTTCCCATATGAAAACACGGAAACCGATGGTTTCTACGCAACTGCTCCGGTCAAGTCTTTCCCGGCAAATGGCTACCAGCTGTTCGATATGTCGGGCAACGTCTGGGAATGGACGGCCGACTGGTACGATGCGCGTTCCTATGCCGCGGAACCCGCGGAAGCACACAATCCTTCGGGCTCCAACACCCCAAACGACCCGGACGATCCCGCCAATCCCAAACGGGTAATCCGCGGAGGCTCCTTCATGTGCAGTGACGAGTATTGCCGCGGCTACCGCGTTACCGCCCGGATGAAAACTACACCTTCTTCCGGCCTTTCAAACCTCGGCTTCCGTTGTGCGCGGAGCATACAGAAATAAAAAAGAGGCTGTCTCAAATGTAATTTGATGGGTTTGAGAAATCGCTTACACGAAAATCTTTCCATCAGGCACCCCGGATAGAAGGGTGAAAATTACATTAGAGTCAGCCTCTTCAAATATCGGGCAGGCTTCCGTTTTACGCGGAGGCCTGCCTTTTTTTATTGTTTCACGATACGGGATGTCATTGTGGAACGATCGTGAGTCAGGTTAATGATGTAGGTGCCTGCCGGTTGATTCGACAGGTTGATCTGCTCTTTCTGGCTGCCGCTCAATCCGTTGATGGATTTATGCCAGATCACCTTCCCATTCATATCGGTCACGCGGATGGCGCCTTTGCCCGGCCTGCTGAGGCTGTAGGCGAAATTCACCTGTCCGTCCGTCGGGTTGGGATAATGTTCTGTTTGGATACTCTGGCCGATCGTCTGGCCGGTTTTTGAATAACCTCTCATGACCATCACGCTGTCGCGCCGTGTCATTTCCGCCATTTTCTGTTCAAATACCTGGGCATATTCCTCGGGCGTATAGAGAGACCTCGCCTGGTTTCTATTTACGGCAGCCCGGTGTTGGCCCAACGCCGTTTCCAGCTCACTGGCCTTTTCGTACATTTTTCTTAAACGCTCCGTAGTATCGGAAACTACGGTTACCGTGTGGTATTGTGCCGGTGTGCTGCGATAACCGGTTACGGTGACCGCCCGCAGAGAATCCGGTTTATGAATGAGCCTTCCTTCGACCGTCCTGGCGCCGCGTTTCCAGGTAGCTTTCCCGGTTTTGGTGGTAATGAGGATCACACCGTTTTTAGCTGCTTCGCCGTAAATGGCGGAAGCACTCTGGTCTTTCAGCACGGTAACGGACTCAATATCATTGGGATTCAGATCCGACAGGATGTTGCCCGACCGGGGCATTACTTCGCCGTCTACTACGATTAACGGCGGGTTATCCGTCACCGGCTTTCCGATGATGATATTGGGCGTGTTGCTTCTTTGCCTTTCGCCCACTACCACGCCGGCTACTGAACCGGAAGTTTTAACAGGATCCTTTTGTGCAATCAGGACATCGTAGACAGGGTTAGCCGTACGGTCCGATCTTCTGAATGTATCGGCCTCACCGAATTGCCCTTTAACGATCCTGAAAGTATCTTTCCGGGGAGCCACCCTTTCCACAACAACCGCCGCTTTTTCGGCGGGAAGGGTATCCCGCTTTTCCGGCCTTTCGGGTACCAGGACGGTTCTCACTTCCAGGATCGCGTCATTTACGACGGCGCCGGCCTTAGTGTAGTTGAGCGTGAGCAGGAGCCCGCAGACGATGCTGCACAAGACGCCGTAACGGTATAGCTGGAGGCCGGAGGTACGGGATTTGTTCATCATAAAAATGCGGTTTTTGATGTGGGATAAATTGAAGCTGTTGGTGATGCCCGCCGCATACTGCGCCGCGTTCACCTGGATGAGGCTGTACTGGTATTCTTTCCGGTTGATGCCGCTGCGGAGAATGGCCCTGTCGGCCAGGAATTCCAGGTTCTCGCGAATCGCGCCCTTCATAAGCCATGCGCCTGGGTTGAACCAGTAGAACACATTATTCACCTCGCCCATCATGATATCGGCGGTATGCCATTCCTTGACATGCACTTGTTCGTGGCGGACGATGGACAATAATTCAGTTTCAGAATGCAGTTCCGGATTGATATAAATCTTGCGGAAGAAGGAAAACGGCGTCAGCGAGCCCTTCATCCTTCGCACCTCCTGACCATACAGGCGGTCCGGCACCGTGCGCAGGTGCAGCACCAGCAACGACACCAGCTGCACCAGCAACCGGATGGCCATCACGGCCACGCCGGCCCAGAACGTCCATTCCACGAGGGTCCACACCGTAAAGGATTGCACCTGCTGCAGGGTGGTCCAGTCCGGAACGTAAGTGACCACCTGCTTGGCGAGCTTTTCATTCCGTGAAAAGAAATCGTTGACATCCACCAGCGGAAACATGGATGAAAAAGCGATCCCTCCCAACAGGAAGAAACGGTTCAAGGTGTAAAACGTCATCCTGCGGAGCCCCAGCCGGTAAGCGAGGTAAAACAGGCAAAGCGCAATATTGGCTTTCAGCAGATAAATGAATAGTGCTGACATAATAGCTGTTTATAGATACTGCAATTACTTTTCTTCAATCATGCGGATGATTTCCTTGAGATCATCCGGGCTGATTTTTTTGTCCTTCGCAAAAAACGTTACGAGGTCTTTATAAGAATTCTCGAAATAATCTTTCACGAAACTGTTCATAAACTTCTTCGCATATTCATCTTCCGCGATGGTCGGCGAATACTCATATACATTCCCGATCTTCTTCGCATCTACGAAACCTTTCTTTTCCAGGTTCTTGATGGTAGATGCCAGTGTCGTATATGGCGGAATCGGTTCCGCATGCGATTCCAGGAAATCCTTGACGAATCCCTTCCCCGCCTTCCAGATAGCCTGCATTGCGGCTTCTTCCTGTTTGGTCAATTTTTCCATACATTTTCCATTTATTGCGACGATATACGCCACGAAAAGCGACGTCGCAGTGTTCTGTTCAACTGTCGTTTGCTGTTGATTGCTCTTTTTATCCTTCGTGATACCCGTTACTTGTAACTATTGATGTTCTAATAAATTCTCCGTCGCTTTTTTCTTTCGTCACTATATTGATGCTCTGCGTTTTTCTTTTGTTATGCGTTACTGTAATTGATCTACCTATATTCTCTGTCGTTTTGCTTTGGCGTCATAGCCGGTAATCCAGCGGCAACATAACGGCCAGCTTTTCCCAGCCCCAGTAATTCTCAAAGATCACGTCCATCGGCGCTTCCAGGTTGCCGTTGCGGTCGACCCGCACTTCCGGCTCCAGGAGCCGCATGATCGACGTCTGCGGACCCGCCCTTTCGTTTGACCGCAGGTATTTCTGGATATACAGCTGCTCCTCTTTTTCCTTGCTGTACACCACGTAAAGCAAATCCGGGTACTGAAGCACATAACCATCTCCCCGCTTGTGCAACACACTGTCTGCCGGCCACTCCTGCCGCGACAGGAAACTCACGTTCCGCGAAAACATCGGGCTTTTAATAATCTGCATCACCGAATCCGGCGGCGCATCCACTACTACACCTTTTTCCTTCTCCACCCGCTTCAGCCTGCGCATCGTATAACCATCTTCCCGCTGCGTTCCCGCAATCAGGCTGCGGAAAAACTGGAGCGACGAACCCCGGTATGCTTCCCTCCGGTTCTGCTCCCACCGCTTACGCTGCACGTTATTGCGCGGCTGCATCGGCAAAAACAATGGATTCCCGTAATACATCGAGTAACCGGACCGCGGGTTATACTCAAAGTGCTGCAACAAAAACCGGATGTTATATCCCAACGCATCATTCCGAATCTCCAGGAAATCTCCCGCTCTCGCCCGTAATATCTCCCGCGCAATATCCGGCTCAAACTCCACAATATCCGGGTTCAACAACTTACACTCCTTCGCAAAAGCCCCCTCGCCAATAAACACCCGCTTGAACATCGCCAGGTAAAACTCCCGGTCCTTATCCGGCCGCACCACCTGCTCCTTTAACATCCCCGGCTTCTCCTTCAATACGAATGACAACGCTTTTCCCTCATCCAATTGCACAGGGTGCACCTGAGACTCATAGCCCAGATAAGACACAATCACCTCATACCAACCCGGCGGTATATCCCGGATTACATACCCGCCCGATTCATCCGATCGCGATCCCATCGTCGTCTGGTTCAAAAAAACACTCGCAAATGGCAACGCCTTCCCATTCCCATCCTTCACCGTCCCCTGCAGGACGATCCCCGTTTGCGCAAAAACATAGCCGGCCAGACAATTTAGTATAGCGAATAAGAGAATTCTCTTCATAATTACGACACTATCGTAAACCTACGAAAGATTCGTAGAATAACCAAATAATTTTGAAAATCGCACCCCGTAAAAAACAAAAAGCGGCCTGGAATTACATCCGGCCGCCCTTCTAAAATATTATCTCCATATCATGCTAAGGTAGCAACTCCTCCAGTTTCCTGCCCAACTCCTCCGCGCGGAGGTTCTTCGCAATAATCCTGCCCTCCGGATCGATCAGCAGGTTCTGCGGGATCGCACGGATCCCATACAACTTCCCCACCTCGTTCTTCCAACCCTTCAGGTCCGAAACATGCGTCCAGGTAAGTTTATCCTGCCGGATCGCCTGCTTCCAACGATCCTGCTTTTCGTCAAACGATACCCCCAGAATGGTAAAACCCTTGTCCTTATACATCTCGAAAGCCTTCACCACATTGGGGTTCTCCGCCCGGCACGGGCCGCACCAGCTCGCCCAGAAGTCCACCAGCACATACTTGCCGCGGAACGATGCCAACGTAATGGGCGCACCGGTCGTATCGTTCTGCGAAAATTCGAGCGCGGGGTTCCCTAACGCCAGCTTCTTCGCCAAATCAATCCGGTATTCAAATTCCTTTGCAGACGGATACCGGCGCACGGTCTTGGACAACGACCGGAACAGCGGCTCCGCCGTTTCCGGGTCCAGCTCATATCCCGCCACCTGATTTAGTACGAACATCCCGATAGGCGATGAAGGATTGTCTTTCAAGTATTTCTGCATGATAGCCGTCCGCGATGCGTCGATCTGCTCCAGGCGCGTTTCCGCCTTGCGCACCTTCGCATCGTTCTTGGCTTCCCGCGCTTTGCGGTATTCGTTGTAAGCGTTTTCCTGGTCTTTTTCCACCGCGCGCAACAACACGTTCAGGTCGTTGAAAGCATCCTGCTCGGGCGTACCGTCGGCGGAAGCCTTCTGGTCCGCCGCGGGAACATGCACTTTGGTGGTGCCTTTCCCGATAAAAAGCAGCGCTACTTCCTTACGCCCGCCCGGATGTTCCTTCGAAACCGGGAGAACGGAAAAAAGCTGTGCCTGCTGCGGCTCGGGAATCCGGCCCTTAAAGGTGAATCTGCCATCATCGGCCACGGCGCTATCGATCACAAACTGACCGGAAATGCGCATCCTGAGGTAGAATTTGGTCGGAGAAGACTGTTCTCCCACTGTGCCTGAAACGGTAAACGGGTAGGTCTTAATCTTTTCGTCGGGCTTATCCTGTGCAAACAACATTGCAGCCGGGCTGAAAAGCATGGCTGCAAGTATCCATTTCTTCATGATATTGACTGTTTAGATCTACCGCAAATTTCTCCAATCCGGGCCCCAAAAGCAAGCCCTAATTGATAAGCGGTCACTTCAGGATCTCCTCGAGCTTCCGTTCCAGGGCCTCCCCGCGCAAATTGGCGGCGATTATGTTGCCCTCGGGGTCAAGGAGGAAGTTCTGCGGAATCCCGCGCACGCCGTACATCGCTGCAGCTTCGTTGCCCCAGCCCTTCAGGTCGGACACCTGCGGCCAGGTCAGCTTATCTTGTTTGATAGCCTGCAGCCAGCGGGATTTATCTTCGTCGAGGCTGACGCCAAAAATAGTGAAGTTCTTGTCTTTGAACCGGTTATAGGCCGCCACCACGTTGGGGTTCTCCATCCGGCAGGGGCCGCACCAGCTGGCCCAGAAATCAATAAGCACGTATTTGCCGCGGAACGAAGACAGGCTGATCATCTTCCCTTGCGGGTCCGCCTGCGAAAAATCAGGCGCCGCCACCGGTTTGCTGTTGCCGGTCGTTTCCTGGGCGATGGTCATGGCCACCGATTTGCCGAACGGCGTGCTTCTTACGCTCTGGTCGAGCCCGTTGAACAGGTTGGCGAACTCATGCTTGGAGAGCCGCTTCTGCATGTCGCCGAAGAGGAGGAACAGGCTCGCCATGGCTTTTGGATGGGCTTTAATGAAGTTTTTCCCTTCGGACTGAAGCTTCGCGTCGAACGCTGCCGCCTTTTGGCGAAAAGCTTCCTGTTTGGCCGTTTCTTCCTGCCCGATCTGCTGGGCTTCGGCGTTCAGCGCCTGTACCTCCTGCTGGAGCGGCCGCATCACCTTATGATAATCCTGCATCCAGCGGGTTTGCTGGCCGGATTTCAGGCTTTTGGCCACGGGAAAATCCTTTGCTTCCAGGTCGATCGTTACTTCCGGCTGGTCGCTTACCATCAGCGAAGGCAGTCCCACGCCTTCCAGGAAAAGGGCGTACATCGCTTCGGGAGCGGGTTTGCCCGGGGGAGCAAATGCAAATTTTCCTCCTGCGGCCAGCACGGTGGAATCGGTATACTTACCGTCTTCACTCAGGAAATACAACTTCCGGCCTTCCGCGCCCGTAAGCGTACCATTCACTTTCAATTGCGCCTGGACCGCCGTTGCGGCCGTCATCGCCAGCAGGAAAAAAATTCGTTTCATTTTTTATGTCTTTCTTTCAAAATCGAAGTTACGTCTTCGAGGGTGAATCCCTTGGCCTGCAACAGGATCAGGTAATGGAACAGCAGATCGGCCGCTTCACCCAGGAACAGGTCCCGGTTGTCGTCTTTCGCTTCTATCACCAGCTCCACCGCTTCTTCCCCTACCTTCTGCGCCACTTTGTTGATACCTTTGGCGAACAGGGAAGCCGTGTAGGACTTTTCCGTGGGATTGTCTTTCCGCTGACGGATCACGCCTTCCAGCCGGTTGAGGAATCCGCCGTCGTCTTCATTCACCTCGTTCCAGCAGGTATCCGCGCCGGTATGGCAAACAGGACCTACAGGATTGGCTTTCAACAGGATCGTATCCTGGTCGCAATCTATCGCCGCGCTCACCAGGTGCAGGAAATTCCCGCTCTCTTCTCCTTTCGTCCACAACCGGTTTTTCGACCGGCTGAAAAAGGTCACTTTCTTGTCGGCCAGCGTTTTATCCAGCGCTTCCCGGTTCATATACCCGAGCATCAGCACCTTCCGGGTGATGGCATCCTGCACGATGGCCGGCACCAGCCCGTCGGGGGATTTCGAAAAATTCACCTCCATGGGTAAATCATATTTAAAGATAACTAAATATTATAATATTAAAACCGGATCTGGATGCCCCGTTGATACAGGTAGTTCTTCAGATCGGGGATTTCCATTTCTTTATAATGGAAGATGCTCGCCGCCAGGGCCGCATCGGCGCCAGCTTTCTCGAACACGTCGGCGAAATGCTCCATCGTTCCCGCACCGCCGGAAGCGATCACGGGCACGTTGAGGTTGCGCGACAGCCGGCCGGTAATATCCAGCGCAAAGCCCTGTTTGGTACCGTCGTTGTTCATGGAAGTGAGCAGGATCTCTCCCGCCCCGCGCTCCACCGCTTCGCGGGCCCAGTCTTCCGTGCGGGTATCGGTTTTGACGCGGCCGCCGTTAAGGTACACGAACCAATCGCCGTCCTCGAAGCGCGTATCAATCGCCAGCACTACGCATTGCGACCCGAATTCTTTCGCCAGGTCGTTCAGCAGCTGCGGATTGCGGTACGCCGCTGTATTAACGGACACTTTATCCGCCCCCGCACCCAGCAATACGCTCACATCGTCGACCGCCGCGATGCCGCCGCCAACCGTAAACGGGATATTGATATGCCGGGCGATGTCGGTCACCAGGGCATGCAACGTCTTACGGCGCTCATTGGTGGCGGTGATGTCGAGGAACACCAATTCATCGGCGCCCTGCGCGGCGTACAGCGCGCCCAGTTCCACGGGGTTGCCGGCGTCGCGGATGTTTTCGAAGTTAACCCCCTTTACGGTGCGCCCGTCTTTAATGTCCAGGCAGGGTATGATTCTTTTTGTGAGCATAGCTACAGCAGTTTCTTCAGTTCAGACATTTGAATACGGCCTTCGTAAATGGCTTTGCCGATGATGACGCCGGCAAGCCCCGCATCGCGGAGCGCTTCCACGTCGGCCATTTCGCTTACACCGCCGCTGGCCGTCAGGCGGATGCCCGGCAGCTCAGCGATGATCTTTTTATATAATTCGGTGCTGGGGCCTTGCAACAGCCCGTCTTTCGCGATATCGGTGCAGAAAATCTCCTTCACACCCTTCTCCATGTTGCCACGGAGAAAATCGAATACGCTGACACCGGTTGTTTCCAGCCATCCGCCTACAGCAATCATTTCATCCTTCACATCCGCGCCGAGAAATATTTTCTCCGCGCCATATTTTTCCACCCAGCTGAAAAACAATTCCGGTTGTTTCACGGCCACGCTCCCAATGGTAGCCAGCTTCGCGCCGGCTTCAAACACCACGCGAATATCGTCGTCCCGCTTGATGCCACCGCCAAAATCCACGATCATGCCCGTTTTTCCGGCTACCGCTTCCAGTACTTTCCAATTCACGACCTGGCCTTTCTTCGCGCCGTCGAGATCTACGAGGTGCAGGCGTTTCACACCGGCATCTTCGAATTCCTTCGCTACTTCCAGCGGGTTTTCGTTGTAGATTTTCTTTTGTTCATAATCGCCCTGCGTCAGTCGCACGCACTTCCCGTCGATGATATCGATAGCGGGAATGATAGTGAATGTATTGACGGATGGAGGATTGAGATTGAGTTCCATTGTATAGAATGCGATATTGTCTTTGTAAAACAGTCCGCTGGTGATATGATATCCCAGCGCTTCATAAAATCCCGTTGCCGTGGCGCGGGCGTTGCACCAGAGCCGGGTCACGCCTTTTTCGCGGCAGACCTTTTCCAAATGCGCCATCATGATCTTCCCGAACCCTTTCCCCTGCTGGTCCGTTGCCGTCGCCAGCTTGCGAAACTGCGCACGGGCGCCGTCGATAAACAGGGATACGACGGTCACCTGCCGGCCGCCGTCGTATAAACCGAAATGCAATGCGTCCGCATCATGCGGCAGCGTCACCTGGTCGAGCGACCATTCGGGATACATCACGTCGCGCCGCAGCTGCAGCGTGTCTTGTGTGGTGATATGCCGGATCGTCACGCTCACAGTTTCAGGAAGCTTTCGATGAGGCTTTGCCCCGCGTCGGCCGATTTCTCCGGGTGAAACTGCACGGCGTAGAAATTATCTTTCTGCAGCGCCGCGCTGTAATTGATCACGTAATTGGCGATGGCGGTGGTTTCCGGTCCCAGCTCCACGAAGTAGCTATGTACGAAATACATGTACGCGTTTTGCGGAACATGCTCGAACACGACGGAATGAAGCCCGGTAATATTGTTCCAGCCGATCTGCGGGATTTTCAGCAAATTCCCCGCCGGCGATTCGAATTTCTTCACTTCCAGGTCGAACACTCCGATGCAGGGCGTATCGTTTTCTTCCGAATGGCGGCAAAGCAGCTGCATCCCCAGGCAGATGCCCAACACGGGCTGCTGCAGGTCTTTCAGCACCTGGTCCAGCTTGCGGTCGCGCAGGTATTTCATGGCGGTGCTGGCCTCGCCCACACCGGGAAAAATCACCTTGTCGGCCGAGCGGAGCTCCTCCGGATCGTCGGTCACCACAGCCTCCGCGCCCAGCCTTTCGAGGGCGAAGAGCACAGACTGCGTATTGCCGGCATTGTATTTCAGGATGGCAGTTTTCATGGCTATTGTTTGATGTTGCGAACAAACGCAGGAACGGTATCCTGCAAGTTAGCACTGTTTTCGATGGCTTTCACAAACGCGCTCCCGATAATCGCGCCGTTGCTGTACCGGCAAGCCTGTTGGAAGGTTGCCTTGTCGCGGATGCCGAAGCCCACCAGTACGGGGTTCTTCAGCTGCATCGCCTGCAACTTCTCGAAATAGGACGCCTGCAGCTGCATATCCTTGTCTTTCCCGGTTGTCGACGACGAAGAAACCGCGTACACGAATCCCCGGCTCAGCGAATCGATCTTGCGGATACGGGCTTCGCTGGTTTCGGGGGTTACGAGGAATATGAGGTGCTGACCGTATTTTTCAAAGAGCGGTTTGTATTCCGTTTCGTATTCTTCCATAGGCAGATCGGGCAAAATCAGCCCGTCAACACCAACTTCCTGGCAGCTGCGGAGGAAATTTTCCACGCCGTACTGGAGCACGGGGTTAATGTATCCCATGAGCACGACGGGAATATGGATCTGGTCCCGGAATCCCCTCAGTTGTTCAAAAAGAACGGCGAGCTTCATCCCGTTTTTGATGGCGCGGGTGCTGCTGTCCTGGATCACGGGCCCGTCGGCCAGCGGGTCGGAGAAGGGCATGCCGATCTCCGCCATGTCGGCCCCGCCGGCTTGCAGCGCCTGCAAAACGGTGAGGGTATCGCCGAGTTGGGGGAACCCGGCGGTGAAATATATGTTGAGCACTTCTTTCGGCTTGGTGCTGAAAAGCTGGTCGATGCGGTTCATATGCCGTTATTTCAGGTGTTTGATATAGGTTTCCAGGTCCTTGTCGCCGCGGCCGCTAAGGCACACCACGGTTACGTCTTCGGGCTTCAGCTGCAGATCTTTCAGCTTGGCCAGCGCGTGCGCCGATTCGAGCGCGGGGATGATGCCTTCGAGCAGGCTGAGCTCGTAAGCGGCCGCCAGGGCTTCATCGTCGGTGGCGTTGAGGAATTTCCCGCGGCCGGAGGCGTATAAGTGCGCATGCAGGGGGCCAACGCCGGGGTAGTCGAGGCCGGCGGAAATGGAATGCGGCTCCACGATCTGGCCGTCGTCGGTTTGCATGAGCAGGGTTTTGCTGGCGTGGATCACACCGGGCTTGCCCAGCTGGGAAGTGGCGGCGGAATACCCGCTGTCGACGCCCTTGCCCGCCGCTTCCACGGCTACGAGCTGCACGCTTTCGTCGTCGGTGAAATGGAAGAAAGCCCCCGCCGCGTTGGAGCCTCCGCCTACGCAGGCGATCACGTAATCCGGTAGTGCTTTCCCGGTTTTGTCCGTCAGCTGCTTTTTGATTTCTTCACTGATCACCGACTGGAAGCGCGCCACCATATCCGGGTACGGGTGCGGCCCTACCACGGAACCGATGATATAATGCGTGTCCACCGGATTGTTGATCCAGTCGCGGATGGCTTCGTTGGTCGCGTCTTTCAGGGTCTGCGAACCGCTGGTGGCGGGCACCACGGTAGCGCCGAGCATTTTCATGCGGGCTACGTTGGGCGCCTGGCGCTGGATATCTACGCTACCCATGTACACGATGCATTCCAGCCCCATCAGCGCGCACACCGTGGCGGTGGCTACGCCGTGCTGGCCGGCGCCGGTCTCGGCGATGATGCGCTTCTTGCCGAGGCGCTTGGCCAGCAAAATCTGACCGATGGTATTATTGACCTTGTGGGCGCCCGTGTGGTTCAGGTCTTCCCGCTTCAGGTAAATCTTCGTATTGTATTTTTCAGAAAGACGGCTGGCGAAATACAACGGCGACGGCCTTCCCACGTAATCGCGGAGCAGGCTCTCGAACTCCTGCTGGAAAGCGGGGTCGCGCATGATGTTCAGATAATTCTCCCGCAGCTCCTCCACGTTGGGATAAAGCATTTCAGGAATATATGCGCCTCCGAAGTCGCCATAGTAGCCCTTTTCGTTGACATGATACCTGGATTGCGATGTATTGATGGCAATATCCATGTTACTGTTATTTTTTGATTTGTTTGATGAATGCCTCCACGAGGCGCATATCCTTCACTCCGGGAGCGGTTTCAAATTTACTGTTCACATCCGCAGCAAACAAGTGCGGCTCCCGCCATCGCAGCAATTCCTCCGCATCTTCCGGCCCGATTCCTCCCGCCAAAAAGTACGGCTGGCCGCCGGCGTACCCTTTGAAAAGGTTCCAGTCGAATTTCCGGCCAGTGCCGCCATGGCCTTTGCCCGCGGTATCGAACAGCAGGTAATCGTATTCGCCGGAAGGGATCTCCAGCGCCGATGCGTTTTCCGGAATGGATACGGCTTTCATCACCTTTACTTTCAATTTCACTGCTTCCACGAATGCCGCCTCAAAATCTCCGTACAACTGCACCATGTCCAACCCGTAATCCGCGATGGTCCTTTGCAGCGTATTCATATCGGGCTGTACGAAAACACCCGTCTTCAGCAGTTTTCCATTCCCCGTTTCCCGCACCGTTCTGCCGGAAAGTTTGTCGCCGGCGAAACGCGGGGATTTGGGATAGAAGATGAACCCCGCGTAATCGGCCCCCAGTTCCGCCAGGGCGCCCAGGTCTTCGGCGCGCGTGATCCCGCAGACTTTTATTTTCATAGCTCCGCGAGTTGACGGGTAAACGAAGCGAACGCCTGCGCGGGGTCTTCCGATTTCATGAAATGCTCCCCGATGAGGAAGCCGCTGAAACCCGCGTTGCGCAGCTGCACGATGGTTTTCGGATCGTCCATCCCGCTTTCGGCTACTTTCGGATAGCTGTCGGGGATCTGCTTCAGCAATTCCATCGAGCGGTAAATATCCACCTGGAACGTTTTCAAATCGCGGTTGTTGATGCCCACGAGATGGGTATGCGGGGTGATTTTATCGAGCTGGCCGGCGGTATGCACTTCCAGCAGCACTTCCAGCCCCAGGTTGTGCGCGAACTGCGCGAGGTGCTTCACTTCATCTTTCGTTAAACACTCCGCAATCAGCAAAATCACATCGGCGCCTATCGCTTTGGCTTCCACGATCTGGTATTCCCCGATCACGAAATCCTTCCGGAGCAACGGAATGTTGTTGGCCGCACGGGCTTGTTGCAAATCGTCCATCGAACCGCCGAAGAACTCGGTGTCGGTCAGCACGCTCAGCCCCGAAGCCCCGTTGCGGGCGTACGCCGTGGTTACGTCGGTTACCGTGGCGGTGGCGTTAATGACGCCTTTGGAAGGCGACTGCCGCTTGAATTCCGCAATAATCCCGTTCCTGCCGGGCATCGTGAGGAAACTTTTCAGCGAGAGCGCTTCCCGGCCGAACATGGGCGTCCGTTCGAGGTCCGGCACGCTTCTGCGCTTTTCCCGCTCCGCCACTTCTCCGTGCTTGTGCGCTACGATCTTGTCGAGGATATTTTTCATTGGATGGAAATCAGTTTTTGGAAAGATTGATACGCCGCACCCGATTCCAGCGAGGCTACCGCCGCCTGGAAGCACTCGTCGTAAGTGGGGTATTTTTCAAGACAATACAATCCCATGGCGGCATTGGCCATCACCACGGAATGCTGCGCCCAGCTGCCTTCGCCTTTCAGGATCTTCACGAACAGCTTCGCCGCCTCTTCAGTGGAATTACCGCCGTAAATATCGCTCGCGGCTACCTTGCGTTTACCGAGCGCTTCCGGCGTCCAGTCCTGTTCGCCTTTGTTGGTGATGATCCGCGTGTCGCCAGTGAGGGAAATCTCATCGTAACCGTCCAGGCTGTGCAGGATGGCGAACTTTTTATCCGTCTGCTGGAACAGGTAATTGTACACCCGCGCCATTTCCAGGGAATACACCCCGATCAGCTGGTGCTGCGCGAAGGCGGGGTTTACGAGCGGACCGAGCATATTGAAGAAAGTCCGTACGCCCAGTTGTCGTCTTACACCCGCCACATTCTTCAATGCCGGGTGGAACAGGGGCGCGTGCAGGAAACAGATCCCGGCTTCAGCTACCTCCTGTTTCAGTTTGGATGCGTCGCTTTTGAATTTGTAACCGAGGTTTTCCATGACGTTGGAAGCACCGCTGATCGACGATACGCCGTAGTTCCCGTGTTTGGCCACCTTGCCGCCCGCGCCCGCCACGATGAAGCAGCTGAGCGTGGAGATATTGAAGGTGTTTTTGCCATCGCCGCCGGTGCCTACGATATCGAGCACGTCGTGTTCCAGCTGAACGGGCACGCACATGTCGAGCAGTGCGTCGCGGAAGCCGAGGAGCTCGTCGATGGTGATGCTGCGCATGAGGAACACCGTCATGAAGGCTGCCAGCTCGCTTTCGTTGTATACGCCTTTGGAGATGCTGGTCAGGATTTCGCGGGCGCCTTCGCGGCTAAAGGTTTTATGTTCGAATAAGTAGTTGAGTATCTTTTTCATCGGGATGATTTTTTAAAACATTGGCAATTCCGTTCCTCAAAGCCCCAGCCAGTTGCGCAGGATCTGCTCGCCCTGCGGCGTCAGCACGCTTTCCGGGTGGAACTGCACGCCGCACACATCGTATTGTTTGTGCTGCAGCGCCATGATATAACCATGCTCGTCGCGGGCGGTCACTTCCAGCTCCGCCGGCAACGTTTTTTCATCCACTACCCACGAATGGTAACGCCCTACTTCCAATTCTTCCGGGAGATGACTGAAGAGGCGCCCGCTGCGGGAAATCACGTTCACCGGCGTAGCCACGCCGTGGTACACTTCGGATAAATTGGTGAGCTTCGCGCCGAAAGCCTCGCCGATGGCCTGCTGACCGAGGCAAACCCCAAAGATGGATTTGGTGGCCGCATACCGGCGTATGAGCGGCAGCAAAAGACCGGCCTCTTCGGGGATACCCGGCCCGGGCGACAGGATAATCCGGTCGAATGCGTCCACTTTCTCCAGTTCGATCTCATCGTTGCGGACAACGGTCACTTTGCCGCCGATGATCTTTTCCACCAGGTGGACCAGGTTATACGTGAATGAGTCGTAGTTATCAAAAACCAGGATGTTCATGATCAGATATTTTGCGCCTTGATGATGGCCTGTTTTAATGCGTTGAGTTTATTGTTCACTTCCTGCAGTTCGGAGCTGGCGACAGATTTGGCCACTACGCCCGCGCCGGCCTGGTAATACAGTGTATTGTTGCGGCTGAGCATGGAGCGGATCATGATGGCGTGGTTGAAGTCGCCGTTGAAGCCCACAAAGCCGACGCAGCCGCCGTAGAATCCACGCGCGGTGGGTTCGTAGTTATCGATCAGTTCCATCGCCTTGTATTTCGGCGCGCCCGACAGGGTGCCCGCCGGGAATGTGGCGGCCAGAATGTCGAAAGGTGACGATTTCTCCGGCAGCTTGCCCGTCACTTCGCTCACGAGGTGGATGACGTGGGAGTAATACTTGATCTGGCGGTAGGTTTCCACTTCCACATCGGCGGCGTGGCGGCTGAGATCGTTGCGGGCGAGGTCTACCAGCATTACGTGCTCGGCGTTTTCCTTGGGGTCTTCGAGCAGCTCGGCAGCCAGTTTGGCGTCCTGCTCGTCGTTGCCCGTGCGGCGGAAAGTGCCGGCGATGGGGTGGATCACCGCTTTGCGGTCTTTGATGATGAGCTGCGCTTCGGGAGAAGAACCCATCAGTTTATAATCGCCGTAATCGAAGTAAAAGAGATAGGGGGAAGGATTGATGGAACGGAGGGCGCGGTAAACGTTGAACTCGTCGCCAGTAAAGCTCCGCTGGAAAGCGCGGGACAGCACAATCTGGAAGACGTCGCCCCGGAAGCAGTGCTGGCGGCCTTTTTCGACCATTTCCATATACTGCTCGTCTGTCTGGTTCGACGATTCATCCCCTTTCGCCGCAAACCCGTATGTGGGCACGTCTTTGTTGCGGATGATGGATTCCACGAAATCGATCTCGGAATCCTGCCCTTCTACCCCGTTTTCGATCAGCGTCATTTCGTCTTTGAAATGGTTGATGGCGATTACGTACTGGTAGAAGCGATACCGCATGAGGGGGATGGTGTTACCTGCGGCGGGGCGTTTTTTGAAAGCGATCTTTTCGAAGAACTGCACGGAGTCGTAGGTGCTGTATCCATAAAGACCTTTGTTAAACGGAAGGCCGTTCGCTTCATCCGAAAACTCGAAGCTTTTCAGGAAAGCATCCATTTCGCGGAGCACCTCGCTGCGGCCGTTGAGCTTTTTCCGCTCTACGGGCTGACCGGGGTATTTGAACTCGAAAACGTCCGTGGAAGTGACCTCAATACCCGCAATGGGCTTGATGCCGATGAAGGAGTAGCTGTTGTCGCCGGCATTGGAGTCTGTACTCTCCAGGAGGATGGAGCCGGGGAACTTGTCGCGGATGCGGAGGTAGATGCTGACCGGCGTGAATACGTCCGCCAACATTTGCCTGGATTGTGTTTTTACCTGAATTTTTTTCATTCGAGTTTATTTAATCGGATGCGGCCAAAAACGAAGAAGGCCCGCTGTGTACAGCGAGCCTTCTTTTCAGTATCTTAAATACAAACATGGCACTGCTACACAGCGGAGATATCCATTGCGTGCCACCAAAGTTTGTATGTGTTGTTCATTTGCATGATGAAGGCAAAGATGAAGTGTTTTCCGGAAAAATGCAAATTTTATTTTGACCATTTTTAAAGGACGCCTTTGGTGCTGGGCAGCTGCATATTATCGGGGTTCCGTTTCACCGCCATCTTGATGGCTTTGGCGAACGCTTTGAAAATCGCTTCGATCTTGTGGTGCTCATTCTCGCCTTCCGCCTTGATATTCAGATTGCTGCGCGAGCCGTCGGTGAAGGATTTGAAGAAGTGGAAAAACATCTCCGTTGGCATCTCCCCGATCTTCTCCCGCTTGAATTGCGCGTCCCAAACGATCCAGTTGCGCCCACCGAAGTCAATGGCGGCCTGCGCCAGGCAGTCGTCCATCGGCAGGCAGAAGCCGTAGCGTTCCATTCCTTTCTTATCGGCCAGGGCCATGGCAAAAGCTTCGCCCAGCGCGATCCCGGTGTCTTCTATGGTGTGGTGCTCGTCGATATGCAGGTCGCCTTTCGCGCGCACCACCATGTCGATGCTGCCGTGCCGGGCGATCTGGTCGAGCATATGGTCGAAGAAGCCCAGGCCGGTGTGGATGTCCGCCTTGCCGGTGCCGTCGAGGTTCAGCTCGATGTGAATGTCGGTTTCCTTGGTGGTACGCGTATGGCTTACCGTGCGGAGGCCGATTTTCAGGAATTCGTAGATCTTCGCCCAATCAGTGGTTTCGAGGGCCACTACATCCTTCAGGTCACTTCCCTCCCCTACTACTTCCGCCGCGCCCAAAGTCGCGTCCTGGTTCAGCCAGATGGCTTTGGCGCCGAGGTTCTGGGCCAGTTTCACGTCGGTAATCCGGTCGCCGATCACAAACGAGTTGGCCAGGTCGTATTCCGCGGTGAAATACTGCTGCAACATCCCGATACCCGGCTTGCGGGAAGGAAGGTTATCGGCGGGGAAGCTCTTGTCGATGTGCTCCCGCACAAACGTGATGCCTTCGCCGGCGAAGGTTTTAATGATGTGGTTGTGCGCGGGATGGAAAGTTGCTTCGGGGAAGCTGTCCGTCCCCATACCGTCCTGGTTCGATACGAGCACCAGTTCGTAATCCAGCTCTGCGGCGATTTTGCCGAGATATTTGAATACCTGGGGATAAAACACCACCTTCTCCAGGCTGTCGATCTGATAGGTAGGCGGCTGTTCCAGAATCATGGTGCCGTCGCGGTCGATGAAAAGTACGCGTTTCATTTATTGGGCGATATTTTGAAGGGCCTGTAATAAGGTGACGTTTTCTTCGGGCGTGCCGATGGTGATGCGGAGGCTCCCGGCGCAAAGCTCCACTTTGGAACGGTCGCGCACGATGATGCCCTGACTGGTGAGGATGTTGTAAATCCCCCGGGCGTCGGTTGTTTTCACCAGCACAAAATTCGCATCGCTGGGGTACACTTTCTCCACGATCGGCAGTTTCACCAATGCTTCCACCAGCTTCTCCCTTTCCGCCACCGTTTCCTTAATCCAGCCATTCACCTGCTCCACATTGTTCAACGCTTCCAGCGCCAGTTCCTGCGACGCCTGGTTGATGTTGTACGGCGGCTTGATCTTGTTGAAGATATTGATGATATCCTCGCTGGCAAACGCCATCCCCATGCGCAACGCGGCCAGGCCCCAGGCCTTCGACAACGTCTGCAGGATCACCAGGTTCGGGTATTCGGTCAGCTCCTGGATGAAGGATTTATGACGGCTGAAATTGATGTAGGCTTCATCCACCACCACAATCCCGTCGAAATTATTCAGCACCATCTCGATCGCTTCCTTGTCGATCGCATTGGCCGTGGGATTGTTCGGGGAACATATAAAGATCAGCTTCGTGTTTTCGTCGATGGCCGATTCGATGGCTTCGAGATCCAGCTGGAAATCTTCGGTGAGGGATGCTTTGCGGATGGTGATGTCGTTGATGTTGGCGGAAACTTCGTACATGCCGTATGTCGGCGGACAAAGAATCACGTTATCAATCCCCGGCCGGCAGAACGCGCGGTAAAGAATATCGATCGCCTCGTCGGACCCGTTGCCGAGGAAAATATTCTGCGGCGGCACGCCCTTGATCTCTGCCAGGCGGTATTTCACCTTCCATTGCAGCGGATCGGGATAGCGATGATAGTTCACGGGAAGTGGGGAACCGAAACTATTCTCGTTGGCGTCGAGGAACACGGAGGCTTCGCCTTTGAATTCGTCGCGGGCGGAGGAATACGGTGTGAGCCGTTTGATATTGTCTCTTAAAAGTGAGTTCAGATCGAACATGATGTATTACTTGAAAGATGAATCGTTTTGAATATACCGGACGCGGATGGAAACGGCCTGTTTATGCGCATCGAGCCCTTCCGCTTCCGCCATGGCCTCGATGGCCGGGGCGATGGCCTGCAATCCCTCGCGGGACAGGCGCTGGAAAGTGATTTTCTTCACAAAGCTGTCGACGCTCACACCGCTGTACGCCGTGGCATAGCCGTTGGTGGGCAGGGTGTGATTGGTGCCGGAGGCATAATCGCCCGCGCTTTCCGGGGAGTAATTGCCCAGGAACACGGAACCGGCGTTTACGACCCTCGTGGCGAGGGCTTCATCGTTTTCGCAGGCCATGATCAGGTGCTCGGGTGCGTAGTCGTTGAGCATATCCATGGCTTCGTCGCGGTCGCGGACGAGCACCAGTTTGCTGTTCTCCAGCGCTTTGGCGGCAAACTCCCTTCGGGGCAATTTCTCCAGCTGCGCCCGCACTTCCGCTTCCACTGCGGTAATTACGGTTTCGGAGGTGGTCACGAGCAGCACCTGGCTGTCGGCCCCGTGCTCGGCTTGCGACAGCAGGTCGGCCGCCACGAAGGCGGGCACGCAGGCCTCGTCTGCAAACACGGCTACTTCCGAAGGCCCGGCGGGCATGTCGATGGCGGTGCCGGCGGCATTAACGAGCTGCTTGGCGCAGGTCACGTATTGGTTGCCCGGACCGAAGATTTTATACACTTTCGGCACGGACTCCGTTCCGTAGGCCATGGCTCCGATGGCCTGCACACCGCCGATAGAAAACACCTGGCTAATGCCGGTGAATCTCGCGGCCCAGAGCACGGCGGGGTGGATGTTACCGTCCTTCCCGGGAGGCGTGCACAGCACGATTTCGCTGCAACCCGCCAGCCTTGCGGGGATGGCGAGCATGAGGATGGTGGAAAACAGGGGCGCGGTGCCGCCGGGTATATATAAACCTACCTTCTCGATGCCTACCGGCTTGCGCCAGCATTGCACGCCTGGCATGGTTTCGATGACGGTTACGTCTTCTACCTGCGCACGGTGGAAGGCTTCGATATTGGCGGCGGCGGTGCGGATGGCGTTTTTGAGGTCGTCGCCCAGAAGCCTGTCTGCGACTTCGAAAGCTTCCGCGGGCACGGGGATGCTGGTGAGGGGTACTTTATCGAACTGGAGGGTATAGCGGCGAAGGGCTTCGTCTCCATACTTTTTCACGTCCGCCAGCACGGCCGAAACGGTTGCTTCCAGCTGGGAGTTGTCCAGCACGGGCCTTTGCAGCAGTGTGTTCCAGGTATTTTTTTCCGGGTATCGGATGATTTGCATGGCGGAGGTTTTAGATGACCATTTTTTCGATGGGAACAACGAGGATACCTTGTGCGCCGGCGGCTTTGAGGCTTTCGATGATATCCCAGAAATCGTTTTCGTTCAGTACGGAGTGAACGGAGCTCCAGCCGGCTTCCGCGAGGGGCAGAACGGTGGGGCTCTTCATGCCCGGGAGCAGCCCGATGATCTCGGGGAGCTTGTCGTTGGGCGCGTTCAGCAGTACATATTTGGTATTCTTGGCCTTCTTCACCGCCTGGATGCGGAACACGAGCTTGCGGAGGAGTTGCTTCTGTTCTTCGGTGAGCTTGCTGTTGGCCACCAGCACGGCTTCGGAGCGGAGCACGTTTTCCACTTCCTTGAGACCGTTCATGAACAGGGTGGAACCGCTGCTCACGAGGTCGCAGATGGCTTCCGCCAAACCGATGCCCGGCGCGATTTCCACGGAGCCGCTGATCTCGTGGATCTCCGCTTCGATATTCACTTTTTTCAGAAAATCTTTCACGATCACCGGGTAGCTGGTGGCGATGCGCTTGCCATGCAGGTCCTGCACGGAATTATAAGCCATGGATTTGGGTACGGCGATGGCCAGGCGGCATTTTCCGAAGCCCAGTTTTTCCACGGTTTCGAGGGGGTACCCTTTTTCCAGCACTACATTCTCACCCACGATCCCCAGGTCGGCCACGCCGTCTTCCACGTACTGCGGAATATCGTCGTCGCGCAGGAAGAACACTTCCAGCGGGAAATTCGTAGCCTCGGTCTTGAGTTTGTTCACGCCGTTGTTGATGTCTATCCCGCATTCCTTCAGCAGTTTGATAGAGTCTTCGTGCAGGCGCCCTGATTTCTGAATGGCAATTCGCAGTTTCATGTTTGATTCCGGTTTGAAACAAAAAAGGCTTACCGCATCCGGTAAGCCTTTCGATGGTGAATATCTGTCAGTACAACTACAGCATTCCCTGCTTACCGGTTTGGCAAGTATGGTGATGATGTGTATGTACGGTAATGTTCATGTGTTTGAAGTCGGTGCAAAGGTAGGAACTAATTTCAGATTTCAAACCATTCCGCCATTTTTTCGAAAAATTCTAAAAACGGCTAGGTCAGGTCTACATTATACAGCGCTACCAGCTGGCGGCGGAACACCGCCTGCGGGGTAAGCCGGAAGAGCATATTCCGCAACGCCCTCAGCACCGGGTGTTGCCATTGCGCCATTTGCCCCATCATGCGGGAACGCCTTACCACCATGCGCGTCCGCTCCAGCCGCCGGTTCGTGAACCGCCGGAAAGCCTCCGCCGGATCGTTGCGGTGGCGGCCAATTTCAGCCGCAAGGATCACCGCATCTTCGATGGCCTGGCAGGCGCCCTGTCCCATGTTGGGCGTGGTGGCATGGGCGGCGTCGCCGATGAGGACGATATTCCCGTGATCATAACGGTGCCCTGCCGGCAGGTCGGTAATGTCTCCCCAGATGAGCGGCTGCCCTTCGCTGGCTTTCAGCAAATCCAGCACCCTGGCGGGGTACGCGGCAAAGATATGTGCCAGTGCCGCCGCATCGGCGTTTTGCATCCCGGGATCGCGCCGGGGCGCGTTCACACAGGCGAACCAGTACGTGCGGTTGCCCGCGAGGGGCACGATCCCGAAGCGGCCCGCCGGGCCCAGGATCTCCTCCACTCCCTGCAGCCCCTTCGGCTGGGCGCCCGGCACCACACAGCGCCAACAGGTATACCCGGCGTAACGGGGCTGCACATCCGGCAGCACCACATGGCGAACGGCGGAATGGATGCCGTCGGCCCCTATCAGATAATCCGTCAGATGCTCGCTGCCGTCGCGGAACCGCAGCCGCAGCCGCCCGCCGTCGTGCACTACCGATTCCAGGGCCTTGCCGGTGAATATGCGGGAGCGGTCGAGGTGATGCAGAAGCGCTTCGTGCAGGTCGCCCCGGTGGATGCAGAAGTTATCCTGCCCTGCGCGTTGGGTGATGGTTGCGGTATCCATGCGGATGAGCAGCGCGTCTTTATCCGTCCTGAACGCCATGCCTTCCAGGAAGCGCCCTTTGGCAAGGATCTCCTTTTCGACGCCCAGCAGCGCCAAAGCCCTAATGGCATTGGCTGCGAGCCCCAGGCCCGCCCCAACGGGATGCAGTTCCGGCGCAGCTTCGAACACCAGCGGGTCGATGCCCTGCCGGCGCAAGGCGATGGCGGCCGTAAGCCCGGCGATGCCGCCGCCAATGATGGTAAAAGTTGCTTCCATGTTGAGCATAAAGATAAGACCGGGAAGGGATAGCCCGCGGCTGATATTCGTCAGGAACCGGGTAAAAAAACAGGGCCGGCGCAGCCGCTTCGTCAGCAGCCGGGCCGGCCCGTTTGGAGTTGCGATCAACAAACAAATAGTCAGGTTTACATGGCGGAGTTATATAACGGTGCAAAGGTGCGCCGAAGCCGGGAAACCCGCAAGCGCCGATTGATCAACGCGCCGCGGGAAATGACGAATGCAAGACATCAGATAACGGGTGCGGAATACGGATGGTTCGTATTAAATTGCCGCCTGTATGACATTCAGAAACTTTTTCCAGAACGGGCTGGTGGTCAACCTGCTGTTCCTCATCGTACTGATGGTGGTGAACACGCTGGTAAATATGCAGAATCCTGGGAATAACATGCAGCTGTTCATTTATCAGAACGTTTCCCTCGCATTCATCTACGTCATGTGCGTGGTGCACAACAAGTATATGCTGCGGTTACTGATCCATAAAAGCCAGTATTGGCAATACATCTGGACCGTCGTGGCCTGGCTGGCCCTGGTCACCGCCGTCACCTACACCCTGCGCGTGTACGTGTTCCAAACGGATATTGAGATATTCTGGCTGGGCGACCTGGTGTTCGCCGCCTCCTGCCTGCTCATCGGGGTGGGCATGTGGTTCCTGTACCGGGGAGCTACATTCCAGACTTCAGAACTGCGCAACTCCTTGCTGCTCAAGGAAAAAGAATTGCAGTACCTGCAAAGCCAGCTCAACCCCCACTTCTTCTTCAACACCCTTAACAACCTCTACGGCGTCAGCCTCCGGTATCCGAATAAAACGCCGGAACTGATCCTGAGCATCAGCGAACTGATGCGCTACCAGCTGGAAAGCTCCCGCAAACAGCTGGTGCCGCTGGAAGACGAGCTCCAGTTCATCCGCAACTACGTTCACCTCGAGCGCGCCCGCGTGCGGCAGCGCTGCCAGGTAACGTTCAAAAAGAAAGGCCATGAAAAGGATCTGCTCATCACCCCGCTCATCCTCATCGCTTTCGTGGAAAACGCCTTTAAATACGCGCCCTCCAGCATGTCGGCCTCGTATATCAAAGTGGAGCTGGAAATCAAAGGGGAAACGCTGCTGCTGAAAATCCGCAACACCGTTCCTTCCAATAAACAATCCGTATCTTCGACCGGCGTTGGGCTGAACAACGTGCGGCAACGGCTGGCCCTGGCCTACGCCAAGCGCCACACCCTGATTTCGTATGAAGAAAACAATATTTATTATACAGAATTGCAACTAACTCTCGACCGCCATGCAAACACTCCGTTGCCTGATCGTAGATGACGAACCCGGAGCGCACTACGTACTGGAAGCGCATATCGAAAAAGTACAGGCCCTGCAGGTGGTGGGCCATTGCTACAATGCCATGGAAACCGCCAATTTCCTCCATCGCGAAAAGGTGGACGTTGTTTTCCTGGACATCAACATGCCCGAACTGAGCGGGCTCGACCTGCTCAAAACCCTCGGCCCCACACGCCCCAAAATCATCCTCACCACCGCCTACAGCGAGTTCGCCCTCGAAAGCTACGAGTATGACGTGGTGGATTACATCCTCAAACCCATCTCCTTCCCCCGCTTCCTGAAGGCTGTCAATAAAATCCTCCAGCAGGAAGCGCCCGTGGAAAAGCCCGCCGTGGAGCCGCTGGTACTCAAAACCGGCAGCACCCAAACCACCGTGGACCCCGCCGAGATCTACTACGTCCAAAGCATGGGCAACTACGTAAAGGTGTATCTCGAAAACAAATGCCTGATCGTAAACGCCACCACAGTCGAAATGGAGAAACTCCTTCCCCCCAGCTGCTTCGTCCGCATCCATAAATCCTACATCATCGCTACCGATAAAGTGGAAGAATGGGGCCCCCGACATGTGGTGATCCTCGACGAAAGCCTGCCTGTGGGCCAGACTTTCAAAATCAATCTCAACAAGCTGAAAGAACGCTGATCCGCACCCTTTCCCCATAAAAAAATCCAGGCACCTTGCGGCGCCTGGATCTTTAGTTATGTCGTAACCGGTTATTTCCCTTTAGGCACAATGATCTCCTGGGCGTTCATCTTTTTCCCGGAATTGACCTGTTGCAGGAACTGGTCGATTTTCGGTACCTCCCGGTTCATGTAACCGCTCACTTCATGCCCGCGGCCCACGTAGGTGTACAACAAGCCGGGCTGCTGCATGCGCTTGCCTTTTTCGTAAATCGATTTGTCGCCGAACATGATCATCCAACCCGGCTGGTCCGCGCGGCAGAAGCGGTGCGCAGCCGTGCCGTATGGCACCAGCTCATCGGTTGTGCCGTGCATGAAGAGCGTCGGCACCCAGGTGTGCTTATCCACCGGGTTGATGTCCACCAGCCCGCCGGCGAATACCAGCGCGCCTTTGAACCTTTGTTTTTTGAAATAATCGTACCGCTGACGGTCCGATGCCGCGAAGGGATTATACAGCAGGTGCAGGATGGCCTCGGCACCAGCACTGCTGCCGGAGAGATATAGTTTGGAAGTATCCACCTGCAGCGCTTTCCCATTTTCGAGCAGGAACCTTGCCGCGTCGGCTACATCTTCCACCGCGGTGGCGATGGCTTTCAGTTTGACGGGCGTAGCCGTTCCGCAGCCGAAATCGCTGCCTTTGAGAAAGAGTCGGTAAGAAATGGAAAACACGTTATATCCCCTCGCCTGCAGCCCTTCCGCAAAAGCACGGTCGCCATCCGGAGAACCACCCGAGAAGCCGCCTCCATGGACGTGCATCACGGTCATCCCGTTAGGCGTTCCCTGCGGCGCGAAATGCAGCATGTATAAGGTGTCCTGGTCTTTCACCGCGTAGTCGATGCGGCTTTGGGCGCTGCCGCCAATGCTGCAAAGCAGCAGCAGACAAAGTAATCTCATCTTTCAAATGTAAGGATTGTGCGCGTTTTCCGCAATCCGTCACAACGCTTTCTTTTCCTGCAGCCATTTTATCCAAGCGGCGTAAGCAATGGGGGTAAGATGGATGCCGTCGCCCGTGTATTCCGCTTTCAGCTGGCCGTTTGCATCGGCAGCCCATTCGTGGAGGTTGAGGAAGGGCAGGTTGAATTCCTTTGCCAGCGCGGCGATCCCGGTATTGAGGGACGCCACCTTCCCTGCTTTGTTTTGCAGGTATGCGGGCAGTTTGCTTTCATGCATCGGCAACACGCTTTCCACGTAGATTTTTGTTTTCGGCAGCGAGGCCGTCAATCTTTCCAGGATACGGCGGTAATTGGCCAGGATGACGTTTTCCGGCAGGCCACGGCCGAGATCGTTAATGCCGATGAGGAGGAATATTTTCGAAGGGCGCATGGCGATGACGCCATCGAGGCGGGCCAGCACGCCAAAGGTATTGTCGCCGCCGATGCCACGGTTGGCGATCTTTTTACCCGGCAGCAGCTCAGGCCACGCCGCGCGCTCCGTGATACTGTTGCCCAGCATTACGATAGCGCCCCGCTGCTCGGGGAAGGTGGCGAAAAGGGCCATGCGGCCGTTGTAATAATCGTTGGCATAGGTACTGTCGATCTGCTGCGCCCGGGCGGTGGTTACGGCCAGGATGGCGGCGGCAAGGAGGAGTCTTTGCATCATGTATCGGTTTGCTTACTGTTGAAAGTTTCCGTTCAGGTCTACTTTATATTGGAAGGGCCGCAGGAAATGATCCGTCAGCACGGCTGCACTGCCGCGATTGAGCACGGTTCCCGGCGCGGGCGTCCCCGGCAGCGCGAGCCCGCTCCAGTTGCCGGACACCTCCGCCATGGTAACGGAAACGCCTGCTTTGCTGAAGATTTCCAGCATAGCCGCCACCGTGAGCGGATCGCCGGTAGCGCCCCAATGCCTGCGCAGCGCCGGGAAAAACGGGCGCAAACCTTCCACCAGCTCGTAGCCCGACACTTCGCGCGCCGGGTAGAACCAGGTTTGGTTCGCCCATTGGTACGGCACCCCGCTGCCGCGGAGCACCCCTGCCGCGCCAATGCGCTGTATGGCGGCGAAGTGCGGACTGCCGGCCGGCACGTCGATGAAGGGCATGATGTAAGCTTTGTGGTCGAGCAGCGCCTGCTGCACGGCGCGCACATCCGTAGCTTCCGGTTCCGTACCGTTGCGAAGCGCCACGGCGGCGAGGGCGCCCGCTGCCTGGCCAATCCCCATCACAACCGGCTGCAGCCGCGTGGCGCCGTTCACGATATTGGTGACGCCGATGCTTTTTTCCGCTACGATCAGCCCGCCCACGCCTTCGGGAATGAGCGCGCCCAGCGGAACATTATAGGAAGGCACCCGCATCTTCACGAAATCGATTTTGGGCGCATCCGGGTTTTTATCATGGTGATGGTCGATGGTATAGTCGCCCACGGCAACGCCCGTACGGTATAACAGTTGCGCCTGGTTATAGGGATCCAGAACATGGTTAGCTGTAAAAAGAGCCTTCCCTTTCACCCGGCGCGATTCGCGGTGGTAAGGGATCATGGGCAGCTTGTCGGCCGTCGGGAATTCGTCGTCGGCGATGCCGAGGTGCTTGTAGCCCAGTTCCGTTTGCAGGTAATACACAAAGCGCAGGGTGTGGAGCTTCGCGGCTTTGAGGGCTTCGGCGCGTTCCGCCGGTGTTTTTTCGATGATATTGAGGTAATAATCGTTGCCGTGTTTGGGCCAGTTGATCATGTATTTATTGTTCGGCAGGCGGCCGTACTGCATCATCATGTTGCAGTTGTTTTTCGGCGAATCGAACGACGCGGGATCAGCGATATCGCAGCACTGGCGGAAGGGCGCGGGATCGTAGCCCGCTGGCCGCGGAATGGTTTTATCGGCGCCCTTGCCGTAATCCTTCAGCACTACCACGTAAGTGAGGTCTTGAACAATATCGTTGGCGGCCGGCGGCGCGAGGGCTTCGCCGGTAACGGCGCGGTCATCCATCCCGATACTGTACTTCGCACCGGCGGCGGCGATTACATCGCCCAGTTCGGTGGCGTCGATGACAAGGCGGGCGGTGATGTTCCGGGATTTTTTCCTTCCCGGACGGTGACGGTCCACCCGCCGCCGTTCCTGCGAATGGCTGTGAAGGCGGTGTTGAACCGGATCTGCAGGTTCGGTTCCGCGGCGGCCATCTGGCGGAGCAGCGTATTACCGGTACTGGGCTCGAAAAGTGTATTGCTGACCCAGCCGGTGGATACTTTACCCGGGCCACCGTAATAATCATAGATTTTCTGCCTGAATTCGCCCCAGAGCCCCGAGGGCATGCGGTGGTTGCCGTCGATAGCGGCTACGCCCGCGCTGGTGAGCATGCCGCCCAGCCACGGCGTTTCTTCGACGATGAGGGTTTTAACGCCCATGCGGGCCGCCTGGATGCCGGCCATGGTGCCGCTGGCGCCGCCGCCTACAATCAGGAGATCGGTTTGCTGTTGTGCCTGCCCGAAAAAAGGAACGAGCAGCAGGAATAGTAACAGGTGGAATTTATGCATCATATCGTGATAAGGCGACTAAATAACAATATTTTTCTCCCAACCACAATACCTTTTTAATTTTTTTATAATGATGCCTTTAAAATCGTGAATATTCTGCTGCTTTACGCGTCGATCCTCCGTTCATCCTTCGTTCATCCTCCGTTCATCCTTCGTTCAAACACCCTCAAACCCGTACCACGAGAGAACACCTTCGAAGGATGAACGAAGGATGTCAGTAGGATGTCAGGAGTTTTGCAAAACGGCTGTTTCGGGAATTTTACCGGCAATACGTTCATCCTCAGATAGTAACGTCCGCGATGATAAGATTTTGCCATTTCCTTAACTGGTTGCTGAAGCAGGAGGGTTTGCGGGAAGCTGCGCGTTCCATTTTATTTTTTTAAAAACGATTGGTTTGTATCTTGACGGCCTATTTACTGAGGTCCACTTAAAACTACCCACAACGATATGGGTCACCCTACTTTTTTCGATGAACTGAACAGGGCGGACCTGGGCGGGGTCGCGTATAAGAATTTGCATTTGAAGAAGAAGATCCTGGCCTGGTTCACCCAACACGACAATTCCACGATTGCGGACCTGTCGCGCGAGCTGAATGCATCCACGCCGAAGGTTACCCACTTGCTAAGTGATCTGCTGCGCGAGGGCCTGGTGAGCGATTACGGCAAGATCGACAGCACCGGCGGCCGCAAGCCAAACATTTACGGTATCGCGCCCGACGCCGGTTTTTTCGTGGGGGTGGAAGTGAAGAAATTCCACGTCAACATCGGCCTGCTCGATTTCAAGCGCAACCTGGTAAAGATCACGGAAAGGATCCCTTACCAGTTGGAGAATACACCCGCTTCGCTCGACATGCTTTGCGAGATCATCGGCCGCTTTCTCGACGCGCTGCCCGTGCCCCGCGAAAAAGTCATGGGTATGGGCGTGAACATCTCCGGCCGCATACAGTATGCCACCGGCTACAGCCACAATTTCTTCAACTTCAGCGAAGCGCCTCTCAGCCAGGTGTTTGAAAGCAGGACCGGCATCCGCACCTTCCTGGAAAATGATTCCCGCGCCATGGCTTTCGGCGAATTCAGCAGCGGCGCTCTCCGCCAGGAAAAGAACGCGCTATTCATCAACCTCGACCACGGCATCGGCCTCGGCATCCTCGTAAACGGACAGCTCTACCACGGCAAATCCGGGTTTGCGGGCGAGTTCGGCCACATGCCTGTTTTCAACAATGAGCGGATGTGCCATTGCGGTAAAAAAGGCTGCCTGGAAACGGAAGCCTCCGGCCAGGCGCTCATCCGGCATTTCATGGAGAAGCTGGGCGAAGGGGTTACCACCATCGTGCAACCCGACCCGCAAACCGGCCAGGTACTGCTCGACGATATCATCGCCGCCGCCGCAAAAGGCGACATTCTTGCCATTGAGCTCATCGGCGCTATCGGCGAAAAACTCGGCAAAGGCATCGCCATGCTCATCAATCTGTTCAATCCCGAGCTGGTGATCCTCGGCGGCAGCATGAGCGCCACAGGCGATATCATCCGCCTGCCCATCAAATCCGCCATCAACAAATATTCCCTCCCGCTCGTCAACAACGATATGCAGCTGGTGCTTTCCACCCTCGGTGAAAAGGCCGGTGTTACCGGGGCCTGCCTGTTGGTACGCAACAAGTTATTATCGCTCGCGTGAATTGTTTTTTCCGCGGGCAATACATAAAACGTTGTACATTTATCGGCCAATTGTAAGATAGAATCCTTAGTGAGAATGCTATGAAATCCGAACAGAACACCATGCCCTATTATGTTCTCGATGTTTTTACCAACGAACGTTTTAAAGGCAATCCCTTACCCGTGGTCGTAACCGGCAAACCGCTGGAGACCTCGCTTTACCAACAGATTTCCCGTGAATTCGGTTATGTCGAAACTTCTTTCATGCATTATTCGAAAGAAGATAAAGCGCTCCGCGTCCGCTCCTTTACGCGCCAGGGCCGCGAGATCAGCGGCGCCGGCCATAACCTGCTCGGGGCCGTATGCCTGGCGGTACTGAAAGACATGAACGTTTTCCGCGTTCAGGAGGGCGGTCCGTCGGTGATCATGAAAGACAAGCGCGTTCAGCTCAACATTGAAACCAACAGCAACGACCTCCCGTTCATCGGCATGTTGCAACAGCCGGCGCGCACCGGCAATACGGTTCCGGCGGAAGACATCGCCGCAGCCCTTCACCTGCTGCCCGAAGATGTGAAGCTGTACGACTGGCAGCCTACGGTTGTTACCACCGAAGTATCGCACCTGATGGTGCCCCTCCGCAATATCGACGCGCTCAACCGTGCCGCCCAGGCCGGCGGCGCCCTACAGAACATCGCCACAGGCTACGGCTTCCAGGGTTGTTATTGCTTTACGATGACCGATAAGGACACGCCCCAGATCGCACAGGCGCGCTTCTTCCACCCCGGTGGCGGAGAAGACGCCGCTACGGGATCGGCAGCGGGCCCGCTGGGCGCGTATCTCTTCCAGAAGGGGTATATCCATAAGGAGAAAGAATATGCCGTGCTGCAGGGCGTGAAGATCCAGCAACCATCCATACTGCGGTTCCGCGTCACCGGCGCGGGGATTTGGGTAAGCGGGGCCTCCACCATCGTAATGGAAGGTATTTTGCACGTCTAGCTTTCTGTGTATCTTGCTGGTACATGAGCATCCCACCTATTAAGGACACGGAACTGTCAACCAAGATCGCACAATTAGAGCTGGTCAGCGAAGACCTCCCGGCTGTCGTCATCATACATAACATCCTCACGCAATCCGTGGAGTATATGTCACCATGGGGCCAACGCCTGTTGCGTACGGATCTCCAGGCGCTGAAAGATATGGGCATCGCTTATTTCCACCGTTTTTTCAACCCGGCGGAAATGGACGATTACGTGCCCCGCATCATGCAGCTGATACAAGGGAACCGCGAGCGGGAGTTCGTGTCGTTTTTCCACCAGGTACGGCCAACCCCGGAGGATCCCTGGCAGTGGTACCTCGGCGCCACGCGCATCTTCTTCCGCAACGCCGAAGGCGTTCCCACGCATTGCATCACCTTCGCGCTGCCGGTGGAGCAGGCGCATTACATCAATGCGAAAGTAAACCGGCTGCTGAAGGAAAACACTTTCCTGCGCGCCAACAAGCACATCTTCGCTGAGCTGACACAGCGCGAGCGCGAAGTACTGACGCTGATGGGCCTCGGCCGCAACTCCGCGGAAATGGCCATTGAGTTGAATATCTCCGAGAAAACGGTGACCACGCATCGCCGCAACATCAAAAACAAGCTGAAAGCGCATTCCAGCTACGACATCACGCAATTCGCGCAGGCATTCGATCTGATTTAAGGAGTACAAGGGAGCGGAGAATGTTTATATTGTGATATGACTGCTTCCTTCATCCAGGTACTGCTGTCGCTGGCGGCAGGTATCGGCCTGATCGTATTGCTGACGGTAAAATTCCGCGTTCATGCGTTTTTCGCGTTATTCCTCGCCTGCTTTGCCGTAGGGCTCGGGGTGGAACTACCTTTCCCGAAAATCATCGCCGTGATGAAAGAAGGCTTCGGGCATATCATGCAGAGCCTGGGTTTCATCATCGTGTTGGGCACCATGCTCGGCGTGATCCTCGAACATACCGGCGCCACGCGCGTGATGGCCGCCGCCATCCTGAAGCTGGTGGGCGAGAAAAGGGCCGCCACGGCCATGGGGATCACGGGGTTCATTGTGGGGCTGCCCATTTTCTGCGACAGCGGTTATATCGTATTGAGCGGGCTGAACCGTTCCGTTGCCGGCAGAAGCGGGAAACCATTGCTGGTAATGTCCGTATCGCTGGCTTCGGGGCTCTACGCCGTGCATTGCCTCATCCCTCCCCACCCCGGCGCTACCGCCGCGGCGGGCACGATCGGGGCGGACATCGGGCGGCTCATCCTGATCGGGACCGCCGTGGCCATCCCGGCGGCGATCGCCGGATGCTGGTGGGCTTCCTGGATGGGAAAACGTGTAACCGGTCCCGTACAGCACGATGCACATGAAGACGAAGCCCTGCCCGTCACACCCGCCTGGAAAGCATTCCTGCCCATCATCGTGCCCATCGCGCTCATCGCGCTGGGCGCGTTCACCAAAATGCAGCATGGCTCCGGTATCCTGCAAATCCTCGGCGATCCCGTGGTGGCGTTATCGGCTGGCGTGTTGCTGGCATTATACACCGGCACGGGATGGAAGAAAGCGGAAGTAAGCCGCCTCATGCTGGAAGCTTCCGAGAAAGCGGGTGGCATCCTCGTCATCATAGGCGCCGGTGGCGCTTTCGGGGCTATACTCGCCACTACCGACCTGGGCACCCATTTATCGGAAGCCTTGCCCCTCGCGCAGCTGGGCCTGTTTTTTCCCTTCCTGCTCGCCGTTCTGCTGAAAACCGCCCAGGGCTCCTCCACCGTAGCCATCATCACCGCCGCCGCGATCGTGGGGCAGCTGATGCCCAGGCTGGGGCTCGACAGCGAGGAAGGCCGCCTGCTCTGCCTGCTGGCCCTCGGCGCGGGCAGCATGGCCATCTCCCATGCCAACGACGCCTATTTCTGGGTGATCAGCAAATTCTCCGGCCTCGAAATGCAACCCATGCTCAAAGTCTATTCCGTGGCAACGCTGCTGATGGGCATTACCGCTTTCCTCGCCGTGCTGGCGCTTTCCGCGGTGATGATGTAACAGGGAAATCCTAACTTTGCACCCAATATGACGAATATCACTACGATCGCATTCGACGCCGACGATACCCTGTGGGTCAACGAGCCCTACTTCCAGGAAACCGAACAGAAATGCTGCGCCCTCCTCGAAGATTACCTCCCCCACCACACCGTTTCCCAGGAACTGTTCCGCACCGAAATGCAGAACCTTCCCCTCTATGGTTACGGCGTGAAAGCCTTCATGCTCTGCATGATCGAAACCATCCTCCGCGTTTCCAACAATACCGCCAACCCGGAAATCCTCCATAAAGCCCTGGAATACGGCAAAGAACTGCTCGCCAAACCCGTGGAACTCCTCGAAGGCGTGGAAGACGTGCTCCAGGCGCTGAAAGGGCATTACCGCCTCGTGGTAGCCACCAAAGGCGACCTCCTAGACCAGGAGCGCAAACTCCTCAAATCGGGCCTTAACCACCATTTCCACCACATCGAAATCATGAGCGATAAAGGCGAAAAGGATTATAACAAACTCCTCCGCCACCTCGACTGCCAGCCCGAAAACTTCCTCATGGTCGGCAACTCCCTTAAATCGGATGTGCTGCCTGTGCTCGCCATCGGCGGCCACGCCATCCACATCCCCTACCACACCACCTGGGCGTACGAAAAAATCGACCACAACGTGGAACACGACAACTTCCGGTCTGTGATTGCCATCCCGGAAATCTTGCCATTGCTGTTAGCTTAAATATTAATACATAAAGAGAACGCCTGTCTGATCAGACAGGCGTTCTCTTTTTCACATAAGCATAATTCACACTTTGCCGAATATTTTTTCGTTGACGATGTTGATTTCATCGCCGGAAATCGTGTGGCCCATATTGGGATAGATTTTGATGTGAATATCTGCATGTAGGTCGGCGTACACCGTTTCCGTTTCGCGCACGCGCTTGACGGGCACGTGCATGTCGGGATCGCTGCTGCCGATGAAAACGGGCGTTTGCGCAAAATCTCCCGTGTAATTCGAGCGGTGCACATGATCGCCGATCAGCCCGCCGGTGAAAGCCGCGATGCCACCGTAGCGCACGGCATGCCGCGCCGCGAATTCCAGCGTGAGGCAGGCGCCCTGCGAGAAGCCGGTGAAGTAGATCCGGTCATGGGTAATCCCCGCATCCACGATTTCCTGCACGGTAGAGGCCAGTACTTCGATAGCGGCGGAGAGCCAGGGTTCATTATCTTCCTGCGGCATGAGGAACGAATGCGGGTACCAGGTGTTCCCCGTAGCCTGAGGCGCCAACAGTGCATAATCGCCCACGGCCAGCATGGGCGCCAGCGTCAGGATATCTTCCGCGGACCCGCCGCGCCCGTGAACCATAATCAGCGCCCGTGAAGCCTGTTTCAGCGGTGTGCCGGAGTAGATGATCTTCTTTGTATGCATACCAGAAAGTTACAAAACAGTTTAACGGAAATTATCAAGCTGAACGGAGACCTTCGGCAGCGATTCCAGCAGTTCGGCACGCATGGGCTCGTACTGCTGCGGCAGTTTCAGTGCTTCACCCAGATGGTCCGCCGCTTCGTCGACGGCGAAGCCCGGGCCTAACGTAGCGATTTCGAAAAGCACGCCGCCCGGCTCGCGGAAATAGATAGAAGTGAAATAGTTGCGATCAAGGATGGGCGTGGGATTGAAGGATTTTTCCATCAGTTTGCCCCGCACTTCGGTTTGCGCCTGGCGGTCGGGCGTGGCGAAGGCGATATGATGCACGGTGCCGCCGCCGCTCAGGCCGCGAAGGCTATCGGGTGAGCAAAGGATATCGATGTAATTGCCGGGTTTGTCGGCGGCGGCGAAGCGGAAGCGGTTATCGTGCTGGCCAATGAGTTTGTGGTCGAGCAGGCTGGTCAGCAGATCGGCCGTTTTCTCATATCCTTCTTCCCAGATTTCTGCGGAAAAGAAGCCCTTGATGGAATGTTCAAGGGGAATATGCCCGTAAGAGAACGGCGGGCGGGGATCATTGTCGTTGAACACCAGTTCGAGGCCCAGGCCGTCGGGGTCTTCGAAGTAAAGGTAATTTTCGGTGCCGAAGCGTTCCTGCGGCGGTTTGGCGTTGACGTTGAAGCGCTGCAGCCGTTGCCGCCAGTAATCCAGCGAAGCATGAGGCACGGAAAAGGCCGTGGTATTGAGCATGCCTTTGCCCCTTCTGCCTTTCATGATGCCTTCAAAGGGGAAGAAAGTGAGTATGGATCCAGGAGAGCCGGCTTCGTCACCATAATAAAAATGGTAAACGTCGGGGGCGTCGAAGTTGACGGTTTTTTTCACGAGGCGGAGGCCGAGGATGCCGCAATAGAAATCGATATTGCGCTGGGAGCCGTCGCACATGGCGGTGATGTGGTGGATGCCGGTGACGAGTTGTTGCATGACTTTGAATTTGGACCTCAAAAGTACGGTTGCCACCGCCGCCCGGGGTGTATGGATCTTGGGAGGTGATGGCTCCCGGGCGGCGTGTTCATGATAAACACGGGAACGGGGGATTTGTTTTGCAAAAAACGGTGATTTGCACTAGTTTTATACCCCGAAATCATGCCCTGTACCTTTTCCCAGAATTATGATTACACTGCTCAGCCTGTACGGTCAAACCAGCAACAACTTCGTACAACACATCCACCTCGATGCCTTTTGCCGCGCCAACGGGAAAAGATTCTTTACGCCCCGCATGCGCCGGTATTACGGCACATATCCGAATCTTGCCAAAGCGGGATACGGCACTGGGAAACTATATATGAAGATGCTGCACAAGCTCTCCTTCAAACCGGTCATCCGGTTCGATGATGAGGCGCAGCAAGCCAGCTATAAACGCCGGCTTCTCGAAAGCGGCAATCATTTCGTGGAGGGCTGGTGGTTCAGAATGCCGGATGAAGTGATCGCCCGATACGCCCCCCTTTACCGGGAACACTTCCGGCCAGGTTTTAACACGCATTGGCTGGATAAAGACTTCCTGCAGCGCCCGAACGGCGAAGCGCTTATCGCAGTGCACGTCCGCCGCGGCGATTTCAAAACCTGGGCAGGCGGAATTTACTACTACAGCGACGAGGTATACATCGATAAAATCCACCAGCTGACGCGGCAACTCGACCGTCCCGCCAAGATCATCCTGTTCACCAACGACCCGGACATCGACCTGCCCCTTTACCGCAAAGCATGCAAGAACGTATTGTTGTCTGGCAATGGCGTGGCGGAGGATCATTACCTCATGTCGCAATGCGATTATATCATCGGGCCATTCAGTACTTTCTCGCTCTGGGCCAGTTTCATAGGGGACACGAAGTTCCAGCATATCCACAGCGAGGAGGAAACGATCGCGCTGGAAAAGTTCCGGGTGTTCGGGGGCAATTGGTAGGTACTTCCGGATTTTCAAGCGGAGCGGGTGATCAACTCCATGCATGAGTTACTATCTTTACCGGATGGAAGCGGTTCACAATATCCGGCGAAACGGTGATGGCGCACTGCTCGCCGGCATGCGTACCATCGACGGAACATCCGAATGGCACCGGGCGCCACTATATGCGGTGGTGCACCTGCGGAGCGGCAGCGCCGTTCTGGAAACAGGCCGGACCACCTTCTCCCTGCAGGCGCCCGTGCTCCTGTTTTTCACACCTTACCAGGAATATGCTTTTCACGGCGCTTTTTCTGGCAGCCACCTCAGCTTCCACGGTGATTTTTACTGCATCGAAAAGCACCGTCACGAAGTAGCCTGCAACGGCGTTTTATTCAACAACATTTATACGCCGCCGTTCGTTCCGTTGGACGAAGAACAGGCCGCGCAGGCCGCCAAATACCTGGAGCTGCTGCAAGCGGCAATGTCCGGCAGGGATGATCTTGGCAGGGAAGATCTCGTTATCGCCCATCTCAAAATTCTCCTTATTATAGCCACCCGCGTAAAAAGCCGCCAGATAGCAGAAACGCTGACGCAGCTCCCCGCGGACGCGGGTCCGCGGCTGGCACAGTTTCATCATTTGCTGGAGGCGTATTTCAAAGAATGGAAAAAACCCGCCGAATATGCCGCAGCCATGCATATCACCCTGAAAGCCTTATCGCGCCTCACCAGTAAATATCTTTCCAAAACGCCTTCGGCGCTTATTGCGGAACGGGTAGTGCAGGAAGCGAAGCGGGCGTTACATTTCTCGCATCTCAGCGTTAAGGAAATTGCCGCTGCGCTTGGTTACGACGATCCGCTGTACCTGAGCCGCCTGTTCAGAAAGCAAACAGGCGTTTCGCCGCGGGAATTCAGGCAGCAGGTGGGCGTCGTTCTTCTTGTCTGATTTGTCCATGTTTTGGCGATTTACGGCTATTTTCCCCCGGCAGGTGTGGCTGTACCTTCGAAACATGAAAATCGTATATTCATTCCTGGCGTTCGCGTCCCGTTTCGACAAAGCCGGTATCCGGCTGTTACGCATCGCCGTTTCCGTCATACTAATCTGGATCGGCGCGCTGAAATTCGTGCCTTACGAAGCGGAAGGCATCACGCCTTTCGTGGCAAACAGTCCATTCATGCGCTTTTTCTACCATCATCCGGAAGAATACCGCCAGCATCGCAATAAAGAAGGCGAAGTTTCGCCGGCCAACATCTCCTGGCACCAGATCAACAATACATATGGTTATTCCTACGGACTGGGACTGCTGCTGATGGGCATAGGCGCATTGCTGCTGCTGAACCGGGCCAATCCGGTTTTAGGTGCCACCGGGGCCGTGCTGACGGCCATTATGGGCATAGGAACCTTATCTTTTTTGTTAACGACGCCGGAAACCTGGGTGCCTGACATCGGCGGTGACCATCATGGTTTCCCCTACCTGGCCGCGCCGGGCAGACTCGTGCTGAAGGATCTGATTATGCTGGCGGCAGCGGTGGTATTATTGACGGATTCCGCGAAAATGGCACTCGCGCGCCGGGAGAAAAAAGGATGAACCCTGCCGGATGTTATTCGTTGGTACATGATGAAATCAGCATTTCCGGGCATATTATTCCGAGACTTCACTACCATGGATCCACATTACAGCGTTTAGCCGTTGGGCTAAACAGTAAAATCCCGTAAGATTACCGGAACTAATACTATTTTTAGGAAATTTATTCCTGAATATCACTATGATCACGCTTAGCCGCCAGTACGGACAAACCAGCAACAACTTTATCCAGCACATACATATCGATGCTTTCTGCCGGGCCAACGGGCTGAAGTTCCGCAATCCCCGGATGAGCAAATACTATAAAACATACCCTAACCTGCGGACCGCAGGATACGGTGATTCCGTGCTGGGCATGAAGATCCGCAAAGCCCTTTCCTTCAAGCCTATCTATCGTTTCGATATAGAACACAACCAGGAAGTGTATGACCGTGACCTGCTGGCAAAGCAACCGATGTACTGCGAAGGATGGTTTTTCCGGTCACCGGATGAAGTGATCAGCCGTTATATTCCTATTTACAAAACGCTTTTCCAGCCCGGATTCGATACCCGGCCGCTCGATGAAAAATACCTGCAGGCGCCAAACGGCGAAGTCCGGATTGCGGTGCACATCCGGCGCGGCGATTATAAAGAATGGCTCGACGGGATGTATTACTTCGAAGATGACGTCTATATCGACAAAATCAGGCAACTGCTGACGCTGCTGGGCAAACCGGCGAAGATCATCATCTTCACCAACGATGCGCAACTGGATCTCGCTGTATACCAGGAAGCATTTGGCGATGTAGTGGTTTCTGGAAATTCAGTAGCGGAAGATCATTATCTCATGTCGCAATGCGATTATATTCTTGGGCCGTTCAGCACGTTTTCGTTGTGGGCCAGCTTTATCGGAGAAACTAAATTCCATCATTTCTTCCGGAAAGATGAAGCGATCAGCCTGGAGCGCTTCCGGGTTTGCCGCGGTAACTGGTGGTAGTACAGCACAGCTATTACGAAAAAGGGGGAAACGATAATTTTCCCCTTTTTTGTTGCCAACGTGGAAACAGTTCGAACTTTTTTTCATTTCAAATCACATACATGCGGCCAATCCCGGAATGCGATAAATACGCCTGTCAAGCTGTTTCAATAAGCCTTCGGTGCGCGGATATCTGTACCTGATTAGCAAGTGGCAACGAAAGAAAGTTACCGGCGCTTATTGCGTGGAATTAAGTAATAAAAAAAGTCGTTGAAGATTGACTATCAACGACTTAACTTCCTGTTGCCCAATAGCCTTGTGTTAATGTATTGATTATCATATATTTATTGGTTTTGTGCAAATAAAAGTGCAAATAGATCACTTGACTGAATTCTAAATGCAAATTTATTTTGTAATTCTATACCAAAGCCAATACCAGTAGGGGGTACGCGAATTTTACTGTCCCATGAATTGCAACAAGATTTCCCACTTTAATATGGTTTGCAATAAGGGTTGACCCCTGTTGATCTGAGTAAGGAGAAAAAAGGGAATAACGGGACTCAGCGAGGGTTTCAGTAGAGCATTTCCGTTAAAAATTAGTTATTGATTCTTCTTTGGGAACCTTCCGGTCCCTTATAAAATCATTGGCTATTTTCAGATAATGATCCAACTCCATATTGGTCAACGCAGCGATCTTCCTGACCGCTGGACGGTGGCACTTCTGATATTTGCGCTTACTACCACATATACATCGACTATTGCTCTTGGGTTCCTTTCGTGATCGTGCTTCATTTAACAGCTTTATGACGATAGATAGGTCTTTTGTTTCAAACTCCTCCATAAAAAATTCAAGATGCCCAAGGTTTCCATGGGAACGTTCATTCAGGAAGAAACCCATTCGTTCCCTGTGGAGTTGGTTGAAAAAATAGGGGATTACTTGGAATCGAACAAACGATGTTAAAGTAATCCCTTTGCGGCATATTAAAGCTTCTTCCGGCGCAGATGCAATACAGCAGTTTCCTTTATTTTCGAAAATATGCCAGTCGATATTAATGGGTATTCTTCCTCCTGTTTCAAAAACCCATGGGAACCAATTGGGATAATCTGGCCCTGGCTCCATACGAATACTGTACTCAGTAATAACGTCTCCCGCTTCATCTTTTAGTAGTAATTGACCATGTACAAAAGGAATTTTCCCCTTTATCATCACGTGCTCCAACTCAGGGTATTGCTGTACTAAAAGTGCAGCCTCTCGATTAAATAAGGATAGATCAGCACTCATTTCCCCCAAGGATTTGAAGTTGCTGCCCCAGTAATAATTGCGGAGTTTACACGAGTCTGCGACTGATTTTGTTGCTTATCCTCTCCCAGCGGGAATCGATCTCCTAAGTGTTTACGCCAAAGCTTGCTGGCTGTAAGCTCGTTATCTTCCTGCAGCGCTTTATCCGCATCTGATATAAAGTCGCTCAGAGCGTCCATAAAATTATTCTTACGTGTTTGGTCATAACTTGCGAAAAGGTCATCGCCAGGCACTGCGGGAACGATGCATTCAAATTTGTTATCTAAAGCCTTCTTAATTTCCTTAAGAATGTCACGCAGAGTAATATCAGCGCGTTCATTAAGCACGATCTTACTTTTTGCATTTGATGCAAGGATGGTCATTGCCAACCCGCTGGGCATCTTATTGCGTTTATGGTCGCACCATCCTTTGAGATTCATAACCTGAGCAATCAGTCTTCCCTCCTTGTCCTTTTTCTTATTGAACCAATCCACCATTTCTTTTGGATCACTGTCTTCAAATTCAGCATCTTTAACAGCAATCCTATATGGTGCCCCATCAATCTTATAATACACTGGATGGTCAATTTCATAGTCACCAGCGAAGATGGAGCGTATACATTTTTTTCTATGTTCTGGATCAGTGTCTGTGTAACCATTAACAGCGTCCCATATCCATCCCTGGAGTGTAGTTCCGGTCACATCTGGTTTGCGGAAAAAGTAGACACCATCATCCAGATCGCATATATCGTCTTTGGTACGAATGCCTGTCTTCATCTTATAAGAGCCCTGAATGAAGAACTTAGGTTCATACTCTGGATGGTTGTCTTTAAACCATTTGCGGATACGTTTACGTAGCGCATTTTTAGAATCCATCATCCGACCATTCTTTTTACTTCCGATTCGGATTTCATCATTGTACTTGCTAAACAAGTGATCACAATTTGCCATTTGTATACTTATTGTTTTATAAACTTTATGATTTTTTGTAAGTTGCTTTTGGACAGCTCACCGCCGATTGCTTCAAGTCGCGCGAGATCCTTTTTGCTGGAAGCATTCAGGTCGATGGTATCGCCGCCCATATCGTGTTGTACACGCAGGTATCCGAACTCTTTCCCTGTTGAAGCGAATATTCTTCGTATGAAAGCAATATATTGTTCGGTTATCTGAGCCTGACTGTCTAAAATCATGTCCAGCAAACGAGGTTTAGGTAGCAACCAGTAAAATAAATCCTTCGGACGCCAGCGTTTCTTAATTATATGTCTGCCGCATCCTGTTCCCAAAGACAGTATTGTTATCTGCTCGATTTCTTGGTTCAATTTATCAGCGGCTTCAAGCAGGCCGATCAGGGCAGGATCGTTAGCGAATATGCCCCCGTCAATCATATTGACGTTTGATCCACTGCCATATTGATTGGAAAAATTAAAGGAGTGAGGGGGAAATAGATAGGTGCTGAAGCGCTGGATAACACTGCTTCATGAGCTGGTATTTTGTAGTCACGCGAATAATCAACGTGATGTTTAGTTTTCAGCACATTGATCTTACCATCATTTCCGTTAAATGTAGGAATGCAAACTTTTGTCTTACAATCGTTTAGTAATGGTATTGAGCCATTATTGGCGCTTGCATAGGTTTTGGCCAGTAGATGATGGAGTTCCTTATTACTATATATAGATGTAAATAAGACACGACTTTTGCGTGGAAGAATCTTCAGATACCATATGGGAAAAATTGCCCGGGCGTGCTCATGGTAGAAGTCGACCAGTTTGGCTGCAGGAACCCCCAACGCTATGGCCACAGCCAGGATGGCTCCCGTTGAGGTCCCACAGATCAAATCAAAATACTCATAGAGCTTAGCACCTGGAACCTCTCGTTGTATTTCCTGTTCCAGATCTGCTAAGACCTTAGCAGGTATTAGCCCCCTTATTCCCCCGCCATCAATAGATAAAATCCTAAATTTCTTGGTTGCACTTTCATTCATTCCATTATATTTTAATATCTCCTCAGTATGAGCGTATTAGTTACCTTATATTATTTGTTATCAACTGATTAAAAATTATTAAATTGCTAAGACCGCCTTTGGGCCAATACTCTAACTATTATATAACCGGGAACCAGCAAAAATTCACCATGGTGTAAAAAAAATATATCCGGTTATTACTATTATGGAACTTGGTAAATATTACAGTCAAAACGATAAGAAGCTTGTCCAGGTCAATGATCAGGAATGGAAGGTGGCGCTCAAGAAATGCAAAAATCATATTGAATGGAAGCTGAAGGCTAAAACCATATCCGGTGCACATTCAGCATCTGTATTAGGTGGAGACCCTGTAGAGCATTACCTTGGCGTGGCTTATGAGAAGCTGTTAGCGGGAGACTGGGAATGGAAGGACGAATATGGTCTTGCTGAACAAATGATCAGGATAATCGATAGCCAGATCAGTAAGCAAGTTGAAAAGGCTGAGACCAGAAAGGCTCACGAAAGCCAAGTGGTATACATGGATATGGAGACAGGCTTCTATGATATTGCGGACGCTCCCCTTACTCCCCGTGAAGAAATAATGATGGACGCACAATTACAGGCGATCGAAAAGGCTATCGATGGTGATGACCAGCTTCTGTTTATTGTGGAAGCCTTAAAGGAAGGAAAGAAAAGAGCAGAAATAGCCGAATTATTAGATATAACCCCTCGGCAACTGGATAAACTCAAGGAGAAAATTAAAAGAAGGATCGTAGATCAAATATTTTAGAGGATTATGGATACCGTAAACACTAAGCAGCTACTGCTCAATCTGTACGGGTTGATGATGGAGATAAATTTACATCAGGAAGATGCTGATGTTCTGGAAGATCTACGTGCATCTCCAGACGATCAGATCGATCGACATTTATTGAAGATTAAACAGCTCAGTGCAAGGCTGCGAGCGAAGGCATATAGATTAAGGTTTGAGAAGGCAATTAAACAAATAAGGATCTTAAAGGAAAGAGGCATTGATGAGATAAAGAAACTCTTATCGCCGGAAGAACAACTGCAGCTTCGGCCACTGTTCAATAAGTTTACTGAATTAACCGTGGAAGATGAAGCCGCAATTTTAGAAGATCAGGAAATATTACAGCTTATTGAAATATTAAAAGACCGGCTTGATGATACACTCGATGATCAGCCCTGAGCACGCTGCAATAAGCCTTCATGCAAATATAGGATGGGCGCGTCCATCTGACTTTTCTGTGGAGGAGATAGCTAACTCACTTGGGCTGATAGTGAAGGAGGTCCCAATGAAGGGTGCGGACGGGCGCATACTAATGAAAGGCAATTCAGGCATAATATCTATTCGTGATAACATCACTCACCCTGGAAGAAAAAATTTTGTTATTGCCCATGAAATTGGACATTTCCAATGCCACAAACATCTATCCCACCTTTACTCTGACACCCATAAAACATTGACAGAATGGTATGCTACAGGTCCACAAGAAAAAGAAGCTAACCGTTTTGCTGCTGAATTGTTGATGCCTGCTTCGCTATTCAAAACTAAAACTATTGGAAACCGATTAAATCTTGGCTTCATACAGGAAATGAGTAATTTCTTCGGAGTATCTATATTGGCCTGCTTTCTTCGTTTTGTGAATCAAGGTAACTATCCGGTGATGGTTGTTTTTATGGAGGATGGAATAATCAGATGGAAGCAGGAATCTGATGACTTTCCTTATAAGTTTCTTGAGTATGGTTCCCCTGTACCTGCTTTCACGGTTGCGGGCGACTATTTTAAATATGGTCGTATTGAGCAGGCACCTGAGAAGGTAAAAGCCATGGATTGGTTTCCTGATTCTTGGAGGCTACGGTATGAACCCAATGCGGAGTTATACGAGCAATCTTATAAAGTATCAGGCAATGGACTTGTCTCTTGTCTATGGAGTTAATTTTGTAGATTGAGGTAGAATCTTCTTAAAAAACGTGTTGTCACTTAAGGAAGTGCAAATTCACTACAACCCGACTTTTCTAAAATCAACATCTTTTATTCCTTCTATTATCTCTGTCAGGCTTATCTCATAATAAGCACTCGTAGTTTCCTCCTTTTCATGTCCTAACATTCGAGACAATACAGGGCGTTGTACACCATACCTTATTTACAACTGTGAATTCGTGAATCGCCCCATTTTGTTGATGACCTTTCTGTTCCAGTCTAACATCTTTGGCCCCGAAATAACCTTCAAATTTCTATTGAAAACCTGATCCTCTTTGAGAAATTCTCTCTTCAACAAGAATGGCACTTTTTTGTCTGTTTCCTTATATGAATTTAAGATTTCGATAGCATGTGGAAATTTCCAAAGTGGGATGATTGAAAAATTATCATTCTTTCGTCGCTTGGTATACAGGTAATATCCAAATTGATGATCTTCTCTTAAATCTTCTTTTCTTAATTTTTTTAGATCACTATAATACAACCCAGAATAAATCAAAAGAAGAAACATATCCCGGTCCCTTTCATACACTACTTCGTTTGACAAAAACTCGTATTTCTTCCAGGCAATAATTTCATGCACCTCTAAGTATTCCTTTTTAGGTTTTATCATTTTGTGTTTAACACCAATAAAAAGTTGCCTTTCATGTTCTCGATTAATTTGACCTTGCAACCTTGCCCAATAGACAACTTTTTTATAGACATTAAAATAACCTCGTATAGTTGATGCGGACAAGCTCAATTTTTCGCGTGCAAATTTTTTGAGCCTCATAAACAACTCCGTAGTTAATTCATGAAAGTCCAGATTTGAATTGAATTTCTGGAGTACAAGCAATGCGGCTTCGTATCTTTTGAGTGTTCCAGCAACAAGGAGTTCCGGCGGATCTTTTATCACTTTTGAAAAGTATACATTGAAATTATCGCCGCTATATTCGCCTCGCAGTTCTCTGAATATGTCGGTAAAAGTGAGTTGTTTGCAATTGGAAAAATATCTTTTCTGCAAATCAATAAGCTTTCTAAGTGTACAATCAATTTTTTCATTGATTTCGTTAGAAAATTCATGATTATTTTTTACCCACCTGCCATATTTCCCAGACCATTGATGCTTCCCAACTTTCTTGGGTACTTTTACTTCAAAATACTTACTGTTCTGGTTAAACGTAATTCGAATATGAATAGAATATTTCCCGTTCTTGTTATTTGCATTTCTGTAGTTAAAAACCACATTAAACGTCGGGAAATTCATAGTAGAATTTGATAAAAATGAGGGCAAAAAACGTAAAACAAAGTGCAAAAAAAAGTGCAAATAGATCAACACTAAATTTACGGTTAGACATCAGAGTTAATAAATGTCTTATAGGTAAGATACTAAGAATAAGCGGGAAACAAAATTTGGCAGAAGAAACGAGTAGGTCAGAAATGAAAAAAACCTTTTTTATTCTTTTGTCTTACTTGTTTGAATTTCAGTAAGTTATTAAGAATAAAAAAAGGTTCGCTTTTTTTAGTTGCCCAACATGGATTCGAACCACGACACTCAGAACCAGAACCTGATGTACTACCCTTATACTATTGGGCAAGGATGTCTGTAAAGACGGCTGCAATATTACGAAACATTTCCGTTCTTTCCAAAACTTATAGCATGTAATGGTCGGAATCGAAGTAGGCGCCGTAAGCTTTGATCCGGGATTGGGATTGACGGCATTCCTCTGGTAATGTTTGTACTTACGTAATACATTACATTTCAAACAGCCGGAAAATCTTCTCAGCCATCCACCCCGACATTCCGCCCTGATGCGTGTTTCCCGAGATGTTTGCGCGGGTACTTTTGCGCGCAAATCATCATCAAATGAAACGATTCCGTTTAATGACCTGCGCCGCGCTGGCTGCGTGCGTGGCATGCTCCAAAAGTGGCGACAAGCCCGCCGGTCCCGACAATTCCAGCGGCGGACCACTCCCCATTCCTACCGTCGTAACCGTCCCCCCGCTCCGGGGCGACACCACGATTTCCATGAACGCCAATACCAATTACGCCATCGCCCTCCGCGGCCTCCCCTCCGTGCGCCCCGTTTTCCCCAAACTGCCGGCCATTCCGCGAAAGGTTCGGGGCTACGTCACCGACGCATCGGGACGGCCTATTGAAGGCGCCGCTTTGGGATTGCTTAAAAAAGTATCCGGATATCAGCAACTGGTGACCACCACCACCAACGACAAAGGCTATTATGAGATCGAATTCGAAGGCGCGGCCGAGTTCCAGCACGCTTATGCGGTGATCGATTACGTCGGGAAGCCTGTACCCATCAGCCTTTTCGCAGCAGACAGCACGGCCAGCGTTTACACCTACGATAAAGGCGGTGTGGAAAACTGGATGGCGCTCAGCTACGGCACTGCCGATCCCGACGATGCGCAACATCGCCCCTGGTATTCCAACAATTACTTCGGCGGTTCCATCTTTCTGAACTGGGATGTATGGGAAGACCGCTGGAGCCCGGAAGGCGCCTTGCCGATGAACGGCGAAATCATCATCAAACTGACGCCCGCCGGCGGGATGCTGTACAACGAAACACGGACATTCACCATCCGGCAGAGAATCGGGGACAAATTCCTCGATTGCAGCATCAACAACCTGCCGATCGGAATCTATAAAATCGAGGCGAAACTGGCGGATGGAAGGGTGTTGAAGTTGAAAAGGCACGGCCCCTATTCTTCCGACACCTACGGCCTGCAATACGACGAAGGAACGAAGGCCTGGTACGTGGCTTTCGTTCCGGGTTATAACGGCGCGAGCAAGCCCAAGCCCAATCGCGGCGAGTGGGACCAGGCGAATGTGCACGTTCAATTGTAAAGCCCGGTATAAAAAGCGACCGGTATCCTGCGTGTGCGGGATACCGGTCGTCATATTTCAACACGGAGCGTGTTAGATTTTCTGTTTGTTTTGTTGCGGGCGGCCGTGCCATTTCCGCTTCTGCTGGTTTTTACGGCCAGCCCCCTGTTGGGAGGATGACTGGCGCAACTGAACGGCGGGCGCTTCGGGAGCGGGCCCTTCCGCAGCAGGGAACGGATGATCGCTGACAACGGGGATCTGCTGCTTGATCAGCTTCACGATGTCTTTCACATACGGCCTTTCTTCGTCTTCGCAGAACGAAAGCGCGATACCGCTGGCGCCGCCGCGACCGGTACGGCCGATACGGTGCACGTAGGTTTCGGGCACGTTAGGGATTTCGAAGTTGATGACATGCGACAGGTTGTCGACATCAATACCGCGGGCGGCGATGTCGGTAGCCACCAGTACCCGGATGCGGCCCGCCTTGAAATCGGTGAGGGCGCGCTGACGCGAGTTTTGGGATTTGTCGCCATGGATGGCGCTGGCGGTTACGTCTGCCTTGTTCAGTTCCTTGGCTACACGATCGGCACCGTGCTTGGTGCGGGTGAAGACGAGAGCGCTCACGATGGAGGGGTCTTTCAGCACATGCACCAGCAACTTGCGTTTGCTGGCCTTATCGGTGTAGTAGAGCTTTTGTTCCACTTTTTCCGCAGTGGAGGAAACGGGCGTTACGGCTACTTTTTCCGGGTTGGAAAGGATGGAATTGGCCAGACCGGCGATTTCGTCGGGCATGGTGGCGGAGAAGAACAGGGTTTGCCTTTTCTGCGGGAGCTTGGTGATCACGCGTTTTACGTCGTGAATGAAGCCCATGTCGAGCATCCGGTCGGCTTCGTCGAGCACGAACTGGCGGATGTAGTGCAGGTTGATGTGGCCCTGTTGCCATAAATCAAGCAGGCGGCCGGGCGTGGCGATGAGGATATCGGTGCCGCGCTTCAGCCCATCGATCTGCGCCTGGGCGGACACGCCGCCGAAGATCACGAGATGACGGATGCCTGTATGAACGCCATAGTCACGGATATTCTCCGCGATCTGGATAGCCAATTCGCGGGTAGGCGTGAGAATGAGCGTTTTGATATGACGGTCGGGCGCCTGGGCGGCCTGTTTTTCCTTGTACAAAAGCTGCAGGATCGGAATAGCGAATGCCGCGGTTTTTCCGGTACCCGTCTGGGCGCACGCCAGCAGGTCACGCTTTTCCAGCACAACGGGGATCGCCTGTTCCTGGATGGGAGTAGGTGTAGTATAGCCTTGTGTTTCCAGTGCGCGTAATATGGGTGTAATGAGGCCTAATTTCTCGAATGACAAATGATATGATTTAATGTAAGATTGATAACATCCTGGATGTCAAATTAAAGAGAAGGAAAGCTCGAATTGTATTTCCAGGAGCATAAAAAAACTTTACAAAGATACGGAAAATCCGGCAATGCAGCTATTTTGCATTAGTTATGTTTGTTATACATCCCGGCGGCGATTATTTCCGCTCCGTCCGAAATGCCTTGGTTTACCCTCAGGGAAAGGGTAGATTCGGCTACTTTAATCCATGTTTTGAATGAAAACCAGCAACCTCTTGTTACTCTTCGCAGCTATTTTCATATTCAGCTGCTCAAAAAAATCCGATCCCCCGAAACCGGACGAACCGCCGCCGCCGGCGCCGGTCGCCAACATCACCAAAGTAGTGAAAGGCTACCTGTTGAAAGCCTGCGACATATCCCTGGTGCCGGGAGGGAATTTTCGCATCAATTACCAATGGAATGCGGATAGTTCATTGAAAAAATATTCGGCCGTCAACCCTGCCACGCAGGCCGAAACGGCCGTCGACTTTCATTACGACAACGGGATGCTGTCGCGCATTTCCACGCAGAACTCTCTTTCAGAAGGCGTTTACGTTTTCAAGGACGGCAAAGTTGACCGCATTACCAGCCGCCACCTCATCAATCCCACCGGCAGAAATTACTACTTTACCTATAATGCCGATGGTACCGTGGCGCGCATTCGGTATTACCTGTATAACGAAGCCGGCGAACAGCTGCAGCAGGAAGTAACCTACGCCTGGGATGCCAGCAAACGCCCCACCGTTATCACCAACACCCAGCCCAACGGCCACGTGCGCATCATCCGCATCGAAGCCTGGAGCGATCCTTTCCTGTTCAGCCCATGGATTTTCTCCGAATCCGAGATGGACCTGGAAAACTACGAGCTGTTCAATGTGCCCCTGCTATTCCACCTCGACCGCATGCCCTCGCGTTTCACCGAGCACACGAAACCCGCCGGCGGAACGGAAACGCTGATCCGGCGGTGGGAGCTGAATTACACCATCCAGCAGGAAAAACTGACTTTCCGCCGTGCGCAGGTGACCTATATCGGCGATCCTCAACTGAACAGGACCGTCGAGCATACCTTTCATTACTGATGCATTCGACATACGGGGGTTGACCAAAAAAAGGTCAGATGAAGGCGCTGAGAATCGTGTAAACGATATTCGGCTTCCATCAGGTACCCGAATAAAAAAGGGCTGACCATTACTTTTTGGTCAGCCCCGTATCAGGTGTTCCCAGTTATTCCGCCAACAGATAAATCGCGATGACGGCCAGGCATAAGCCGGTGATGATAACAATGGAAGGCACCACGCCGTACAGCAGCAGCGACAGGATGATGGTGATCACCGGCGCGAGGGCTGTGGCCGGCGTCACGATGATCGCTTTGCCATACCGCATCGCGTACACGAGCGTCAGCGCGCCGATGGCATTGAGCACCTGAATCACGACGGCGAGGCCCGGGCCTTTCCATCCCCAGTTCACGGGCTTGCTCCAATCGGTCATCCAGATGGCAATGGGGATCAGCATCACGCCGCTTACCATCATGTAAAAGAAAATACTTTCGGCGCTCATCGTGGCGTTGGCTTTCTTCATCACGAATGCCTGAACGCCCCAGAGCAGGAACACGCCGATAGCGAGGACGAGCCATTGCCATCCGCGGGCATGGGTGGCCGATGGCGGCATGTAGGAAAGCAGGAGAATTGCCAGTAGCGCGATCCCGATGCCGATCCAATGGCGGCGGCCGGTGCGCTCGCCGAGGTAGAAAACAGACAACAGCACGGTGATCACGGGGTACAACGAGATGATGGGAAAAACGATGTAGGCGGGGCCGTCGCGCAGTGCCTGGAAAAGGATAAGCTGCCCGCCCGCGCCGGAGAGCCCCACGATGCCGCCGTTAAAGACAGACCGTGCGTCGGTATTGACTCTCCAGCCGGTTACCGATAAGGCTACGATGGCACAGGGGATCATGGTAAGCGCCCAAACGGCGTATCCTAACGTGGCCGGAAAACCGTTTTTCTCCGGAATTTCGATAAAGGCTCCCCATACGCCCCAAAACAACGTTGTGATCAGGGTGTAGAGCTGCCAGGTTTTAATTTTCAACCTGTGGAATTTTAAAGGAATTGAAAGCTAGACGATAATCACCGTGATGCCTGCATTCTCCAGTTTTTTCCGGTCTTCCGCGGGGATTTCGGAATCGGTTACCACAATATCCACTTCACTGACGGGAGAAATGAAAGCAAAGCTCCTGCGGTGGAACTTGCTGGAATCGGCCACCACAACAACTTGCTTGGACATGCCGATCATCACGCGGTTCAGGTGGGCTTCTTCGACGTTGGGCGTGGAAAGCCCGTGGTCGCTGCTGAAGCCATCGACAGCGAGAAATAATTTATCGCAGAAAAAGTTCTTGAAGTTTTCCTCCGCTGCGCCGCCAACGAGGCTCAGGGAGTTTTTACGCAGGAAGCCGCCGGGAATGATTACGTTGGCATTCTGATGGTCGGCCATCTGGTTGGCGACGTTCAGCGCGTTGGTGATCACGGTAAGGTCTTGCACATGCCCCAGGTTCCGGGCGATCTCCATGGTGGTGGTACCGGAATCGAGAATGATGGTATCCCCGTCTTCCACCAATGCCGCAGCCGCTTTCCCAATCCGCTTCTTTTCGTCGAGGTGCTGCTTGTTCTTGTCGGACAAAGCCACATCCATGCCTACACGATCGATTTTGATCGCGCCTCCGCGGGCCCTGATGAGCATGTTCTTCTGCTCGAGCCTGATGAGATCGTTACGGATAGTCACTTCGCTGACCAGCAGTTCGGAAGCCAGCGACGGCACATCCACCTGTCCGTGCTTTTCCAGCTTCTCGAGAATAACGGCCCTGCGGCCTACCGTAGAGTTTTTCTTTAAGTCCACCTTAACAATTTTAGATGCGTTCTGGATTTTTTCACGGTCCCGCCGCTGGCGGAACGCTTTCATTACACCCCGATAATATTACCGTTTTATAATGAAATGAAAAAATATTGTGGAAAAATAAGAAAAAAATAGAAACAAAAACGAAAAATAAGATTAAATAAATTTTGCAAAAGGTTTTACAATTTATACATTTGTTACGAAACGAAACGAAATTAGCATAACAAGAAAAAATAAACCTATGGCCAGCAGCCATGCAGATCAAATAGAAGAACAGCTGATATTCGGAAGGCCGGGTAAAGAATGGCAGGAACTGCGCGGCGGCCTTACAGCCCGGGAAATCCACCAACAACCCCAACTTTGGGAGAACACCTGGCAACTCGTCCAAAGCCGCCGGGATTCGATCCAGCAATTCCTGAACGGCGTCTTCCGCCACCCCGACCTCGAAATCATCCTCACCGGCGCCGGCAGCTCGGCATTCATCGGCGTAATCCTCGAAGGCGCCTTCCAGCAACATACCGGGCGAAAAACCTCCGCCTACGCCACCACCGACCTGCTGACGCATCCCCAACTGCACTTCCGGAAAAATAAACCCGTACTGCTCGTTTCCTTCGCCCGCTCGGGCAACAGCCCCGAAAGCGAAGCAGCCGTCCAGCTCGCTAACCGGTACTGTGACACCGTTTACCACCTCATCATCACCTGCAGCGCCAGCGGACAACTCGTGCAAAGCCAGCATATCCATCCCGGGTACGTCTTTCTCCTGCCCGCCGAATCCAACGATCAGGGACTGGCCATGACCGGCAGCTTCACCTCGATGCTGCTCGCGGGGCTCCTCATCGCCCGCATCCGCGAGCTCGACCGGCTGCAACCGCAACTGGAACGCCTCGTGCGCTACGGCCGCAAAATCCTCGATAATTACTCCCATTCATTACAACATATCGCAGGCATGCCATTCGACCGGACCGTTTTCCTCGGCTCCGGCCCATTGTACGGCGCGGCCATGGAATCGCACCTGAAAGTGCAGGAACTGACCGACGGAAAGACCATCTGCAAATACGACTCCTTCCTCAGCTTCCGCCATGGCCCCAAGGTCGTCATCACCCCTTCCACCCTGCTGGTTTACCTCTGCTCAAACGACCCTTATGTGGCGCAATACGAGCTGGATCTCGTCAAATCCATCCACGTGGGAGAAAGAGGCATGCACCGCATCGCCGTCAGCGAAAACGACAACGACTGCATGCAATTTTCCGATACCCGATTGGTGTTGAATAATGATGCCGAACGGCTGGAGGAAGCATTCCTCGCGATCTGCCATGTATTGCCGGCCCAACTGATCGGCTTTTTCAAATCCCTTTCGCTGGGATTGCACCCGGATTCGCCGTCGCTGAACGGAACGATCACACGGGTGGTGCAGGGGGTAACGATTTACAACTGGCCGGGGCCGCAAACGGATTAACAAAGAATCAACAGCTTGGAAACTTTCCGGTGTAAACGAATTGATACATTTACGCCAAAAACAACAGCAGATGCAAGCAACCTCCCATACATACGACGTAATCGTTGTCGGCGAACTGAATATAGACCTGATTCTTAACCAGCTCAACGAAATGCCCGTTACCGGCCGCGAGATTTTTGCGGGCGACATGGCGCTTACACTCGGCAGTTCGGCGGCCATCCTGGCCAGCAATCTCAGCAGCTTTGGCGCGAAAGTGGCATTCATCGGTAAAATCGGGACCGACATTTTCGGTCAGGTTGTGATCGATCACCTGGAAAAAGCCGGCGTACATGCCGATATGATCATCCGCGACAGCTCGCTTACCACCGGCGCCAGCATTGGCCTGCAACACAACGGCGACCGCGGCATGGTCACCTACCCCGGCGCGATGGCGCATTTTTCGATAGACGATATTCCGCTCCACCGCCTGCAGGAAGCCCGGCACCTTCACTTTTCTTCTTACTTCTTCCAGCCCGGCATGCAGCCGCACCTGGCCAATCTCTTCCGGACGGCCAAAATGATGGGGCTCACCACATCATTCGACATGCAAACCGATCCTGAACACCGTTGGGACATCAACTACGCCGCCATTCTTCCCTATGTCGATATTTTCTTTCCCAACGAAAATGAGTTAATGCAAATCACCCGGAAGGAAAGCCTGGAAGCCGCCATCGAAGAAGTTTCCGCACTGGTACCGGTTTTAGCGTTGAAATTGGGCGCCAGCGGCTCCGTTACGGTTTGCAATGGGGAGACGATCTCCCAGCCCGCGTTCCACGCCGGCAACCTGGTAGACGCCATCGGCGCGGGCGACAGCTTCAATGCCGGATTCCTCTTAAAATTCCTGGAAAACGCACCCATCTCCGAATGCCAGGCGTATGGCAACATCGCCGGAGCGATTTCCACTACCGCAGCGGGCGGCACTTCCGCATTCCACGAACAAAAAAGTCTCGATCAATATGCAAAAGAAACATTCGCCTACCCAGGTGCCGGCATTACATGAACAGCTACAGCACTGTCACTCCAACGGAGGCGCGCTCCTCGCCATTAATTTCTACAATTTCGAAACGCTGAAAGGCATCATCCGTTCCGCTACCGAAGCCGATTCTCCCGTCATTCTCCAACTCACCCGCAGCTCCATCGAATACATCGGCCTCAAACCTGCCGTACAAATGGCAAGAGCCATGCTACAAGACAACGGCATTACCGGCTGGCTGCACCTCGACCACTCCGACTCCTACGACCTCATCCACGCTTGCCTCGACGCCGGTTTTGATTCCGTAATGATCGACGCCAGCGAAAAATCCTTCGAAGAAAACGTCGCCGTCACCCGGCGCGTCGTGGAACTCGCCGAGCGTTACCACGCCCATGTGGAAGCCGAGCTGGGATATGTGGCCAAACTGGGGCAATCCAAAGAAATCACCGGATTCACCGAGCCCTGGCAGGCCGCGCAATTCGTAGAAGCCACAGGCGTCCACGCCCTCGCCATCGCCATCGGATCCGCACATGGTTTTTATACCGCCGAACCGCGGCTGGACATGGAAAGGCTCAGCGCCATTCACGAAAGCACACCTGCCAGCCTCGTACTCCACGGATCTTCCGGCATCCCGCACCCCATGCTCCAGGAAGCCATCCGGCGCGGCATTTCGAAGATCAACCTCGCCACAGAAATCAAGGACACCTTCATGAGAAAACTAAAATCCCTCCTGCGCGACAGCCCCGAAATCGATCTCCGCAAAGTATTTCCCCACGCCATTGATGCGGTGAGCGAGCTCGTAAAAGTCAAATTTGAAACCGTGAGGCCGCGCGCTTCCACCTACTAATAAAAAACCGCGCAGCCAAAGCCACGCGGTCTATCTTACTAAAGGCGATTGCCAAGCGGCATCACTACTGCCGCAACGCTTTATACCTCATCAAAGCCTCCAGGTAATAATAATCCGCATAAATCAGCGGCACATCCACCTCAATCCCTCCGGGCTTATGCCCCACACTATGCGCCAGCAGGAAATTCGCGGGCGGATCGTTGTACGCGGGGCCGGAAAGACTAACCAACATATCTTCCGCGGCCTTGAAATATTTCTCTGATTTCTCCTCGTCCATATAACCACTCAATTCCAGCAGCCCGCTGGCCACGATCGCCGCGGCGGAAGCATCCCGTTCTTCGTTGGGAATGTTCGGCGCCTTCAGGTCCCAGTAGAATATTTTATCGTCCGGCAGGTTGGGGTGGCTCAACAGGAAATCCGCGATATGCATGGCCTGATCCAGGTACTTCCTGTCCTGTGTTTCGCGGAACATCATCGTGTAGCCGTAGAGCGCCCAGGCCTGCCCGCGCGACCATACCGATTCATCTGCCGCGCCCTGATGCGTTTTCTGCGCCAGCACTTCGCCGTCGGGGCCATAGCACACCACATGATACGAACTAAAGTCGGGGCGGAAATGATTTTTCAGTGTAGCGTCCGCATGGCGGATGCTGATGTCGTGGTACCGGGGATCGTTGGTTTCGCGCGAAGCCCAGAAAAGGAAATCGAGATTCATCATATTGTCGATGATCACGGGGTAATCGAATTCCCGGAAAGTATCCCAGGAACGGATGACTCCTCTCGCGGAATCAAAGCGCGACGCGAGCGATGCGGCGCCCTGCAGCATGATGCGCCTGTACGCCGAATCCCCTGTAAGCCGGTAGCCGGCGCCGAATGGATAATAAATCATGAAACCGAGGTCGTGTGTGGTGGTATTGAATTGTTCCTTTTCTACCGCCATCGACCATTTATGCGCGGCGGCCTTCCACTTTTCATCTTTTGTGTAATCATACAACTGCCAGAGGGTGGCGGCGAAGAAACCACTGGTCCACCAGTCGGACGGCATATCGCGGAGCGAACTATCGGCGTTCAGGGAATGCGGGATTTTTCCCGTATCGGGATGGGCCTGCAACATCTTTTCATAACGCTGCAGCGCTACCTGCATCCTGGCATCGACATCGAGCGCGGGGCGCTTGCAGGCTGCAAAAAAGAGTGGCAGCAACAACAGCGTACATTTCATCAGTCTGATCATGTAATTGAATTGCGTATTTAATGATTTGGAAAGGTGATATAAGTTTGAAACAATGCTTCCAGCTGCGGCCCGCTCAGCGATCCATCATGCACGACAAGCCTGTATTTCAGCGTCCAGCCGTCGGGTGGGAGCAACCGGGGGATGCGCCCCGGGAAAACGGAATTCTGCATGCTTTTCTTCTCCCGGAGGATCCATGAAGTGGAAGCGGCCGTACTTTGCGGATGCACCAACAAAGTAACCCCGCTTTTCCTGCCCGTTTCGAACGAACCGGAAAAATCCATCCAGGCCGCCGCTTCAACCGTTTTTTCGCGGGCGGCAATTAGCCGGGAACCGGAGAGAAACGCAATATCCGGCGGCAGCGCGAGGCGCAGGCAGAATCCACCATAACCTTTCTCATCATTGGCGCCGCCGAGCGCAACACTATCCATCTTCGGTATCAACCGGATCGTAAAGTCAATCGCGCGGTAATGCGCGCTGGCCGGATGCACTATAATCGACGTATGCTCACGGATGATTTCCGGCTGGTGCGTGGCTCCCGTCAACAACCAACGTAATTCCGCATCGATGTACGCGTAACCGTGGCGCTTGCCGCTATTCACTTTTACCGGCTTAAACGAAATCCCTTCAGACATCCATCCATCCGCCACCGATTTCCCGCCCTGCATTACCTGGTGCCACGCCCAGTAGATCCCGCGATGATAGGGATGATCCGCAGGACCATCTTCCGTCAGTACCGCGCCATCCAGACTGTACAGCGGATGCACATATCCCGCCCGCTCGAAGGCACCACCGATTCGCAACGGCGCCGCCTGATAACCCATCACCCGTTTCCCCTTTTCCGAAATCAACACACCAGTTTCAGTCCGCTGCACCGACAGCGATGACCTGCAAGCAACAAGCGAAACAATCATTATTATTCCGATGCCTGTTCTCATTTTTTCAGGGATAAGACGATGACCGCATCCTTGTCCATCTTCACGGGCTTTTCAACATCGCCAGCTATAACGCGGTAAGGTTTTTCAGGGGTTTGCTGACCATCTTTCACCGAAAAAGATTCCAGGTAGCAAAAAGCCTGTCCTGCCGCATCCGTTTTCCCTTGCCACACCACCACATCCGCGCCATCTTTCACCACCACTTCCCTGTTTGCCGCCGGGCGCCCGTTCTTGTCGACCGTTTTCATATCCAGTTTCCATTGCACGGAAAACGAATGACCGGCACCGCCCATACGGATGGCAAACGTATCATTAACAATTCTATTCGAACGGATCACCACTTCTTTAGCCACACAATCGCGGCAGCCGTCGAAGCCCATCATAAATGGCTTATAATCCGGCAGCGCGCCCTTCGATTTTACGATGGTGTTGTTGGTGATGAGTGACCGGGATGCTCCGCCATACTTACCCGCGATCCAGATCGGAGGTACGTTGGAGGTGATGTGGTTGTCGTAGAATTTTCCACCGAAACCTTCCATTCCGCCGGTAATGAAGAATGCCGCGGCGAGGGTTTTGCTGCCGGGATCGGTATGTTCGATTACGATTTCGTTCCCGAAAATATCATTATCCCCCGCTGGCGCTGTAAAAAAAGGCCCACGACAGCGGAATATATTCCTTCGGATGCGGGAAATTGACCGCCGTGATATGAATCCTGTTATTGAAAACCCTGTTTCCATAAGCTCCGTTAGGCGCTCCGGGTTTGGCGCGGTAATCTGCGATGCGGATCGCATTGGCGCTGTACTCTTCCTTCCCGTATTCGCAGGTAGGCGGAGAAGTGCGGATTTTGATCGTATTGTTGAAGATGTCGATGTATTTTTTAGTGTAGATCTCAATACCGGAACCTCTTTCCGGCTCGATGTAATTATCGAAGATGCGGGAACTGTCGCCCATGGCCATGATACTGTAGTGATTGGTAACGGCCTGGCGGTTGTAGAATTTGTTGTGATGAATATCGGAATGTTTCCCTTTAAAAACAAGGCAACCCTGTCCGCCGAAGAATTCCGAAAACGACACCTGCGAAGCCTGTTTCCCCCGCAGATCCACGCCATAGAAATTACTGCCGTGGCGATTAATGAGCAACGGATTGGTGACATCGAAACGGCAGCTGGTGATAGTAGCGTTTGTCACATCCACGGCGATGGCATTGATGCCGGACGTGGTGATGGAAACGTTGCTCAAAACCAAGCGCACATCTTCTGCGGAAGATTGAATCCCCCAGGAAATGGCGCCTTCCGAACCGCTTTCGATCCGGCCGTTCCGGATATTCACCACGCCTCTCCCCATTGCCACCGGTATACCCGCCAGGGGCCTTCCGGAGGCGGGATCGGCGGTATAATCGAAGAATGCCGCAAACTGGGATTGGTAGAGATGATCGTAATGCCCCCGCGCCCAGGTTTCCCCGACTATCCCCACGCCGACGTCCTGCGTGGGACGAATATCGATTTCATCCACCAGGCAATCCGTATCGGCCCGCACCCGCACCCTGTATTTCCCCGCCGGCAAACCCTGGAGATGTGCAAACACGAAACCTCCGCCCAGCCTGGGACTGCGCTTTTCCACGGGTGCGCTCACCATCGCGGTATCCCTGTATGTAGTGGTACATGTTACTTCCCGGCCCTGTTCATCTTCCACAAACACGCTTACCTTCATTTCATTGCGCACATCACCTTTCATTTGCGGATCATGAAAATGCCATCCCGTTACCCCGCACATCGCGATATAAGAACGGTTCGCCACCGGCAGATGCACGTAACCCGAGCGGATTTCATCGCCCGCGTTCAGCCGCAGCAATTTTTCGCCGACGAATACATGCACATCCGCCGTATTCTCTATTTTCGCGCCCGGGGCGGCAGCTACATCCCATCCTTTCAATCCTTCCTCAAAACCCCGGTTGGCAATATGCCCATACCCGGCATCCGCATACCGGATGGTGTATCCGTTCAGATCCAGCGTTACATCCTTCCCAAGGAAAATCGCGCTTCTTTCCGCTACCACATCGCGGGTGAGCACATAGGTGCGGCCCGGTTCGGCGTAATTACCCGGCCCTGAAACCGGAATTTCCCCCGGAAGCAGCTCCCGGTGCGGTACCGGCGAATATTGCGCCGCCGAAACGGTTGCTGCGCATACACCAAGACAGCAAACAAAGCTCCGGATCATCAAAAACGTGGCATTCATTCAATTACAATTTATCGTTTTCCGACTAAATAAACCAGGTATGGCGCCATCAGGAGAAAAGGAATTACCCAGATCGCCCAATAAGAAAATTTCTCGAAAGGATTATTCACGTTGTACACATGCTTGTGCTTTCCGAAAATGTCCACCATCAGCTCCGTGGTATACGGCTCTTTGGCTTCGGGATAATACAACGCCGCCATTTGCGCGTAAGGCGCGCGCGCCAGCTCCGGGTCGGCCGTAAGCGCCGCTGTGTCGTGAGGCACCGCCACACCGAAATCAGGGTCCAGGATCAGGGCGGTTTTGTCGTTCAGCTCCGCGCGCACCACCACATGGCGGCCGCCCACGTCCAGCAACTCGGCTTTAATACCGTTCTTCAGCAAGTAACCCTTCAACACGATGGAATGCCCGGAACAAACGCCCACACCTCTTTCCAGGCCCTTCTTATAATCCGTGAACTCATATCTTTCATATTTCTCCGGCTTCACGTACGACGCACCGAATAACAGGTAATTCTCCCAAACGGGCACGCGCATGTTGAATTTATCGATCCCCTCGCGCTTCCAGTAATGCGCGAAACCGTCGTGGATCACACTATTGATGCGCACTGCGTAGTCGTGCTCAGATTCACCCGGCTGCTTTTCCAGCTGCTCCTGAATTTCCGGGTATTTGATCTTCACATCACCGATCCTGTTTTTGATCGTGTGCTCCAGCGTATATAATTCCGGGTTACGCATCGATTTAAACAACCCGAAAATGTTGATGCACAGGAGCAACAGTCCGGCAGCGAATAACACGAGGAATATTTTCTTTTTCATGTCTGATAGTTTTATTGTGGAACGGTTGCTATTTCAAGGGAGAAGCGAGATACTTTTCGATGTCCTGCCAGTGGCGCATCATGATTTTCCTTTTCTGTTTCAATTGCGCCGCCAGATCAGGCCCAAGCAGGAAACGGTCTTCGTACAGCGGTTTATCCGCCACAATCACCTGTTGCGCCCCGCCATTTTCCAGCAGCCGGATCATCGCATTGGTATTATCCAGCTCGTCACGCATAATGTTATTGAAAGTGATGAAATCGGGATGGCCTGTCCAGCTGGAAGCTTTGTCTGGCAGGCGTGCCGGTCCGGCGAGCGCTTCGGCGTTGCGGTCGCGGATCGCCTGTGCGGCTGCGAAGTTGCCGCAGCTGCGGATAATACCCGCGTGGACGCGCAGGGACGTAGCCATGCGCGAAAAGAAATCTCTTTGCGGCGCTTGCGTATCAAGCTGATCAAAAAGCGTTGCTGCGCGTTGGATGCGTAACACGTAGTTCGCCACTACGTTTGGCGGCACGGTGAAACGCCCGCCGTGAATGTCGGTATAATCCATCCGCGCTTCTTCGGTGGAAATATTGAAAACGTAAGGCAGGAAGTACGCTTCTTCTGCGGGCGCCAGCAGCTGCGGCGCCACCACCAGCGGGCGCGTCATCAGGCGGACCGTCACGCCCCAATACAGGGAATGCACGGCGGGGAAAGTGGTGGATTTATAGGTAAACGCTTCCTGCAGGGCAACGCAGGCGTTGGTGAGGGTTTCCGCTGATTGCGGACCGCCCCATTCGCGGCAAAGCTTTTTCAGTTCCGTCATTTCTCCGTCCGCGCCCTGCCAGGAAGCGGTATCGCGAAAGCGGCGGGCAACGAGATTGATGATCATTTCCGACATATCCGCGCGCTCCACCCCGCGATCGTAGGCCGCGCGCAGGGATATGAAGATGGTTTTATTTTCGTTGCGGGGCAGCGATTGCAGCTGGTCCAAAAATGCGACCGGGTTGAGAATCCCTGTTACGGGGTACAGACTGCCGAGCGTGCCGCCTACATTCACGAGAGCGCGCCGGTTATTGCTTTTAAAGTAGCATCCGGGCGGCAGTTCCGCTTCGATGCTGGCGCGTTCCGCTTCCGAGAAATTGGAATTGCTTTCGTCGAGATAGATGGACAACTTCCTGCCGGCGCGCGCCGCGCCTTCCTGGTAGGCTTCCAGCAGTTGGCGCACGCGTTCGCCGGTGCTCATGTGCTTGCATTGCGCGGGGCCGTTGGCGCCGGTGTACAGCCAATCCGACCAGCAAATACCAGCGCCGGCGTCGTTGGTTTTGAAAGAGAAACTGGTGATTTCGGGGGCCTGGCGCAGCATTTCGGTCATCATGCCCGCCAACAGTTCGCGTGTGTCCTTTTGATGTACGCAGGGCGCGAATTCCATTTGGGTACTTCTCCGGGGATGATCGACCCTGGCGCCGAGGAACTCCGGGTAAGCTTCAAAAAAAGCGGCCGGCATGAAGTTGGGCTCATAGCCGAGAAACGATGCTTCCATCCCGGCTTCCCGCAGGATTTTCGCTTTCTCCAGCAGCAGCTGGCGGTTCTTTTTTACGAATTCGGCAGGGATAAACGGGGCCAGACGGGCATCCGGGAAAAATTTAAACGGCGTAGGATTGGCGCTCGCGTATTCATGCCAGGCGCTTCCCTTTTCCGGGATTTCATGAAAACTTTTATCTGCCAGGGTGCTGACATTCACCTGAATTTTACCATAAGGTTTTAAAACTTCGAGTTGGCGCACTAATTTCCTGAATCCGGCAAGGTCTTTCAAGGGAGCGTTAATGACGAACACCCTGCCGGTATCCGCCGTGGTGGCGGCAGTAGTTGATTGCGTTAAAAGAAGGCAGCCCCAGAGCATCGACAACCAGCCAAAGGCCAGCCATCTTTCGGCACAGCAAAATTTCATATCCTGATACGTTTTGAGAAAAGCTAAAGAAAATTGAAAAATAACGTAAAGCAAATAAAACACTTCTTATTCTTATTTCAAAACCTTATCTTCATAAAAATTTCAAAATAAAAATAAGTTTTTGAAAATGATTTATCCCTTTCAGCGCTTTCGCGATATTTCCATACGGGCCTGTCTCGTTATTTTGACTGTTTTTTCCGGCAGCGCCCAGGCACAAACCGACACCAGCCATTACTCCCAGGTTTTCGGCGGCGCCAGACCGTATCGCATCTACCTGCCAGCCAACTACCACACACAACCCGGCAAAAAATTCCCTGTCATATATTACTTCCATGGCAATAAAGGCGATCACAAACTGCCATTTGCCGGCGTTCCCGCACTGGTCAACGACGCATCCGTAATTCTCGTCGCCTGGAACGGGCGCTCCGTTCCGCAAGACGACCGCCCGTACAACATCGGTTATCATTCCAATATCAATTACCCGGTCCAGTTCAAGGACTACTTCCTGGAGCTCGTCGGCCACATCGACTCTAGCTATCGCACCCTATCCGACCGCGCCAACCGCGGATTGATCGGGCACAGTATGGGAGGGTTCATGTCATTCTTCCTGGCCGGAAAATACCCGCAACTGGTCAGTATTTCCGTTAACTCGAAAGGTTCGCCGGAATTTTTCGCGGGATCACCCGCCCGGCACACGCTTTACCAGCAACGGTATATGTTTAAAAACTTCAAAGGCGTGAAACTGCGATTCCAAAACGGATCGATCGGAGAAGAACTGGTACACCTGAATACAGAAATGCACCACGGCGCGCAACAGGAGCCGAAGCTGGATTACAGTTACCAGGCATACGAAGGTCCCCATCAACTGAATTTCGAACAATTCAGGGACGCTTTCCTTTTTGTGGCGGGCGCCATCGGCACACCGGCACCTCCCCCGCAAAGGTGGCACCACGCCGACCTGTACCCCAACTTCGAGGTTTGGGATTACGCCGTCAACAGCAACATGACTACTCCGGGATATATCGAGCTAAATGGTGTCACCAAAGGCGGCTTCACTTCGCAAACCCGCGCCTGGCAACCAGATGGCCCACCCATCCCGGGCACTGCCCTGCAAATCAGCACCGCACCCGTTTACCGGCCTAACGCCACGTACACTTTGGTGCAATACGATAAATCCAAAGATTCCATCTCTACCCGGAATATCACCGCAGACGCGCGGGGCCGCATCCAGGTTAACACGAACGGAACACCCGCCATTTTCGGCATCAACGCCAAAAATTCCGCGCCGGAGATCGTGCTGGCCGATTTCAACGCCGGACGCCAGGATCACTTTCTCCCGCACAAAACACCCGCATCCATCCGCCTGCGCCTCCTGAACCGTGGCGGCAGCGCATCCGGCAAACTAACCGCCACGTTATCCACCACCACTCCCGGCGTCAACATTGCACAACCCTCCATCCAGCTGCCCGCCATCGCATCCGGACAACTCGCCTGGACAGACGCCAGTTTCACCATTTCCGCGAACCAGGAACCTCCGGCCGACGGATCCAGTCCATTCGTAAAATTTCAACTGACGATAAAAGACGAAAAGGGCCGCAGCTGGGAAGACGAGTTTGAAGCACTTCCCTTTTTCGCAGTTCCTTCTTTCAATGAAATCGGGATCGACGACGGCGACAGCGAGATTTACGGAAGCGGCAACGGCAACAACATCGCGGAGCCAGGCGAAAAAATCATGATCTATCAATTCAGCCATCGTACCAAATTATATTTCGAAGATCCCTATATTGTATCCGAAACCTTGCACGACGACCTGCAGCCCGACAAATGGGGTGATGGGTACGCACTTTCTTCCCTGATCCGGATCGCGAAGAATTGTCCGCCGGGCCACGTGATCCGATTCCTTGCCTGTTACGAAGTAAAAGAATGGAAAACGATTAAGCGCAACGTGACCTGGGGCACCTTTTCCATCACGGTCGGTCAATAATGTATATAAAGCATGAAGCACACTTACTTCCGGGCATTGTTACTACTGCTCCTCCTCTCGCCCGGCGCAACTTTCGCTCAAAATAAGCGCGCAAATTTCACTGGGCGCGTGAAGCATTTCGGCAATGGCAGCACGGGCATTTACTGGCCCGGAACCATGATCAGCACGCGTTTTTCAGGCACCTCGGTAGCGGCGGAACTGGAAGATGCGACCGGCAGAAACGTATACCGCATCATCATCGACGGCCAGCCCGTGCGCGACTTCACGCCCGCCTATGGCCGGAAAACGTATGTTATCGCGGAAAACCTCAAACCGGGCAAACATACCGTCTCACTGCACCGGCAAACTGACTGGTACAACGGCATAACAACTTTCCATGGATTCCGATACGAAGACGGAACAAAAACTTACCGCATCAAAACGCCGCGCCGGCGGATCGCGTTTTACGGCAATTCGATAACGGTTGGCGCGGGCATGCGCGAGCGCGACACTTCGTCGAAAGGGCCATCCACCAACAATTACCTGAGCTACAGCGCACGCACCGCCCGGCACTTCGGAGCCGAATATCATTGCAATTCCTCCAGCGGGATCGGGCTGATGATCAGCTGGGGGAACGATATCATGCCGGAGATCTACGACCGCACCAACCCGGCCGATAGCAGCAGTGTTTGGGATTTCAGCAAAGATAAACCAGAGATCGTTGTCGTAAACCTGTTGCAAAACGACGCTTCACTATTCCTGCAACCAAAGCATCCGCAATACATTCGCCAGTTCGGCGACAAAGCCGCGCCCACACCCGAAACGGTGATCGTTACTTATATGGGATTCATCAAAAATTTACGCCGGCACTACCCGAACGCGCGCATTATTTGCGCATTGGGCAGCATGGGCGCCGTGAGCAACGGTTCGCCGTGGCCGGGATATATCCGGGAGGCGGTTAACAGGTTGCAGGATCCTCGAATTCATGCCTTTACTTTCGATTACATCGGCGGAAACGGGCATCCGAACGCGGCGGAGCATGCTGTGATGGCGGAACGCCTGATTGCTTTCATCAATAAGATATCGGATTGGAAAGATTGAAAAATGAAAAAGCATAAAAAAAGCCAGGCGTATAGAAATACACACCCGGCTAATCACAGTCAAAACACGTTTATTTGGGGTAGCTGAAACACTTTGTGATGAAAGGCCACACTCCATCCTTGTAATACTCATGCCCACCGGCGCCTTCATACATTTCCAGTTTTGAAGCAGCTCCGGCGACACCATACACCCGTTGCGCCCGCTGAAATTCAGCGCGGGCGGCTGCTATCGGGAAAATTTCATCTTTCTGGCCGTTAATAATGCATAATGCGCGGGGCGCTATCAATCCGGCCACATCTCCCATTTCACCCAATTCCAGGATGCCGGGGATGTAATTGCAATCGCAATGCGCGATCGTTCCGATGCTGGCTTCGAAAGAACAGAAGTAAGAAGAAGGCGCGGCAACGGCGATCCGACCATCACATGCCGCGGCGAACAACGAAACGGTTCCGCCGCCGGAGTTCCCGGTGATGGCGATCTTTTCCTTATCTACCGGCAAGTGCGCCAGCGCCCAATCGATGATGCGGGACATATCCCACACGCGGTCGCCCACGGGCGTCCGGCCGACGAGGAGATCGTGCATCAGCTGGATGCGGCAGGAAAACGGCAGGCTGTCGCGCTTGTCCTTTTCCGTGCGCGTTTCACCGAAGGCCCTGGTAGTAGGCGCAATAACAATATAACCAAGGTTCACGGCCTGCACGGCCACATCACGGCCGCGGGCCGCCACCATGCGGCGCTCTTCTTCGTCCAGATAAATGCCGGCGTATTGTTCGGGATTTTTGCCGTGGCCATGTGGAGTCAAAACGAGCGGGCGCGTACCGCCGCCTTTCGGCAGCAGGATCACCATGGGCAAGGGAACCGTTGGTTCCGTCCAGATTACCCAACGCTGCCGGATATACGCCCCCATATCCTCCGACGAGCGCATGTGCGCCCGGGGAATGTATCCCGGCAGCTGCGATTCGATTTTATCGAGGCCCAAAGCTGCTTTGAGGCGCGGAAGAAACGCAGAACGCCACCGGGACACATCATTCGCAGTTTGCCCTTTAAACGAAAACGCTTTTTCAGCCTTTGCATATTGCCGGCCGAAATGCAACGCAGAGGAATAAGGAACCTGAGCGCCAGCTGCCGTATCGGCTTGTGCCCGGGCAGCCATGGATGCCAGCAAAACGAAGCCGGCGCTCAGGGAAAATAATTTATGTCTCACTATTCAGGATATTGCTGGCCTTGTTTGGGATGCGCCAGCGGAAGGCCGGCTTTTTTGTCCCACCAAACGCGGCTCATAAGGATATCGCCACCACTGAGACGGGATACGGCCGCCTTGTAATTATCACCGTTCCGGAGGGACTCTGCCAACGGATACGTAAGCCTGCGGGGTATATTGCCGTCGGTGTCTCCTTTCAGCGTGCCGGTCCAGATCCTGGGGTAACCCGTTCTCCGGAATTCCGCCCAGCCCTCGTTTATATTGTAGTAAACGGCCAGCCATTTTTGCACGATGATCTGTTCGAGTTTTTGCTCGTCTGTACCGGCCAGGGTAGCAGCCGGGGAAGCGAGGTACGTGGTGATGTCGCCAGCGGCCACGCCATATTGCGCCATCGCCAGCTGGATTCCCTGGCGATAGAGATCCTGTTCATCTTCGTTCGTAATCCCCGCGAGCGCTGCTTCAGCGCGGAGGAGGAATACTTCAGACGCATTCATGATGACAATATCAATTACCGGTTGAAGAAAGGTAAGCGCCATCCTGGACACGGAGTCCGTCTGATAAGGGCTCGGAACGCCATCCGTCGTTTCGAACTGAAGGGGAACACCGCGGTATCCCGCTTCTGGCGCGTTGGCCGGGCGCGCGAGCAACGGCAGGCGCGGGTCGCTCAGGCGCTTGAGATTGTCGGTCAGCGTGAAGGACACGACCATATTATTCGGGCTCGTCTGTTGTCTCGAATAGAAAGGATTCGCATTATCCGCATTCCCGTCATTGAGCGTAGCCAGTTTCACGTTCTGCGCGTTCGTGGTGATGAATGGCCGGGTCATCACTTCATCGATATGCTGTTTCGCCAGGTCGGGCGCCGCGTAACGTACGCGCATCGCCATGCGGAGGCGCAACGAGTTGGCCAGCCGCTTCCATCCATCCACATTCCCTTTCAACACGATATCCGCATTTCCCAGCGAGAACTGGGCAGGATCGCTCTGCAGCGCTTCATACGCCTCATCCAACTCCTTCAGCATTTCGCGGTAGATCGCTTCCTGGGTATCGTATTTAGGTTGTACGATCACATTTTCTACTGACTTCACCGCATCGAAATATGGCACATCACCGTAAGCGTCGGTCAGTTGCTGGAAGACCATCGCCCGGCAAATCCTACCGATATTCAACATGTTCCTGCGCAAGGGATCTTGCTCGCACAGCCGGATCATTTCGGAGAAATTGATGAGATAGTTACGGTAATGGGTATTGAATGGATTACTCCAATCCCGGTTCTGGAAAACATTCCCGGACGCGGGATTTTTATAATAGCCTGCGTAATCCGCCAGCAGACCGTGCGTCTGGTTCTGGAACACGAAATTCTTAATAGCGCTGGTAAACAACAGCTGCGGCTGTACGATATCCCGGCCGATGAGCGTGGGATTGGTGTTGATTTCCTTGAAATCCTTCGTACAACTTCCCAACGCCACGCATCCGCCAGCCACCATGATCCATTTATATATCAATCGCATAATGCTAATTTTTCAGTGAATTAAAGGGAAACAGAAAGGTTCAGACCAAAATTGCGGGTAATGGGCACACCGGTAGACTCAAAGCCCTGCGCCACGGTAAACGGCCCGAAGCCACCTTCCGGATTGGCGCCCATCTCCTTGATTTGCTTATTCTGCTTCAGATACAACACGTTGCGGCAAACAGCCGTCAGCTTGGCTGATTTCAGAATGAAGCCCTGACGGAAATGCTTACCGACGTTGTAACCCAGCGTTAATTCGCGAAGCGCGATGTAACTGGCGTCCAGCACGAATTCTTCGCTGATATTGCCATAACTCATACTCTGGTAATAAGCCGATCTTCCCAGCACGATATTGCTACGGGTGAATTTACCGTCGGCCCCTTCGATCACGCCATCGGCGATCAGGTTGTCGCCGTTTTCCGTGCCTTTACCCGTACCCACCGACCATTGCTGCTGCTTGGAATAAGAGAAAATCTTTCCACCTTGCCTTACATCGATCAGGAACGACAAGCTTACCCCTTTATAGGAAAGATTGTTGGTGATGCCCGCCAGGTAATCCGGCTGCACGTTACCCAGCACCGAAGTAGTAGCATCCCGCTGGTAAGCGCCGGCAGCGTTGAGCCACTTCTCGCCAGTAGCCGTCCGTTTGTACTTGTAACCCACGATATTGCCGTACGGCAGTCCGGGCCGCGCCTCGATGCTCATTTCACCCGTGCTGTACAGATTCAGCGAATTGATGCCCGGCGCCAGGGAAACCACTTCCGACCTGTTGCGGGAGGCGTTCACGGAAATATTCCAGGTGAAGCCGCGGGACGATATAGGCGTACCCGTTACCATCAACTCCAAACCGCGATTACGGATCTCACCGGCATTGATCAGCTTGCGCGAAAAGCCGGTAGGCGCCGGGATATCCACGCCCAGTATCTGGTTTTTGGCGCGTGCATGATAATACGTAAAGTCGATCCCCAGGCGGTCGCGGAAGAATTTCAGCTCCGTACCCGTTTCAAAGGAAGTCGTCAGTTCGTTTTTGAGGTCCACCAGCGGAATAGTCCCCGGTGTAGAAGCCATACGCTGGCCATTGTAACTGAGCGTGCTCAGGTTATACCCGATCTGCGTCTGGTACGCGCTTGCGTCTTTACCCGCCTGGGCATAAGACAACCGCACTTTACCGAAACTCAGCCACTTGTCATTTTTGATCTGGAAAGCGTCAGTAAAAACGAAACTGGCGCTGGCCGCGGGATAGAAGAAAGAGTAGTTATTGGCCCCGAGGGTCGACGACCAGTCGTTACGACCGGAAATATCCAGGAAAAGGAAATTATTATACCCGATCTGGCCGGTAAAATATCCCGAGTTCATGCGGCGGCGGTTGAGGCGGTCGGCCGGCACCACCAGGCCTGCGTTGATGATATTATAGAGATGATCGATATTCAGGTTATTGCCCTGCAGCGTCATCTCCTGCTGCTTGCGGTCGAGGCGGTTGGCGCCCACGGAGAAAGTTCCGGTGAATTTATCGCTCAGCGCGCCATTGGCCGTGAGCAATACGTCGAAGTTGTCTTCCCGCATGCGGATACGGTCGTTGTTCACCTGTCCGCGGCGAAGGTTCCCAGAGCCGGTGGGCGTATTCACCCCAATGCGCGAATCGCGTACATCGAAGAAGAAGTCGGTGCCGCCGCGTGCCTGCAACGTAAGCCAGGACGCCAGTTTATACCGGGCCAGCAGGTAGCCGTTCACACGGTCGCGGCTATCAGTACTGAGGAACTCGTTCAGCACCCAGTAAGGATTGAACGGGCGGCCGTCGGTCCAGTTATTGGCTTGTCCGTCGGGTGTTTTGTAATCCTTCATCATGTCCATCGACAGGAAAGCGGGGAAACGGTTGAGCGACATACCGATGGTATTGATATCGGTACCGAAGCCCGGCCTGTTTTTCCCGGCCTGGCGGATGTAGTTGACGCGGGTTTCGATATAGAGTTTATCCGTAGCCTGGAATCCGAGGGTGGTGTTTAGGGTCTGGCGATCAAGGGTGGATGTGGGGTAAATGCCCTTGTTGCGCAGATCCGAAAACGACACCCGGTAATTCACTTTTTCGGTGCCGCCGGAAACGGCGAGTGAGTTGGTGTAGGTGCTGCCGGTGGCGTAGAAATTGCGTGACTCGTCGGAGCCTTTCCCGGTATAGGAGAACACGCCGAGGCTGGGCCAGAGTTCGAGCGCGATGGGCTGGCCGTCGAATTTAGCGCCCCACATATCAGGGATGCCTGCGGGGAGCTGGCGCACTTCGCGGCCGTCGATGGTAACGAGGTCCCACGACTCGATGGATTCGCCATAACCCGGACCGTATGAATTCTGGCGCTGCGGTGTCACGAGCGGCTTTTCCCATACGGCGTTGGAATTGAAATCGATTTTGGCGCGTTTGCCGGCTTTTCCTTTTTTGGTGGTGATGAGGATAACGCCGTTGGCGCCGCGGGCGCCGTAAAGCGAGGCACCGTTCGGGCCTTTGAGCACCGTGATGGTTTCAACGTCATCGGGCGAGATGTTGCCGATCCCGTCGCCGTAGTCGCGGGCGGTGCCGCGGGCGTTGTTAAGGTCGGGCGCGCCGACGGTCTGGTTATCGATGGGTACGCCATCGATCACGTACAGCGGTTGGTTGTTGCCCTGGAACGAGCTGGCGCCGCGGATGTTGACATAACTGGAACCACCGGGCCCCGTTGCGGATGCGCTCACGAAAACGCCAGCGACTTTCCCTTTGAGGGAGTTAGCGACGTTCACTTCGCGGGCTTCGGTAAGTTCGCTTCCTTTGACTACCTGTGCGGAGTATCCCAGCGCGGCGCGCTTTCGTTCGATACCAATGGCGGTAACAACTACTTCCTGCAGGGCGCTGTTGGATTCTGCGAGCTGGACGTTAACCAGTGTGCGGTTGCCTATAGGTTCCGCTTTTTTCTCCATGCCGATGTAAGTAAATACGAGTGTCCCGGACAAGGAAGGCAAAATAATCCGGTAAAAGCCTTTTTCATCAGTGATCGCTGATTTGGTTGAATTCAATAACGTGACGGAAACTCCGGGAAGCGGCTCCCCATTTTTTTCCGATGTAACCGTGCCTGTCACGGTAAGCGCTTGCCCAAGCGCGGTGGTTGAAACGGCTGTGAAGGCAAGCATTAAGGCAAGGAATCTCAGTTTAAAGTTTTCTTTCATTGTATGCATGTTTTTAAACCCCTTTCATAAAAGTAAATAAAAAGCTTTCAAAAACAAATCATTTTCGTTTCCTTATCTATAATTATCGAAAATTTGAAAATCAGGACAAAAAACGGCAATCCAACATTACTTTCGACAGCTATTTTCGCAATTTTGGCGGGATTAAAGGTGCAGCAGTAAGCGTAAAAGGTACGTTTACAATGAAAAATAACAACAAAACAATGAAACGAAAACATCACTCATTATAAAATAAGAAAAAGAAAATTTTAACGCTATATTTGCGATAGCAGTTCAATATGTTGACGATAAACGGATTTTAAACTGATCAAGATGACCGCTTCGCACATTTCCCGCAGAAATTTCCTCGCCACCGGCACCGCCGCCATCGCCGGAATGGCCCTCAGCTCCCCGCTCCTCGCCGCCTCAGCCCCACGGATCCGCGTCGGCGTCATCGGCACCGGCAGCCGCGGTGCCGGGCTCATCACCTTACTACAGAAAATCCCGGCTTTCCAGGTGACCGCCTGTTGCGACATCTTGCCGGATAATCTCCGCAAAGCCATCACCATCTCCGGTGGCAAAGCGAAAGCCCACACCGACCACCGCGCACTGCTCAACGACCGCAACCTCGACGCCGTCGTGATCGCCACGCCACTTTTCCTCCACGCTCCCATGGCGATCGACGCCCTGTCGGCCGGCAAACACGTCTACCTCGAAAAATCTTTGTCATATAATATCGCCGAAGCCCTGGCCGTAGAGAAAAAGGTAGCGGAGAGCAACCGCGTACTCCAGGTTGGCTACCAATACCGTTATTATGGACTCTACCGCAAAATCAAGGAAATCATCGGCCAGAACTGGCTTGGCAAAATCACGCACCTCGAAAGCCAGTACAACCGCAATTCCGACTGGCGCAATCCCGTTTCCGATCCCAAACTGGAACGCATCGTCAATTGGCGGATGTATAGCGAGTATTGCGGCGGCCCGCTGTCTGAACTCTGCGCCCACCAAATCGATATGATCCAGTTCCTGCTGGACGCCAATCCCACGCGCGCCGTGGCCATGGGCGGCATCAATTACTGGAAAGACGGCCGGGACACCTACGATCACATCCGGGCCATATACGAATACCCGGGCGGGATTAAATCCAGCGTTTCCTCGGTGCTGTCAAACGCTTACAACAGCTATAACATCAAAATTTTCGGAGAAAAAGCGACGGTAGAGATCCAGCGGGAGAATGCTTACATCTACGCCGAAAATACCCAAAACAGGTTGGGAACGGTGGATGGCGTCACCGGCGCCACTGTCAGCGTAAAAACCCAGGGCGACGCGGAAGAAATCAAATGGCTGCAGCCCGGCGAGCGCCTTCTCGAACCCACCACCTACGCGCTCGAAGACTTCCGGCGCTGCATCCAGGAAGGCAAAACGCCCGATTCCAATGTTTTGACCGCAAAAAACAGCTCGCTGGCGATCCATATGGGGAATATGGCCGCCAAATCAGGGGGCACGGAGTATTGGCCAGCGTAGAGATCAACCATTCTTTAGTAGCAGTCCCCGCTCCTTGCGGATACGAACCAGCACCTTCTCTACAAACGAACGGACATGTACGGGGATCAATAACTTGTCCATTCTATGAAAATACGCAATTACAGCTTTTGCCATCAATCGCACGACGATCATTCGCGCCGATGACGGCGGTCATTATCCGAAGGTACTTGCTGGTTTACTTTTGTACCAGAATTAGCGTTTAGCTTTATTGCGCAGATGAGCAGCCGGTAACGGCCATTTTAACCACTCCGAATAACTTTCCTTCACAGCCGCTTTCCGTATTCATGTAATTATCACCTCCGGCAACAGTCCGGCGCGGGCAACTTTATTTTTGGCCGGAAATTTTCCGGCCTGGCGCCCCTGTCTTGTCCGGCCAAAATCCAACATATGAAAAGCTTGCAGTTTGCCTGCCTCTTCGCCGGCCTGGCTATCCTTTGCGCCTGCTCCAAGGAACCGCTGGAAGAATACCTCCCTCCCGAAAACGCCACCTTGGCGCAGATTCCCGCTTTCAGGGATTCGTTTTTCGTTATGACGCACCGCGTCGACAGCGCCAATATGCTCCGGCTCATCAATGCGTATCGCAGCAAGGGCTGCAATTGCGGCGGAGAATACATGCCGCCGGCGCCACCCCTGACCTGGAATATCCGCCTGGAAAAAGCCTCCTGGCTACATAGCAAGGAAATGAACGACAGCGTGTATATGAGCCATATAGGCCGCAACGGCAGTACGGGCGGCGACCGCCTGCACAAAATGGGATACCACTGGAAAAGTTATGCGGAAAATATCGCGCTGGGTATACTCACTGAAAAAACAGTTGTGGATGGTTGGATGGGCAGTAAAACGCATTGCCTGGCCATGATGAATCCCTTGCTGAAAGAAACCGGTGTCGCGCGGTACAAAAACTTCTGGACGCAGGAAATCGCCTTGTCTTATTAATCACTTCATTTAAACCGCATCAAAGCGCCTCCATTTCCAAAAGTCCATTCCGGCGTACGCAACGTGCTTCCAGGAAGGGCATACCAGGCGCTGGCGGACGAGGGGTTCTTTAAAAGATGAATGTCCTGCGCAGGCATATAGCTCTGGGCCAGCAGGAATCTCTTGTCGCCATGGATATTGACCGCTACATCCATCACGATGACCGCATGGCCGGGGGATCCGCCTTCAATGAAAACATCGCCCGGGCGAATGTCGGATATATTGCGAACCGGCTGCAACTGCTTTTTCAGCGAAATCGTACCGGCGTATGTGAATACAGTTTCCAGGTAACTTTCGAAACACGCGCGCGTATCGCAGGGAGATGTCACTTGTAATTTCAGGAGCTTGTTGCCGCGAAGCTTCCATCGCCATCCTTTCCGCCAGTCTGAGTAATTTATCGGCGTACCGTCGGTGGCGTTGAATACGATCTGCCCGTATTTATTGTTCGCGTAAAGATGTTCCGCATACAGGCGCATCACGGCATCCGCACATTGCTGGAGGTCCTTTTTACCGGTGGTAATATCCAGCACAGCCACCTGCGCCGATTGATTGCGTTTCTTATCCCCGTTGAACAAATACACCGTTGTCGTTTTTTTCAAGGGAACGTTGCGGAGCCAGGCGCCGAAGCTGCCGGAAGCTTGCAGCATTCGTTGAAACCCGGCCGGCAGCGGCCATTCGCCGATGGTTTGCGCGGCAGCGGGAAATACCAACAGGGAACAAATGAGCAACAGGAAGATTTTCATACAACATAGATGCGGATATATCATTTTTCCACAACATTCTTTCCCTGAAATCGCCAATCACCGCGGACGCGATATGTAGAAAAAATGATCAAAGACGCCCGCTGGCAGTGCACTACGCATTCGGTGCTTTTTCCTTTTTGTGAACATCGGCGGAACGCCCGAACTGGTGATTGTTTTTCCGCAGGATGCGGGAGAAAGTTTCCAATACATTACCTCGAAAGTTTTGGAAATCGATGCGGTAAAATCGGATTACGAAAAATGGCGGGATAATATCGATCAATATCCCATCGAATTCGAAAAACCGGAACGCATGAACGGCCGGATCATCTTCGCCGCCGGTGAAGATCATGCCGCAGAACAAATCCTTTCCCCGGCGTCTTTGGCAGCAACCGCGCCGCGCAGAAGACATTGCATGATCTACAGTTACCATGAAGATTTTCTCACACTGGAATATTTCTTCCATCGCCATTTCATCGCATGGCGCGAAACGAATATCATGAAGTGATCATGGAGATGGTATTTGTAGCGGATGCAACGGAAGTATTGTATGCCGTACCGCTTGGTTTCCGCATCAACCTGTACGAAAAAGCCGGTCAGTTCAAATGACGTATTCCACTATGGATGATCTTTTTGACGGGAACGACCAGATCAGTTTCCAGGCGATTATGGAAAAGAATAAAGTGCCGGTTATTTTTTGAAAACCGGGCATTTACTGAAATAAAAAAGCCGCTTCGTAAAGCGGCTTTTTCCTTGTTGCCCGACCTGGATTCGAACCAAGACAAACAGAACCAAAATCTGTCGTACTACCATTATACTATCGGGCACCGTTCGTTGGGATTGCAAAAGTATAATTTTTTTTATTTCTGCAAAAAAATGTTCGCTTTTTTAGAAAAAAAGTACTGTAACTCCCTCCTGCAAAGGCTTTTACACTATAACAACCGCATCACAGCCCCTACGATATGCTCCGGTGCAAGTTCTTCCATACAGGCGTGATCGCCCCGGAAACAGGGTTTGCTCCCGAATACCGAGCAAGGACGGCAATATAAATCCAGCTGCACCGCGTTCTGTTCCCGCTGCCCGAATCCCATGAAACCCGCGTAAGGATGCGTGGCGCCCCATACAGACACCACGGGCACGCCATACAACGACGCCAGGTGCATATTTGCCGAATCCATACTTACCATGAGTTGCAGGCCGCTGATGATCCGCAGCTCCTCTTCCAGCGAATGCTTACCTGCTACCACCTGCAATCCGTTCACACGTTTTGCCAGCGATTCCAGCTTCGCCGTTTCTTCCTTCCCGCCGCCAAACAACAGGATTTCCGCTTCGGTGCGCTCGCGCAACTGGCGGATGACCACTTCCATCTTTTCAATGGGGTACGTTTTCTCTCGGTAGGTGGCAAACGGCGCGATGCCGATCTGTTGTTTCGCCGCGGGTTTGCGCGGCAACGTGCCCGGCGTATCGGCCGCCACGGGGTAGCCCAGCTTCGCGAAAACGGCACGGTAACGGTCGAGGGTGGAGGTAAGCGGCCGGAGGATTTTATGGTCTTTCCGCGTGAGCGCCTTCTTCCCGGACCTTCCTTTGTCGATCACCGCTACTTTAACGGCCGTGAGGCGGAAAAAAGACCGGATGATCTGGCTGCGAAGCACCTGGTGGAGGTCCGCCATGGCGCGGATGCCCGGAAATTGCGCGCGGACGGCCCGGAAGAGGCGGAAAAGGCCGTTGACGCCCTTGTGTTCGCCCTTGAGGTCGGCCGGCACGAATATGAGGCGGGGAATCCCCTGGCAGAGGGCGCCCCAGTTCTTATTGGTGACGAATACGATGGTCAGGTCCGGATACGTATCCAGCACCTGTTTCATAACGGGAATAGTCATGGCCACATCGCCCATGGCGCTGAAGCGCACGGCCAGCAGGGTCGTTTTATTGACCGGATTTTTGCCCATAGAGAACGGGATTGAGCGAGGGATCGTTGTACATTTTCATCTGCTTATACACTTTCATGTATTTGCGGCCTTTGGAAATATCTTCCAGCAGCGCTTCGATGGCGGTGGATAAATCGCGCTGCTGCTCCAGCAACACGTCCAGCTTGCGGGCGCAGGCTTCGCGGTGGGCTTCGGTGGCATCGGGGCGCGTGGCTTCTTCCCGCATGTGGTAGATTTTGAGGCCGAGGATCGACAGCCGGTCGATGGCCCAGGCCGGGCTTTCGGTGTTGATGGCTGCCGAAGCCACGGGGATCACGTCTTTATATTTTTCGAGAAAATAGCTGTCGATATATTCCACCATATCGGTACGTTCCTGGTTCGACCGGTCGATCCAGCGCTTCATTTCCAGCGCTTTCACGGGGTCGATGGCGGGGTCGCGGATCACATCTTCCAGGTGCCACTGAACGGTATCGATCCAGTTTTTGGCATACAGGAGATGTTCTACGGTAGTGTTTTCATAAGGGTTCCGGATCGCCTGGTGGATGTCGTCGGCCACATGGTAATCGCGGATGCTCTGGTCAAAAATTTCGATGCAAAGTGCAGTAAACATGCAGCAAATGTAAATAAAAAAGCACGCTGTGGAAACAGTGTGCCGGGCATAAAATCATGTGAATGTTCGAGAATGCAATTGTGTAGGCTTTCAATGGTTCTCTAAAGAGGGCTTCGATGATTTTCGGAATACACGAAACCTTCCGCTGACCATGTGGTGCCGGCGTGTTGGAGACGCCCGCAACACGGCCGGCAACAATAGTCAGATATTATTGATAGGAAAATCGTAGTGGAGATTTTCCATGCCTTTCTGGTTAATGATCTGTTTGCAGGAAGTGCAGTTTCAGGGTTATCGGGTCTTAAGTGTGTCTTGCTAAATTGGCATTTCCTGGTCTTCTTCCTCTAAATTACGCCACGCGCCTGTATTATTCCCGCAGTGATGAAAATTCTGTGTTATCACATACAATGGCTTGATTCCTGTTCTCTTATACACGCAAAAAGCCGCGCAAACCAATTGGCTGCGCGGCTTTACTTATAGCAAACCGGTTATTTTATCTCTTTCTTCGCGACAAAATACAAAGGTATCCCCAGCAGGATAATCCCCAATCCCGGCACCGCGTATTCCGGCTCGTAAATGAGCAGCAGCACGGCGAGCGACAGCGCCACCAGTACGTACAGCGCGGGCAGCACGGGATAACCAAAGGCTTTGTAGCTCCGGGGGATGTCGGGGCGCGTCCTGCGCAGCACGAAAATCCCGATAATGGTGATTACATAGAAAAGCAGCACGCCGAAGATTACCATGGTGAGCAGATCGCCGTACTTGCCGCTGAGGCAGAGCAGCGAGGCCCAGAGGCACTGGATCCACAGACCCGTACCCGGAACGTCGTAATTGTTGAGCGTGCCCGCCTTACGGAAGAACAGCCCGTCTTTCGCCATAGTATAGTAAATCCGCGCCCCCGAAAGGATAAGCCCGTTATTACACCCGAACGTCGAGATGATGATCATTACAGCGATCGCCATGGCACCCACGCCGGGCCCGAAAATCCGCTCCGCGGCGGCTACCCCTACCCTTTCGTTCTCCGCGAAAGCAATCTCGTTAAAGGGCAGCACGGCCAGGTACATGAGGTTGGCGGCAACATAGATGATGGTCACGATGAAAGTTCCCAGGAACAGGGCGCGCCCGATGTTCTTCTCCGGGCTTTTGATCTCCCCGGCGATAAACGTCACGTTGTTCCAGGCGTCGCTGGAAAACAGGGTGCCTTTCATCGATACGGCGATAGCGCCCAGGAACGCCATGCCGCTGAGGGCCGTTGTCACCAGCTGGCCGTCCACCATTTTGAGGTTGGCCGTTGTCCAGGCGTTTTCCCAGTTGGCGTTCCAAACTTCCGCTTTCGCGCCAATCAGTAGGCCGAAAATGATCAGGCCGAACAGGGAGAAGAGTTTGGTAAAGGTGAAAACGGTCTGGATGATCTTCCCGTTTTTAACTCCTTTGGTATTGATCCAGGTGAGCAGCACGATGGAAAGAATGGCGATGATCTGGGCCATATTGACCGAAAAATTCCAGCTGCCCAGCGGCATGGCAAAGAGGACATTCGTTTCCCCGAGTCCCGGCGCCAGGTACCCGAGGTACTTGGCGAAAGCCATCGCCACGGCGGCGATGGTGCCGGTCTGGATCACGCCGAATTGCGTCCACCCGAAAAGAAATGCGATAAAAGGATTGTAAGCTTCGCGCAGGTAAACGTACTGGCCGCCGGCTTTCGGGAACATCCCGGAAAGCTCGCCGTAACTGAGGGCGGCGATCAGCGTCACCACGCCGGCCAGCACCCACATGGCCATCATCCAGCCCGAAGACCCCATGGAACGGGCCACTTCGGCTGATACAATGAAAATGCCGGAACCGATCATAGAGCCCGCCACGATCATCGTGGCGTCAACAAGACTCAAAGTAGGCTTGAAAGAATGCGTAGGGTTGGACATGTAGAGGTTGATAAAATGGTTGATAAAAGAAAATCCCGGTTGCTACACCGGGATCAAACGTAAAATTCGTTTAATTATTTTTTCGGAGATTCCTGGTTCAGCGCCTTGATCACTTCGTCGGTGATGTCGTACGCTTCATCCTTGTACAGGATATTGGACGCTCCGGCGCGGTATGAGAAGATAAAGGCGTAGCGGTTGCCGTTTACCGTTTTAATCGTTTCTTCCAGTCTTTTCTGCAGATCTTCGGAGAACTGCGCTTCCTGGGTTTGCAGCTGCGCGATGAGGTTCTGACGGTTTGCCTCATGCTGTTGGGCTTTGCGCTGGAGGCTGGCTTCAGCAGCCTGGCCCTGTGCCTGCGTCATGGTAGGCGCCTGTTGCTGCAGCGATTGCAGTTCGTTCTGCAGCGCACGCTCACGGCCGGCGATCTCATTCTGGGCGGCTTCTTTCTTCCGGTCCAGTTCTGCCTTCTTGTCTTTGAAATAATCGTAATGAGCTTCCAGCGAATCAATATCTACATAGGCAAGCTTTTGTACGCCGGCAGCGGCATTTACGGATGAGTCCGCACCGGGTTTGGCGGCGGATTTACCGTTGTTTGGCTGACAGGCTGCAAATACGCCGGCGATCGCCATCAGAAATAAACCATTTTTCACAATAAGTTGACGGGTGTGCATGTTGATCGGTAGATTTTTAGTACGCTTGGATATAATGAGATTGTTGCGGCGGCTAAAATAAGGTTTTTGGGATATAAAAAAACGTTAAAAAGAAAATAGTGGAAAGATAGGTCAGGTAAGGGTTTGCAGGCACATTTCCCCTTAAAAACGAAAAAGGGGGACATCGTCCCCCTTCATTATCATTACTTTTTCATCTTTTCGAGTGCAATTTCCGGCTCGTCGGTGGTCAGGAAATCCGTCCCGGCCTTGAGGTAAGTGTCCATCTGCGCAGGGTCGTTCACCGTCCAGATATTCACCGTTACGCCGCTTTTCTTCGCCTGCTGGAAGATAGTCATGTCTTTATCGATGACCTTCCAGGCGTAATCGAAGCCCCAGATCCCGGCGGCTTTCAGTTCCGCGGGTGATTTGTCGCCATTGAGGTAGGCCACCTTGGCATGGGGGTCGAGGGCCACCAGTTTCCTGCAGATATTATAATCGAAGCTGATATACAGCATCCAGGCCTGTGATTTATGCTTGCGGATGAGGTCGTAGCACGCCTGCGCCAGCTGTTCGCCGCGACCGGTTTTGGAAGGTTTCAGCTCCAGCACCAGGCGGGTGATGTTTTGCTTCATGCCGTCTTCGAGGTACTGCTCGAACGTGGGCACGCGGTCCCCTCTATTCAGTTCGATCGTGGCGAGATCGGCCATATTGGTTTCTTCAACGACCTTGCCCCCGATGTGATGATCATGCGAAAGCACCGGCACGCCGTCTTTAGACAACCAAACGTCGAATTCCGTGCCCTCGCAGCCCAGGCGTACCGCATCGCGCAGCGAAGAAATGGAGTTCTGGCTTGCACCCGTATGCTTCCACGCGCCACGGTGGGCCACGATCTTATTGCGCGCGAAATCATCTTTCACGAAAATAAACGGCTCTTTCTGCCCGTTCAGCTCCAGCGTCACCGCGTATTGCACGGCCGAAGATTCGCCGATGCTTTTCTTCTTCTTCAAACGCACTTCTCCCTTCTTGCCGATCATGAACAGGCCCGAAGTATCTTCCGCCAGTTTCACGCCTTTGGCAGCTTCCAGGCCGGCATACACCTGCCCGATCACCGCGCCGGACTTGCCTTTCGGTATGGTGTAATTGTCCAGGTGAAATGCGGGCGCCTGCCCGTTCACCGCCGCAGCGGCCAGTAATGCCGGAATCATCATTCGATAACGTAGACGCATGGTAATGTGTTTTCTATGCTTGTTTAATATTTCGTCAACTTACGGATTATTATGTTCTGCTTTCAAGTCAGTTACATAAAGTTACAAAATACGGTGGCGAGCGGATAAATCCAAGGGGTTCCCAGGCTTTTTAATAAGAACTTAATACGGTTCCGGAAATAAAAAAAGGCCGCCCCGGGTGGAGCGGCCTTGGAATATGATTCGGTGCGAGACCTATTCTTCTTCGTCGAACTGGAACACTTCTTTCGAGGATGCGAGGATGTCGTATTCTTCTTTCGAACCTACGATCATGTTCTCGAATTCTCTCAGACCGGTACCGGCCGGTATCAGGTGACCCGTGATTACGTTCTCTTTCAGGCCAAGCATATCGTCCGTTTTGCCGTTGATGGCTGCGGAAGACAGTACTTTGGTCGTTTCCTGGAAGGACGCTGCCGAGATCCAGCTGTGCGTACCGAGCGAAGCCTTAGTGATACCGAGGAGGAGCGGGCTGGAAGTAGCCGTTTCCGCGTCGCGGTATTCCACCAGCTTCTTGTCGGAGCGGCGCAGCACGGAGTTTTCTTCACGTACCTGGCGGAGTGTTACGATCTGGCCAGCCTTCATCGTAGCGGATTCACCGGCTTCGGTTACCACTTTCTTGTCGAAGATCTGGTCATTTTCTTCAAAGAACTCGAACTTGTCGGTAGTATCGCCCTCGAGGAAGCGGGTATCTCCCGGATCTTCGATGGTTACCTTGCGCATCATCTGGCGAACAATCACCTCGATGTGTTTGTCGTTGATCTTCACACCCTGCAGGCGGTATACCTCCTGGATCTCGTTTACGAGGTACTCCTGTACGGCAAACGGACCTTTGATGGAGAGGATATCGGCCGGGGTGATGGAACCGTCGGACAGTGCGGTACCTGCTTTCACGAAGTCGCCGTCCTGTACCAGGATGTGGCGGGTCAGCGGAACGAGGTACTTTTTCACGTGGCTTTCGCGGCTTTCGATGATGATCTCGCGGTTACCACGCTTGATGTTACCAAAAGCTACTACACCGTCGATCTCAGATACGATGGCGGGGTTGCTCGGGTTACGGGCTTCGAAAAGCTCAGTTACACGGGGCAGACCACCGGTGATGTCGCGGAGCTTACCGATTACGCGGGGGATCTTCACGATCACCTGACCAGCTCTCACGTTCACGCCTTCTTCGACGATGATGTGGGAACCCACCGGCAAGTTGTACGATTTCACCTCTTTATTGCCATCCACGAGGAGGGACGGGATCTTGTTCTTGTCTTTAGTTTCGATAACCACTTTCTCGCGGTGACCGGTTTGCTCGTCAGCTTCTTCACGGAAGGTGATACCCTCGATGATGCTGTCGAACCGGATCTTACCGGCGATTTCGGAAACGATAACGGCGTTGAAGGGGTCCCATGTGCAGATCACGTCGCCTTTCACCACTTTCTGGCCATCTTTCACGTTCAGGGTAGAACCGTAAGGGATGTTGTTGGTGATGAGCAAGCGGTCGTTTTTCACGTCCATGATCCTCAACTCACCGGTACGGCCGATTACCACCTGTACTTTCTCGCCTTCGTTGTTTTCGAAGGTAGTGGTACGGAGGCCGTCGAACTGTACGGTACCGTCGAATTTCGCTGCCAGGGTGGATTCTACCGATGCGGAACCGGCCACACCACCTACGTGGAACGTACGCAGTGTCAGCTGTGTACCAGGCTCACCGATGGACTGTGCCGCGATGATACCCACAGCGTCGCCACGTTGCGCCGTGTAACCGGTCGCCAGGTTTTTGCCATAGCATCTAACGCACACGCCACGTTTGCTTTCGCAGGTGAGTACGGAACGGATTTCCACCGTTTCGATAGTGCTTTCCTCGATCTTACGCGCGATCTCTTCAGTGATCTGTTCGCCTGCGGCAACGAAGAGCTCCTCGTCGTTCGAAGGATTGAACACATCGTGGAGAGACGTACGGCCGAGGATACGATCATACAGCGGTTCTACTACTTCTTCGTTGTCTTTCAGCGCGGAAGTCGCGATACCACGGAGGGTGCCGCAATCTTCTTCGGTGATTACCACGTCCTGCGCAACGTCAACGAGACGACGGGTCAGGTAACCCGCATCCGCCGTTTTCAGTGCCGTATCCGCAAGACCCTTACGGGCACCGTGCGTGGAGATGAAGTATTCCAATACGTTCAGACCGTCCTTGAAGTTGGAAAGGATGGGGTTCTCGATGATCTCGGAACCAGAGGAACCGGATTTACGCGGTTTCGCCATCAGACCTCTAAGACCGGCCAGCTGTTTAATCTGTTGTTTGGAACCACGGGCGCCGGAGTCAAGCATCATGTACACAGAGTTGAAGCCCTGTTTGTCGGATGCCAGCTCGCGTATCAGCGTTTCGGTCACTTTCGTGTCCACACGGCTCCAGATGTCGATGATCTGGTTGTAACGCTCGTTGTTCGTGATCAGACCCATGTTGTAGTTATCCCACACTTCGTCCACCTCGCCGGCAGCACCGTCGATCATGAGCTGCTTGGCGTCGGGGATGATCAGGTCATTGATATTGAAGGACAGACCACCGCGGAATGCCGTACGGAAACCCAATTGCTTGATGTCGTCCAGGAACTTCGCGGTTTTCGGAATGTCGGTCGCTTTGATGATGTCGCCGATGATTTCACGCAGTGATTTCTTGGTCAGCAGGGCGTTTACAAAACCTGCTTCCTTCGGAACGTATACGTTGAAGATCACACGGCCCACCGTAGTTTCGATCAGTTTGCGCTCCAGGGTACCGTCTTCCTTGCGAACGTCCGCTTTTACACGGATGTTGGCGTGCAGGTCAACACGGCCTTCGTTGTGCGCGATGATCACCTCTTCCGCGGAGTAGAAAGCTTTGCCTTCGCCTTTCACGATTTCGGTTTCGGTGGATTTTTTACCCTTGGAGATGTAGTACAGACCGAGAACCATGTCCTGGGAAGGCAGGGTGATCGGCGTACCGTTCTGCGGGTTGAGGATGTTGTGCGAAGACAGCATCAGCAGCTGTGCTTCCAGGATCGCGGCGTTGCTCAAAGGCACGTGTACCGCCATCTGGTCACCGTCAAAGTCGGCGTTGAACGCGGAACACACGAGCGGGTGCAGCTGGATCGCTTTACCTTCCACCAGTTTGGGCTGGAAAGCCTGGATGGACAAACGGTGGAGGGTCGGAGCACGGTTCAGCATCACCGGGTGACCTTTCAGTACGTTTTCCAGGATGTCCCAAACCACGGCTTCTTTCCGGTCTACCAGCTTCTTGGCCGATTTCACGGTTTTAACGATGCCCCTTTCAATGAGTTTGCGGATAATGAACGGTTTGAACAGCTCCGCAGCCATATCTTTCGGAAGGCCGCACTCATGCAGTTTCAGTTCAGGGCCTACCACGATAACGGAACGACCGGAGTAGTCCACACGTTTACCGAGAAGGTTCTGACGGAAACGGCCTTGCTTGCCTTTCAGTACGTCGGAGAGCGATTTCAGCGCGCGTCCGCCTTCCGCTTTCACGGCATTGGATTTACGGCTGTTATCGAACAGGGAGTCAACGGCTTCCTGCAGCATACGTTTTTCGTTACGCAAGATCACCTCGGGCGCCTTGATCTCGATCAGGCGTTTCAGACGGTTGTTGCGGATGATTACGCGGCGGTAGAGGTCGTTGAGGTCGGAAGACGCGAAGCGGCCACCGTCCAGGGGAACGAGCGGGCGCAATTCCGGCGGAACAACGGGGATGTATTGCATCACCATCCATTCCGGGCGGTTGTCTACACGGCCATTGGCATCGCGGAAGGCTTCCACCACGCTGAGGCGTTTGAGGGCCTCGGCTTTACGCTGCTGGGAAGTTTCCGTGGCAGCCTGGTTGCGGAGCTGGTAGGAAAGGCCGTCCAGGTCGATCCTGGAAAGCATCATTTCTACCGCTTCAGCGCCCATCTTCGCGATGAACTTGTTCGGATCCTCGTCGGGCAGCAGCTGGTTGTCTTTCGGAAGGGTATCCAGGATATCCAGGTACTCTTCTTCCGTCAGCAGGTCTGCATAGTTGAGGCCTTTCTCTTGCTTCACACCAGACTGGATCACCACATAACGTTCGTAATAAACGATGGTTTCCAGTTTCTTGGAGCTCATGCCGAGCAGGTAACCGATTTTATTGGGTAATGATTTGAAATACCAGATATGAACTACGGGCACCACCAGGCGGATGTGCCCCATTCTTTCACGACGCACTTTCTTCTCTGTCACTTCTACCCCACAGCGGTCGCACACAATGCCCTTATAACGGATACGCTTATACTTTCCGCAATAGCACTCGTAATCCTTTACAGGACCGAAGATCCTTTCGCAGAACAAACCATCGCGCTCCGGCTTGTAGGTCCGGTAGTTGATGGTTTCGGGTTTCAGCACTTCGCCATAAGAACGCTCCAGGATGGTGTCCGGTGAAGCGAGACTGATGGTAATGCTGCTAAAATTTGATTTGGGACGATTTTCTTTCTTGATGGCCATTGTATGTTGTTTAAAGAAAACTCAATGTCTTGCGTGAAGCCGGCTAATCAGGTTTCCTTTTCCTTAATCATTCTGAACATTCACGCGGTTACTGCATTCTGCTACGACGGTATCTGAAGGAGGCCCGGACGGTTGAAATTCCGTCCAAGCCTCGCTTGAATACAGTTATCAGTCGAATTTCAGGTCCAGACCCAGGCCTCTCAGCTCGTGGATCAATACGTTGAAGGACTCGGGAACACCCGCTTTCGGGATGTTGTCGCCCTTAACGATCGATTCGTAAGCTTTCGCGCGGCCCACGATATCGTCGGACTTGATGGTGAGCAGTTCCTGCAGGATATTGGATGCACCGTAAGCTTCGAGTGCCCACACCTCCATCTCACCAAAACGCTGGCCACCGAACTGGGCTTTACCACCCAGGGGCTGTTGCGTGATGAGGGAGTAGGGTCCGATTGAACGGGCGTGCATCTTGTCGTCCACCATGTGGCTGAGTTTCAGCATATAGATGATACCTACGGTCGCTTTCTGGTGGAAGCGTTCGCCGGTTTCGCCATCGCTCAGGTAAGTGTGGCCGAAGCTCGGCAGTTTCGCTTCAGAAATGTAACCCGCGATTTCTTCGGTGCTCGCACCGTCGAAGATCGGAGTGGCGAAACGAACGCCCAGTTTCTGACCGGCCCAGCCCAGTACGGTTTCGTAAATCTGCCCGAGGTTCATACGGGAAGGTACGCCCAGGGGGTTCAGTACGATGTCTACCGGTGTACCATCTTCCAGGAACGGCATGTCTTCATCACGCACGATCTTGGCTACGATACCTTTGTTACCGTGGCGGCCCGCCATCTTGTCGCCCACCTTCAGTTTACGTTTGCTGGCCAGGTAAACCTTCGCCAGTTTCAGTACGCCTGCAGGCAGTTCGTCACCGATGGAGATGTTGAATTTCTCACGTTTATAACGGCCCAGCTCCTCGTTGTACTTGATGTTGTAGTTGTGGAGCAGGGTGTTGATCTGGTCGTTGGTGTCCTGATCGGTCGTCCAGCCCAGCGGGTTTACGTTCTGGAAATCCACATTCGCCAGGTTCTTGTTGGAGAACTTGGAGCCTTTGGAAATCAGTACTTCACCGTAGGTGTTGGTGATGCCCGCGGAAGTTTTTTCCTTCAGCAGGGTCAGCAATTTGCCCATCAGTACTTCGAGCAGGTCTTCCTCGTTTTTCTGGTGGATTTTCTCCAGTTTCTCAAGGGCTGCTTTCTCGCGGGTTTTGGAGTTTTTGTCCTTCTTCGCGCGGGAGAACAGTTTTTTATCGATCACAACGCCTTCGGTGGACGGGGGCGCCTTCAGGGATGCGTCTTTCGCATCGGAAGCCTTGTCGCCGAAGATCGCGCGGAGCAGCTTTTCTTCCGGAGAAGGATCGCTTTCGCCGCGGGGAGTGATCTTACCGATAAGGATGTCGCCTTCTTTAATGTGCGCACCTACACGGATGATACCATTCTGATCCAGGTCCTTGGTGGCCTCTTCGCTCACGTTCGGGATATCCGGCGTCAGTTCTTCTTCACCCAGCTTGGTGTCGCGCACTTCCAGCTCGTACTCGTCGATATGGATAGAGGTAAACCAGTCTTCTTTGGCTACGCGCTCCGAGATTACGATAGCATCCTCGAAGTTGTAACCTTTCCAGGGCATGAACGCTACTTTCAGGTTGCGGCCCAGTGCCAGCTCGCCGGCGCGGGTGGCGTAACCTTCCGTCAGGAAGTCCCCTTCCTCCACCTTCTGTCCTTTCTTCACGGCCGGACGAAGGTTGATGCAGGTGCTCTGGTTGGTTTTAACGAATTTGGTCAGCTGGTAAACGATCAGGTCGTCTTCGAAGCTCACCAGTTTCTGCATTTCGTCGCGCTCGTAGCGAACGTGGATCTCGTTGGCGTCAACGAATTCCACAACGCCCTTGCCTTTCGAAGTGATCTGCAGGCGGGAGTCACGCGCTGCCTTGCCTTCCAGGCCGGTACCCACAATGGGAACCTGGGGGGCGATCAGCGGAACGGCCTGCCGTTGCATGTTCGATCCCATGAGCGCACGGTTGGCGTCATCATGCTCGAGGAACGGAATCAGGGAAGCGCTCAGACCCACGATCTGGTTCGGCGCCACGTCCATGAATTCGACTTCTCCCGGGTCGAGGATCGGGAAATCGCCGGTTTCGCGGGATTTCACTTTATCGCCTGTAAACGCGCCCTTCTCGTCGAGCGGGGCGTTTGCCTGTGCAATTTTAACGGAGTCTTCTTCCTCAGCGCTCAGGTACTCGATCTTGTTCATGTCCACTTTACCGTCTTTCACCTTGCGGTACGGTGTTTCGATGAAGCCCATCTCATTCACCATGGCATGAACGCACAGGGTGGAGATCAGACCGATGTTCGGACCTTCAGGCGTTTCGATCGTGCAGAGACGGCCATAGTGGCTATAGTGTACGTCACGCACCTCGAAGCCTGCGCGCTCGCGGGACAGACCGCCGGGCCCGAGTGCGGAGATACGACGCTTGTGCGTAATCTCGGACAGGGGATTGGTCTGGTCCAGGAACTGGGAAAGCTGGCTGGTACCGAAGAAGGAGTTGATCACGGAAGACAGCGTCCTCGCATTGATCAGGTCTACCGGCGTAAATACCTCGTTGTCACGTACGTTCATACGCTCGCGGATGGTACGGGCCATACGCGCCAGGCCTACGCCGAACTGCGCGTACAGTTGCTCGCCCACGGTGCGGACGCGGCGGTTGGACAGGTGATCGATATCGTCGATCTCCGCCTTGCCGTTGGTCAGCTGAACGAGATATTTGATGATCGCGATGATATCCTGTTTGGTCAGCACTTTCATATCGAGTGCTGTGGCGAGGCCCAGTTTACGGTTGATTTTGTAACGGCCTACATCGCCCAGGTCATAGCGTTTGTCGGAGAAGAATAATTTATCGATGATACCCCTTGCTGTTTCATCATCCGGCGCATCTGCACCGCGCAGTTGGCGGTAGATGTGCTGAACGGCTTCCAGCTCGGAGTTGGAGGTGTCTTTGTTGAGGGTATTGTAAATGATGGCAAAGTCGCCGCTTACTTCTTCCTTCTGCACAAATACGGATTTCACGGCCATATCGGTGATCAGTTCGATGTTCGCTTCGTCCAGGATGGAGTCGCGCTCGAGCACGATCTCATTCCTTTCGATGCTCACCACTTCGCCCGTGTCTTCATCCACGAAATCTTCCACCCAGCTGCGTAAAACGCGGGCAGCCAGCTTTTTGCCGGCGTATTTCTCAAGATTCTTGCGGTCTGCTTTTACTTCGTCAGCCATGCCGAACAGCTCGAGGATGTCCTTGTCTGTTTCATAGCCGATAGCCCTTAACAGGGTGGTAACCGGGAACTTCTTCTTACGGTCGATGTAAGCGTACATCACGTTGTTGATGTCTGTCGCAAACTCCATCCAGGCACCTTTGAAGGGGATCACCCTTGCAGAGTAGATCTTGGTACCATTGGGATGCACGGACTGTCCAAAGAACACACCGGGCGAACGGTGAAGCTGGGATACAACTACACGCTCAGCGCCGTTGATAACGAAAGTACCTCTGGGGGTCATGTAGGGAATGTTCCCGAGGAACACATCCTGCACAATGGTTTGGAAATCGACGTGTTCTTCGTCGTTACAGCTGAGGCGAAGCTTCGCTTTCAGCGGAACGGAATACGTCAAACCCCGCTCAATACATTCTTCGATGGTATAACGCGGAGGGTCTACGAAATAGTCCAGGAACTCCAGATTGAAGATATTTCTGGTATCCGTGATCGGGAAGTTTTCCTTGAATACTTTAAAAAGGCCTTCGTTGTTACGCTTGTCTGGTGTGGTTTCTAATTGGAAGAAATCCTTGAAAGATTGGATTTGGATAGCCAACAGATCCGGTGTCTCAGCAACTTGTTTGATCTTTCCAAAATTTACTCTTTCGTTAGTTTGGGCTTTTTTAGAGACATATTCGAAGTTAGCAGTTAATATGACTTGTATTGAATAAGGGAAATTAACGATTCTTTGCCAAAAACATCCAAATTATTGTATTTCAACCATCGCGACCGGTAATTTCCCGTTTGCCGGCCATCCTGGGAAAGATACGTACCCAAAGGGCATAAGGCCAAAAAGTACCGAAGCACTTTTTGACCTTAAAAAGAATGTATATTAAGCAAAGAATTACTGAATTTCAACTTCAGCGCCAGCTTCTGTCAGCTTCGCTTTCAGATCTTCTGCTTCAGCCTTGCTAACGCCTTCTTTCACTGATTTCGGTGCACCGTCAACCAGTTCTTTGGCTTCTTTCAGACCGAGGCCAGTCAGGTCCTTTACAACCTTAACTACGTTCAGTTTGCTTGCACCTGCAGATTTCAGAACTACGTTGAAAGCAGTTTTCTCTTCAGCAGCAGCAGCTCCGCCACCACCGTCAGCAGCTACAACAACTGCAGCAGCAGCAGGTTCGATACCGTATTCGTTCTTCAGAACGTCTGCGAGTTCCTGTACTTCCTTAACAGTAAGACCTACTAATTGTTCAGCTAATGCTTTTACGTCTGCCATTTTATGATATTTTTTGTGTTGTTTTAAAATGTTGAATTAGAATATATTGTGACTTGGAAGCCAATGTTGTAACCGATTACTCGGCTGCGGGAGCAGCTACTTCTGCAGCGGCTTCTCCACCTTCTTCTTTCTTGCCTTTCTCGAGCAGGGCAGCGATTACGCGCTTCGCAGGAGATTGCAGCAGACCGATAACTTCGCCGATAAGCTCGTTCTTGGTCTTGATTTTCACCAGGTTAGCCAGCTGGTCGTCGCCCAGGTAGATTTCCTCCGCTACAAACGCAGCTTTCAGAACAGGCTTTTCCAGTTTCGCATTCGCCTTACGGAAAGTGCTCAGGATAACCGCAGGCTCTTTCGGGCTGTCGGAGAACATCAGGGCCGTTACGCCGTTCAGCGCTTCGTAGATCCCTTGATATTTCTCACCGTCCAGGCTCTCGAGCGCCTTCTTGATCAGGGTGTTCTTCGCCACTTTCATTTCCACGTTCTTGTCGAAACAAACCCTTCTCAGGTGGTTCACCTGCGCTACCGTCAGTGACTCGGTATTGGTGATATAGAAGTTGTTATATTGAGTAAACTTGCCTTTCAGCAGCTCAATCACTTCATTTTTCTGGTCTTTGTTCATTGCAATTTATTTAGCATTGACGACTTACTGCCTTCACAGCCTCACGGCTCCGGCACCAACGGCCGTCAATTAGTTTTGAACAGATTTAGTGTCGATTACGATACCCGGGCTCATGGTCGCTGCCATGCTCAAACCTTTCAGGTAAGTACCTTTCGCCGTAGCCGGTTTCAGCTTGATGATCGCGTTGATCAGCTCCTGGCTGTTCTGCTCGATCTTCTCGGGAGCGAAGGAAATACGGCCGATAGAAGCGTGGATGATACCTGCTTTATCTACCTTGAAAGTGATCTTACCGCCTTTCACCTCGTTTACAGCAGCTGCTACGTCGTTGGTAACAGTACCGGTCTTCGGGTTCGGCATCAGGTTACGGGGGCCCAGGATCTTTCCCAGCTTACCGATCTTCGGCATCGTTGCGGGCGTCGCAATGATCACGTCAACATCAGTCCAGCCACCTTCGATCTGCGCGATGAAATCATCCAGACCTACGAAGTCAGCACCAGCCTCTTTTGCAGCAGCTTCCTTGTCAGGCGTGCAGAGTACCAGTACTTTCTTGGTTTTACCAGTACCGTGGGGCAGTGTTACAGAACCACGGATAGCCTGGTCGGCTTTCTTGGGATCTACGCCCAGACGGATATGCAGATCGACAGAAGAGTCGAACTTCGTGCAGTTGATATCTTTTACGAGTGCGGACGCCTCTTTCAGGCTGTAAGACTTGTTCTTGTCCACCTTCGTGTCAGCTACTTTTCTTTTTTTCGTTGCCATTTTCAGAATGTTTTACGTTTTTCCTGCTTGCACAGGGTGAACAATTTAGTTTTCCCAGGGTGCTTTACCGTCTACGGTGATACCCATGCTGCGCGCAGTACCAGCTACCATTCTCATGGCGCTTTCCAGCGTAAAGCAGTTCAGGTCAGGCATCTTGTCTTTCGCGATAGCCTCCACCTGATCCCAGGATACTTTACCCACCTTGTTACGGTTAGGCTCTTTGGAACCACTCTGAACCTTCGCAGCTTCCAGCAGTTGAACCGGAGCCGGAGGAGTTTTGATAACGAAATCAAAGGATTTGTCCGTGTAAACAGTCAGTAACACCGGTAATACCTTACCCATTTTGTCCTGGGTGCGGGCATTGAACTGTTTGCAGAACTCCATGATGTTCACACCTTTCGAACCCAAAGCAGGGCCAATCGGAGGAGCAGGGTTGGCTTGGCCGCCCTTTACCTGCAATTTCACATACGTTGCAATCTCTTTTGCCATTGTGTTGTTTTTAATTTGGTTAAACGTCCCCCCTCCCGTTCCCGGAAGGCGAAACTCCCAAAACTCAAAAGTCGTTCGTTAAAAGACATTTTAAGGGGGATGCAAAGGTAGGTAATATTTAATTGATTAGCAAAATTTATTTGGACTTCGGCATTTTTTTTGCTATTATACGGGGATAGGAAAATTGTATTATGACTAAGGGGTTGAAAATGAAAAGAATATATCATTCGCGCCGAGCCTTGCAAAGATAAGGATTTTCTCACGCTTTCCCGTCCCATCCACCACCCCTTCCATTATTTTCTCCCCATCCGTCCCGCCTTTTTTATAAATTTATCCCCCATAAGACTTTTCCACATGCTAGTGCTACTTTTCACGCTTTTGTTCCACTCAAACCCAAACCCACCTTCCGGCATGAAAAACACTTTTATGTTCGTCGGCACCTATGCGGCCGCCTCCGCACCAGGGATCCACACCCTCACACCCGGCCCCCAGCCGCCCTACCTATCCCCCGCGCACACGTTCAGCGGCATCGCCAACCCTTCCTTCCTCTACCTCTCCCCCGATAACAAGCGCCTGTACGCCGTCTCCGAAGTGGAAAACGGCTCTGTCCAGGCTTACCATATCGCCGCGAACGGCAGCATCTCCCCCTCCGGCGCCCCGCAACCCGCCGGCAACGGCCCTTGCCACGTTACCGCGGACCCGCAAAACCGGCACCTCGTCGTTTCCAACTACGGCGGCGGCAGCCTCACGATCTTCCCCACAGACCCCGCCGGCATCCCCCGCCCCGCCATCCAACGCCTCCACTTCAGCGGCAACGGTCCCAACAAAAAACGCCAGGAAGCCCCCCACGCCCACTCGGCCATCTTCTCTCCCGACGGCCAATTCCTCCTCGCCGCCGACCTCGGTACCGACCGCATTTATATATATCACTACCAACCCTCCCACGCCCAACGCCCCCTCAGCCCCGCGAAGCAACCTTTCGCCACTACCGCCCCCGGCGGAGGACCCAGGCACATGGCCTTCTCGGCCAATGGCAGGCAACTGTTCGTCGTACTGGAACTTACCGGCCAGATCCAGGTGTACGATTATGAGAACGGCGCCCTCACGCCCCGGCAAACCCTACCCGCCACTCCCCCCGGCTACAATGGGGACAATCCCAGCGGCGCCGACATCCACCTTTCGCCCGACGGTAAATTTCTCTACACCTCCCTGCGTGGCGATGTCCACCAGATCGCCATCTTCCGCGTCACCGGCAACGGCCTCGAGCCCGCCGGCCACCAGGCCCTCCCCGGCAAGGAGCCCCGCAACTTCTGCCTCTCCGCCGATGGCTCCCTGCTGTACTGCGCCCTTCAAAAAAGCGGGCAAATCGCCGTTTTCAGCAGAAACGCCGAAACCGGCCAGCTGACCAACACAGGGAATACAGTAGCCGTTCAAAATGCCGTCTGCCTGCAACTCACCCGCTAATTGCATGTCGCAACAGGCAAAAAGTTGCCGATACAGGTATTTCGTAACTTCAGGGACATTAAACCCCCTTCGTTATGAAACGCATATGTTTGTTTATGCTCCTCGCCTGCAGTACATTTTTATCCGCCACCGCACAGGAAGAAGCCGCCCAAAAAGCGTGGATGGACTACATGACGCCGGGCCCCATGCACAAAATGATGTCCATGTCCACCGGCACCTGGAATACCGATCTCACCTTCTGGATGTCGCCCGACGGGCCTTCTTCCAAATCCACCGGCACCTGCGTGTACCGGATGGTCCTGGGCGACCGCTACCAGGAGTCGGTGCATACGGGCGACATGGGCGGCATGCAGTTCGAGGGCCACGGGATCACGGCCTACGACAATGCCAAGAAAGTGTTCCAATCGATCTGGTACGACAATATGAGTACCGGCATCATGGTACTGGAAGGCAAGCTGGACGAGGCTACCCGCACACTCACCCTCACCGGCGAATCGACAGACCCCATGGGTAAGCCGCTCGGTATCCGGGAAGTTTTCAAATGGGTGGACGACAACACCCAAATGATGGAAATGTACATGATGCAGGACGGTAAAGAGTTTAAGAGCATGGAAATGAAGCTGACGCGGAAGTAGGCCTCTCCGCAACGGCATTCATAACAAATCAAGGCGGTACCCGGGTATCCCGGTAGCCGCCTTTTTCGTGGGGCTGCGAAAAACAGGGCAGTAGCATAGTGCCGGGCTGGCGGCCTGCAAATTGAAATACAATGGTTATAGACTTCCGGGCATAAAAAAAGAGGCTGCCGGGTGGCAACCTCTTCGAATATGGTGAAAAGCAGCTTAGCTGATTTTTTCTACCTGCATAAAGTTCAGCTCTACCGGAGTGGCGCGGCCGAAAATTTTCACGGTTACTTTCAGTTTCTTCTTGTCTTCGAGTACTTCTTCGATGACGCCGTTGAAGTCGTTGAAAGGGCCGTCGATGATCTTGATGGTTTCGCCGACGATGAAGGGTTCGCTCATGGTGAGGCCCTGGTCGGAGATCTCGTCTACTTTACCGAGCATTTTATTGACTTCGGATTTGCGGAGGGCGATGGGCTTTTCTTTGCCGAGGAAGTGGATCACGCCGGAAACGTTACGGATGGCCTGGATCACTTCATCGTTCATTTTACCTTCGATGGCTTCGATCATCACGTAACCGGGGTAGAAGTTTTTCTCGCGCATTACTTTTTTACCAGCCTGCACTTTATAAACTTTTTCCACGGGCAGGAAAACCTGGGTGATGACATTAGCCCAATCGCTGCGGCGAATCTCGATATCCAGGTACTCCTTTACTTTCTTCTCTTTGCCACTTACCACGCGCAGCACGTACCATTTGGTTTCCTGAGCGGGCTGAGTGGGGATTTGGGCTTCATCCATTATTGAAACAGTTTATAGTATTGCGATAAAACCAGGTGGGACGCGGTGTCCATTCCCCATACCATCAGGGTGATGATAACGGTGGCGATCAGTACGATCATCGTGGAGGACTGCAGTTCCTTCCAGGTAGGCCAGGATACTTTATGTACCAGTTCGTGGTAGGATTCTCTGAAGTAGTTGGTGACTTTGTTCATGTGATATTTTCTTGGGATTGAAGTTAAAAAACAATCCTGTTATGAACGATAAAAATTGCCTTCAAGGGAAATTGCGGATTTATTGAATAAGAAATCTGCAATTTAACTTTCCGGCAATTTTATTTTTTTAATCCGCACGGGCACTAGGATTCGAACCCAGATCAAAGGTTTTGGAGACCCGTATGCTACCGTTGCACCATGCCCGTGTATAAGCCATCAGCACCTTTCGCTTTCATCGTCTTTAAAGATAATCTTTCGAAGATTACTTACGCAAGAACTGATGGCTTTTTTTATTTTCTCAGTAGTTGCCTACCGATTATTTCAGGATTTCAGTCACCTGACCTGCACCTACGGTACGGCCACCTTCGCGGATAGCGAATTTCAGACCTTTTTCCATAGCGATCGGCTGGATCAGTTTAACAGTCAGGCCGATGTTATCACCAGGCATAACCATTTCAACACCTGCCGGCAGCTCAACCTCGCCAGTTACGTCCGTAGTACGGAAGTAGAACTGAGGACGGTATTTCTGGAAGAACGGCGTGTGACGGCCACCTTCTTCTTTGCTCAGTACGTATACTTCGCATTTGAAGTCAGTGTGGGGAGTGATAGAACCGGGCTGGCAGATAACCATACCGCGACGGATCTGAGTTTTCTCAATACCGCGGAGGAGCAGACCGGCGTTGTCACCAGCTTCACCTTCGTCCAGCAGTTTTTTGAACATCTCAACGCCGGTGCAGGTAGATTTCATAGATTCTGCTTGCAGACCTACGATCTCAACGTTCTCACCCACTTTGATACGACCGCGCTCGATACGACCGGTAGCAACAGTACCACGACCGGTGATGGAGAACACGTCTTCCACAGACATCAGGAACGGTTGGTCAACCGGACGGGGAGGCAGGGGAATGTAAGTATCTACAGCTTCCATCAGCTCCTCGATTTTAGCGATCCACTGGGGGTCGCCAGCGAGAGCGCCGGTAGCGGAACCTTGGATGATGGGAACATTATCGCCGTCGAAACCATAGGAAGACAGCAGTTCGCGCAGCTCGATCTCAACGAGTTCCAGCAGCTCCGCGTCGTCCACCAGGTCAACTTTGTTCATGAATACAACCATACGGGGAACACCTACCTGGCGAGCCAGCAGTACGTGCTCTTTCGTTTGGGGCATCGGACCGTCGGTAGCAGCTACTACCAGGATAGCACCGTCCATCTGGGCGGCACCGGTGATCATGTTTTTCACATAGTCAGCGTGGCCAGGGCAGTCAACGTGAGCATAGTGACGGTTTGCAGTCTGATACTCTACGTGTGCTGTATTGATGGTGATACCTCTTTCTTTTTCTTCAGGAGCCGCGTCGATCTCATCATATCCTTTCTTCTCAGCCAAGCCCTTGTTTGCCAGAATTGTAGTAATGGCAGCAGTCAAGGTAGTTTTACCGTGGTCAACGTGACCAATGGTACCAATGTTAACGTGGGGTTTATCCCGCTTAAAGGTTTCTTTTGCCATTGTATTTTTTTTAAGATGGTTTGTAAAGTTTATTGCTTTATTAGTTGTTAACTTATTACAAACTGGAGCCCGCCGCAGGAATTGAACCCGCTCCTTTCCGCTTACTGGCGGAACGCTCATCCATTGAGCTTACCGGCTGCGTTAAACTTCGAATTTCGGATACCGGCCACAGAAATTTCCCAGAAGGACTTTCCGGTTTCCCAGCATCCGAAACTTTTTGAGCTGTTGATGAGAATTGAACTCACGACCTCTTCCTTACCAAGGAAGTGCTCTACCCCTGAGCTACAACAGCGTTGATGGTGCCTTTAAAGAGCGGGAGACGAGGTTCGAACCCGCGACCTACAGCTTGGAAGGCTGTCGCTCTACCAACTGAGCTACTCCCGCACATCGCTTTGCCTCTGCTACGTTGCTCCCAGACACACTCCGCAAAGCTTGCTTCTTTTTCTTTTTTGTGGGCAGGACAGGATTCGAACCTGTGAAGTCGAAAGACAGCGGATTTACAGTCCGCCCCATTTGGCCGCTCTGGAACCTGCCCGACTTACTTACTAAAATAACTTTTGAGCCAGCAGAGGGATTCGAACCCCCGACCCACTGATTACAAATCAGTAGCTCTGGCCAACTGAGCTATGCTGGCATTCTTTTGTCAAGAAAAAGTTTAACATTCTTGCTAAAGGGAGTGCAAAATAAGGGTGAAAATTTTATTAAAACAAATATTTTTTTTCACTTTCCCTACATTTCTTTCAACTCACCTTCAATCGGCTAAAATGCCCTACAGCAAAGAACTTTACTACCTTTACCGATCCCTTTTTGAATCGGGATGGCAAAGGTAGTAAAGAGATTATTATTTCCAAAATATTTTTGAGATTTTAATGTAAATTCTTCTCTTTCTTACGCTTAATCTGGTTAACAAGGCTGTCAAACGCAAGATCGAAGGACTCTTCGAAGGATTTGCTCTCATGCTTTACAAAGAAGCTATGACGGGGCACATTCACGCGGATCTCCGCAATCTTATCTTTAACCTGGTGGGCTAACTGATCTAACTTCAGGAAAATTTCTACTTGTACAATCTTGTCATAAAAGGTGGAAAGTTTCTGGATTCTTTTATTCACATGATCAATTAATTTGGCGTCAGCATCAAAACGCACAGTTTGAATTTGAACATTCATAGCACTAAAATTTAACATTTAACAATCTGATTTCAAATTAGTAGTCATTCCTCATAGGCGCATTTTTTATGTAAAGAACTGTATTACTAATATACTGAAACTTCACACTCAAATCAATGATCACACGCTTAAAAATTTTGTTAAAATGACTTCCTTTAGAATCACGATGTAATGTTACCCCTTTTCCAACCCCACAGCCATGACGCCCGTCAACCCCACGCCTGCTTTTAATTAGTGCAGCCATCTATCAATGTAAAATTTGACAACTACCCCCGCGGATGCGCCTGCTCATGCACCCGGCGCAGCTTTTCAATCGTATTGTGGGTATACACCTGCGTCGATGCGAGGCTTGCATGACCCAGCAACTCCTTCACCGCATTGATATCCGCCCCGTTGTTCATCAGGTGTGTAGCAAACGTATGCCGCAACACGTGCGGACTCCGCTTTTTCAACGTCGTAACCTGCGCCAGCGCCTTCCGCACCGTCCGGTACACATCCCAGGCCTGTACCGGCTTGCCGTGCGCCGTCAACAGCAACGCCCCGCCCGCGTACCCCGGGAACTCCGCGTCGCGCCAGGCGATGTATTCCCGCAATTCCTTCAGCACGGCCGTTCCCAGCGGAATGATCCGTTCCTTGTTGCCCTTGCCGAGCACTTTCATCTGTCCGTTCGAAAAATCAATGCTGCCATCCCGCAGTCCCGTCAACTCCGCGCGCCGGATCCCGGCATGGTAAAGCAACCGCAGGATCATGCGCCGGGTGGCGCCTGCGAAATCGTCGCTGAATAGCGGGATGTCGTCACCGGCCTGGTTGGTTTCCACTTTTTCCATGACATGTTCGTCTACAAACACGGGCAGCCGCCCCGGCAGTTTGGGACCGGTAACGCGGGCCATGGGGCTTTGCTTCACCGCTCCTTTCCGGAGGGCGTATTTAAAGAAGGATTTAAGGGCCGACATCTTCCGGCGGATGGTCACCGCCGACGCCGGCGGCTGCGCCCGCTTATGGGCGTCCTCCGCCTTTTTACGGCCTTCCAGCCCGAGGGCCAGCCACGACTGCACATGCGCCGCCTTCACGCTATCCAGCGCGATGCCGCCATATTGCTCCTGTATGTATTGAAAAAATTGGGAAAGATCGAGGGAATAGGATTGCACAGTATGCGGCGAATACCGCTTTTCTAATGAGAGGTAGGCGAGGAAGTCCTGCGCCAAAGGGGGAAGGTGCACTTGATCCAACACAAAAAAATTGATGATTGTAAAGATAGTTTATTCTTTACAATCATCAATTTCGTGTATAAAAAGAATTCGCTTCGAATTATTGATCGAACTTGCCGGTTGCTACCTGCTGTTTGTATACAGCCTTCAGCACCTGGGTGCGGCGGCGGATAGACGGCTTGGTAAAAGACTGACGCTCTCTCAGCTGCAGCAGGATTTTCGCTTTCTCAAATTTCTTCTTGTACTTTTTGAGCGCTTTGTCGATGTTTTCGCAATCTTTGGAATCGATGATTAACATATTTATCCTTTAATCTGTTTTACAGTATTTTATTATGGACGGCAAAGATAAGCAGAACTTTTTTATTTGCAAAATATATTCGCCATTTCTTCCCCCGCTATTTCTCCATTAAATTTGTGCATTATGTTTACCGGCATTATTGAAACGACGGGCATTGTAGCCACCGCAACGCCCGGGGGCGGCAACCTCGAGCTCACCATCAGCACCCCCCTGGCACAGGAACTGAAGATCGACCAGAGCGTATCCCACAACGGCGTTTGCCTCACCGTCACCGTTGTGGAAGCCGACCGCTTCACCACCGTGGCCGTGGCGGAAACCCTGCAGAAAACCAATATCGGCGCACTCCGGCCCGGCGATACCGTCAACCTCGAAAGAGCCATGATATTCAACAGCCGCATCGACGGGCACATCGTACAAGGGCATGTCGACGGCACCGGCACCTGCGTATCCGTGGATCCGCAAGACGGCAGCTGGGTATTCCGTTTCCGCTTCGATCCCGCCTTCGCGCCGCTCATCGTAGAAAAAGGCTCTATCTGCCTCAACGGCGTAAGCCTCACCGTGTTCGACATCTCCGGCGACGCATTTTCCGTGGCCATCATACCATATACTTACGAGCACACCAATATCCGGTACCTGAAACCCGGCGACCCCGTGAACCTGGAATTCGACATCCTGGGCAAATACGTGGCGCGCCAATTGCAAACCCATGCGAAACCATCCCTGACATGAACCATCTCATCACCAACCTGCTGGGCATCCAACACCCCGTGATCATGGCTCCCATGTTCCTCGTCAGCAACGAGGCCATGGTGAGCGCCGCCATCCAAAGCGGCATCGCGGGCACCTTCCCTTCCCTCAATTTCAGGAAGGAAGGCGAGCTGCATGCCCTGCTGGAAAGGCTCAACGCCGTCCGGGATGCCCACCCAGGCGGCATCTACGGCGTCAACCTCATCGTTCAGAAAACGAACCCGCTCTATAAAAAGCACCTGGACGCCTGCGTGGCTGCCAAAGTTCCGTTTTACATCACGTCCCTCGGCAATCCCCGCGAAGTGATCGACGCCGCCCATTCCTACGGCGCCAAAGTATTCTGCGACATCACCAATCTCGAACACGCCGCCAAAGCGAAACAAATGGGGGCCGACGGATTCATCGCCGTTACCGCCGGCGCCGGCGGCCATGCCGGCCCCTACCCCATGCACGTCCTCATCCCCGCACTCCGCAAAGCCTTCCCGGATATGCCGGTGGTTGCCGCGGGCGGCATCGCTTCCGGCGTGCAGATGGCCAGCGCCATGGTGCTCGGGGCCGACGGCGTTTCCATCGGTACCCGCTTCATCGCCAGCCTGGAAGCCAACGTGAGCGACGAATACAAACAAGCCATCGTGGACCATGGCATGGAAGATATCGTACTCACCGAACGCTTGTCCGGTACGCCCTGCAACATCATCAATACTCCCGCCGCCCAGAAGCTCGGCTATAAGCAAAGCAACTGGGAGAAATGGCTGTCGCGCAACCCGCGCACCAAAAAGTATTTTAAGATGATGGTGCAGCTCAAAGGCATGAAAATGCTGGAAAAAGCAACGAAACCCAATTACTATAACCAACTGTGGAGCGCGGGTCAGAGCGTGGAAATGGTGGATGGCATCGAGCCAGTAGCCACCATTATTGCTACACTGACGGAGGAATACCGGCAAAGTATCCAGTCTTTCTGCAAATGATAGCTATCGATAAACAAAAAGCCCGGCTTTCCGTCGCGGCTTTTTTCTTTCTGAACGGTCTTTGTTTCGCCTCCTGGGCATCGCGGATCCCCGCCATCCAGGAACACCTCCGGCTGAGCGAAGCCGCGCTGGGGAGCTTGTTGTTGTGCATCCCCGTGGGCGCGCTGATCTCCCTGCCCATCGCGGGGTGGCTGGTAACACGGTCGGGCAGCCGGCCGGTGATGATCCTGGCGGCGGTTTTATATGCCGTTTTCCTTTTTTGTATCGGCCAGTCGAACAACCCCTGGGTATTGGGATTCGTCCTGTTCCTGTTCGGGTTCGCCGGCAACCTGGGCAATATTTCCGTGAACACACAGGCCGTTAGCGTGGAAGGGCTGTACGGGAAATCGATCATGTCATCATTCCACGCCGTATGGAGCCTCGCGGGGCTCGCCGGCGCGGGGATCGGCACCCTGATGGTCAATCTCCGCACTCCGCCATCCCAGCATTTTATGATGGTAGCGGGCGCTGCGTTGCTGATCGTCGTTTTGTCTTTCCGCAATGCCCTCCCCCACACCAAAACCACCGGCGGGCGCCAGCCCATTTTCGTAAAGCCCGACAAAGCCCTCATCAGCCTGGGCATCATCGCTTTCTGCTGCATGATCTGCGAAGGCACGATGTACGACTGGAGCGGCGTGTACTTCGCGAAAGTGGTGGAAGCCGATACCGGGAAAGTGACCATCGGATATACCGCCTTTACCGCCGCTACGACTTCCGGCAGGTTTATTGGCGACTGGCTCACGAAACGCTTCGGGATACATGGCATGCTGAAAGGCAGCGGCATACTGGCTGCGCTGGGATTGCTGCTGGCGGTGGCGTTGCCGACCGTATGGTTCTCGGCCGCGGGGTTCTTCCTCGTAGGGTTGGGCGTATCTACCGTGATCCCGCTGGTGTACAGCGAAGCGGGGCGGACCAAAACCATGAGCCAGAGCATGGCGCTGGCGGCCGTGAGCACCTTCGGGTTCTTCGGATTCCTGCTGGGGCCGCCGCTGATCGGGTTTATCGCCGAGGCCTCCGGGCTGAGGATATCTTTTATTTTTATCGCGGTGATGGCATCGATGATCACGGTGATGGCGATGCGCAAGCAGGCGGCAAACGGCGGGAAGTAAAACTTATTATCTTTGCGCCATGTCAGAAACACCGAATTTTCAGGAAGGCGCCGTGCTGTTGATCAATAAACCATTGACCTGGACCTCCTTCGACGTTGTCCGCAAGATCCGCAATACCACCAAAGCCAAGATCGGCCATGCCGGTACGCTGGACCCCTTAGCCACAGGGCTCCTCATTTGCTGCACCGGCAAAATGACCAAGAAAATCAACGAATACCAGGCGAAAGAAAAAGAATATACCGGCACCTTCACCCTCGGCGCCGTAACCCCCACCTTCGACCTCGAATCGGAACCCCAGGACCATCAGCCCGTTCCTGAACTGGACCAGGCCTCCCTGCAACAAATAGCAGATACTTTCACCGGCCCCCTGCAGCAATTGCCGCCCATCCACTCCGCTATCAAACAGAACGGCAAACCCATCTACCACCTCGCCCGCAAAGGCGTGGAAGTGAAAGTGGAGCCCCGTTCCATCGTGATCCATGCTTTTGAGATCACGAAAGTGGAACTGCCCATCGTACATTTCCGCGTGGAATGCAGCACCGGCACCTACATCCGTTCGCTCGCCAACGATTTTGGCGCTGCCGTTGGATGCGGCGGCCATCTCAGCAGCCTCTGCCGTACCCGCATCGGCGACTTCCGGCTGGAAGACGCAATGGATGTGGTGCAATTCATCGAGGAATACAAAAAAATGCAGGAAACTCAGAACGGATAGCCGATCGCTACGTTCCAGATGATGTTGTCGCGCCGCCACCGGCCGTCGCCCAGAGTCCATTCGCCGATATACCAGCCTTTGCTGTTTTCGGTCGGGTAAGGCTTTTTGAGCGGTATGCCCCAGTCGAGGCGGATGACGAAATAGCTGAAATCCAGCCGCACGCCTGCGCCGGTGCCAATCGCCATGTCCTGGTACAGATTCTTTAAATGGAAGGCGGCGCCGGGGCGGCTCGTGTCCTCCTTCAGCATCCAGATATTACCAAAATCGAGGAAGGTAGCGCCTTTCAGCATCATTGTGCCGCCAAAGAGCCGGAGAATATTGAACCGGTATTCCACGTTTCCTTCGAAACGCATATCACCCGTTTGGTCCGGGAAAATGGAAGAAACATAAGAAGTATCATAATAAGACCCCGGCCCGAGCGTGCGCAACCGCCATGCGCGGATGCTGTTGGGGCCGCCGGACGTGAATTGCCTTACATATGGCAGCACATCGCTTTGCCCGTAAGGCAAACCAATCCCCAGGTACGCCCGGGTAGCCACGCTGCTCCGGTTGTAATTCCAGTAATGACGGTAGTCGAGATCCAGGCGCACGAAACGGGAGATTTTCGTATTGGCGGCCGATTCCAGGTTGTCGCGCTTACTGGTGACGGCGTTCAGCAAACTATTTACGCCTTCCAGCCACGCACCTGATTCTTCAATGGCGGCGCGGAAATACGTGTTCTGGCGTTTATGGAAAATATCGTCGTTGCTGAACATGAACACAGCAGCTTCGCCCCCAATAAACGCCGGCTCGAAGCTGCGCCGCAGGTAAGGGTTTTCCTGCACCACGTCCCTTTCGAATTCCGGTGTCAGCGATACGCCCACGTAATTCAGGTTAAATGGTTTGACGCTCCAGCGCTTGTAGATGGATTCGTTCCACTCGTACCCCAGCGAAGCGGTGACCGTGCGGATATTGAACTTATCGATGCGGCGGAGACTGTTGTACCCCGCGGAGATCCGCGTTTTAGCCGTTGAACGGTAATTCTGCCGCACCCGGAAAGGCAACATGAACCGCGGCAGCACGTAATCCGCGTTGATGCCGTATTCTTGCGCCTGGAGCGACAGCCCCGCGCGCGCCTGGTTCCGCAACTCGATCCCTCCCTTCAACGTAATGTGCAGCTCGTTGGCCGCCCGGTTGAGGTTGAAGTGGCGATAACCCAACGAAATAGCACTGCCCACGGCATAGTCGTTGGAGGTAGTTACATCAAAGTTGGTACTGATTTCCTGCTTTTTGCGCGGCGTGAGTTGAATGTAGGCATCCAGCTTCTGCACGGTATCCTTCGCGTCTTTATACTGAAGGCTCACGAACTGCCACAGATTGAGATCGTACAGGCGGTTGATGGTATTGCTGTAGTTGGAAGTGGAATACCGTTCATTCGGCCGCAGCTGCACGGCGCGCATGAGCACGCGGGGCCGCACGATGTTCTGATGGTATTTAATGATCAGGTTCCGCGTTTCGGTGGTGTGGAACGAACTGTCTTCCGTGGATTCCTGCAGGTAAAGGTCGGGGTAGATGTAAATTTTGTTGAGATAGAAGCGTTTCGTCTGGTCGCTGTTGGTGTCTTCCGGCTGCTGGATGGAAACTTCCACGTCGAGGGTGGGCTTCTGATCGGTGCGCAACACGTTGGGCATTACCTCGAAAGGGTTGAGCGGGTCCACGAAGAACGATTTGTTGAGGGTATCGACGGTGAAAACAACGAGGTCGCGGTTGAATTTGTAATACCCTGCGTCGCGGATGAGGCGGGTGAGTCGCTCGCGCTCGCTGCTGAGGTCCGATGCCTTGTAGGGCACATCTGTCCTTAACAACGACAATCTCTCCCCCTCTTTCACCACTTTGGCGATGGCAGTGTCGGGGATATCGTAGTTGATTTTACGGATGATGAAATTTTTTCCGGTGTTGACGTCATAGGTCACGGAGGCTTTTTGTCCGCTCACATCGTGCCGCGACTGAACAGTGGCATAAAAATAACCCTGGTTATTGAGGTAGGCCACCATTCTTTCCATGGATTCCTGTGTTTTGACGGAATCGTAGATGACAGGGGCTTCCAGGTTTCTTTCGCTGAGCATGAGGTTCCAGAACCAGTTGCTTTTCTTTTCGTAATTCTTTTGATTATATAGCCAGACTTTGAGCCGCGAGCCCAGGAATTTCTGGTTGGGCTGCTGTAGCATGAGCGAACGGGAGGTGAGGTCGTTTTTCAGGTCGGTCTTTTCCGTGGAGGTGAGCGTTCCTTTGATATCGACGTCGGTATCCACGAGGAGGCTTTGATTTTCCTGCAGGTAGCGGGTGTTGGAGCAGGCGGCAAGAAACAGGCATACCATCAGCCAGAGCAAGTGCTGGCGGGGCAATCCGGAAAAGGATGGGTATGTCGGTTTCTTCACTGTCAGATTGAATTAACGGGTAAGTGCCGGACCCGCCGGGGCGGGATGTGTTGGCTGAATGCCGGAATTCACGTAGGTTTGACCCTATGTTATCAAAGGCGCAAATTAAATATATTACTGGACTACAGCACAAAAAATACCGTCAAAAATTTGGCCAGTTTATCGCCGAGGGTGATAAGATCGTGCAGGAATTACTGGAAACGGGTTCCGGCGTGAAGACAGTTTTCGCTACCCGCGAGTGGCTGCTCGACCACCGGGAGCTGGCTGAGAAGGCCGGTGGTATTGAAGTGCTGGAAGTGGCGCCCGAGGTACTCAAGCAATTGTCATCGCTTTCCACCCCCAACCGGGCATTGGCCCTGGCCGACATCCCGCCCGCCCGCGACTTCGTTCCCGAAGGCGTTTCCCTGGCGCTGGAAACCATCCAGGACCCCGGGAACCTGGGCACCATCATTCGTATAGCCGACTGGTTTGGCATCGGGCAGGTCGTTTGCTCGCCCGACTGCGTGGACGCCTACAATGCCAAAACCATCCAGTCCACCATGGGCAGCTTCCAGCGCGTGACCGTCATCATCCGCGACATTCCGCAGTTCCTGGAAAAGCACGCTTCCCTCCCCTCCTACGCGGCCACCCTTCACGGCCACGACATCACCCTCACCCAAAAAATCACCGCAGGCATCATCCTCATCGGCAACGAATCGCGCGGGCTGAGCGAGGAAACCCTCCGCCGCAGCAGCCATCACATCACCATCCCGCGCCTCGGCCAGGCCGAATCGCTGAATGCCGCCGTGGCAACGGGGATCATTTGCGGGAGGCTCCTTATTTAAACTGGATCGCCCGCACCGGCAATATCCGCCGGATGAGCAAAGAAGGAATGATGAGGACCAGCACGCAAACCACCAGCGTCCCCACGTTGATCAGCGCCACTTTCCACCATTGAATGGCGATGGGCGCCACCGACATGTAATACGCTTCTTCCGGGAGGCGCAGCAGGCCCGTGGATTGCTGGAGAAACGCCAGGCCCAGGCCCAGCGCGTTGCCGATCACGATGCCCGCGATCACGATATATCCCGCCTGGTAAAGGAATATGCCCTGGATGGAGGTGTTCCGCATGCCGAGGGCTTTCAATATGCCTACCATGTTGGTCCGCTCCAGGATCAGGATCAGCATCGCCGTGATCATGTTGATTACGGCCACGATGGTCATGATGATGAGGATGATCGTTTCGTTTTTGTTCTGTAATCCCAGCCAGTCGAAGATATTGGGGTAAATTTCCTGCATGCTGCGCAGGCCCAGTTCGGCATTGATGATTTCGTCGCTGATGGGCCCGGCGGCGGCGTCCATGTCGCTGAAGCGGTGCAGGTGCACTTCGTAACCGCCGATCTCGTCGGGCGCCCAGTCGTTGAGGCGCCGGATGAGGTTGATGTCGCCGATAACGTATGTTTTATCGTATTCTTCGATACCGGTTTTATAAATGCCGCAGACGGTGAGCTTGCGCACGCGCGGCGGGAGGCCGTCGCCCCGCATGAAGTACATGAACATGGCGTCGTTCAGTTTGAGGCCGAGCGCGGCTGCCGTGCTGGCGGAGATCACGACTTCGGAGGCATACCCGCTGTCGGGCGCCGTGGAGGGGCGGCCTTCGATGAGGAACGGGAGGGACTGGCCGGCGGGGGAGCCTTTAAAGATCATCCCTTCGGTTTCGCGGCCTTTCTTGACGATGACGGATTTGGTGGCGAAGGGGCTGACGGTTTTCACCTGCGGAATGGCGGAGAGGCGTTTTTCGAGGGAGGCGTCTTCAGGAAAAGGATCCTGCTCGGTGAGCGGCCCCCCGGCAGCGCGATACTCCGTAATATGGTAATGCCCCCAGAAACTGAATATCTTCTCCGATATCACCTGCTGGAACCCGTTGATCATCGCCGTGGCGATAATCATCACCGCAACGCTGAAAGCGGTCGCCGCCATCGCGATATTGATGATGAACCGGGAAAAGGAAGAAGACCGGTTGAAAGCGATCCTTCCGGCAATAAACATGGAGATGCGCATCCGCGAATTTATACATTTTAGAAATTCATTGTAAATTACAGCTATGAGGATAGTTGCTTTTGTCTGCTGCTCCCTGGCAGCGCTATTGTTTTTCCCCGGCGCCAAAGGTCAGGTCAACGCCATCACGCCCGACCATATCTACCACCAGAACATCGCCACTGTTAAGCTGACGCCCCCGGGAGAAATGCTCGGCCTGCCCATCATCGCACTGAACTCGGGCGACCAGCTGGAGCTTCAATTCGACGATCTTCAAGCCGAAATCAAATCCTACTTCTACACCCTCCAACTCTGCAATGCAGACTGGACACCGGCTTCCGTCAATACCATCGATTACCTCCGTGGTTTCTCCGAAGTTCAGATCCGCGATTACAAGTTCTCGAGCGTGGCGCTGCAGAAATACGTGCATTACAAGGCCCGCATCCCCAGTTCCAACTCAACGCCTACACGGGCCGGCAACTACCTGCTGAAAGTATATCTCGACGGCGATACCAACCGCCTGGCCTTCACCCGCCGGCTCATGGTCATCAATAACAAATCCGGCGTGGCGGGATGGATTTCCCAGCCCACCAATCCCAAGCTGTTCCGTAACTCACAGAAAATCAACGTCTCGGTTAATACCAAAGGCCTCAACATCCAGAATCCCTTCGACCAGCTCAAGATCGTTATCCAGCAGAATTTCCGTTGGGATAACGCCATCACCGGCATCAAACCGATGTTTATCAAGGGGGATGTGATCGAATACAACGCGGAGCAGGATTGCATTTTTCCCGCGTTCAAGGAATGGAGATGGGTGGATCTGCGCAGCTTCCGGCTGCAAACGGAGCGCGTCCGCAATACGCAATACCTCCGTAACGGTACCGTCATCAACGTCATGCCCGACGTTCCCCGCGACAACCAGATCTACCAATATCTCCGCGATATCAACGGTATGTATGATCCCGCCACCATCGAGGATTACAACATCCAGTTCGAAGGCGACTACGCGCGCGTGAATTTCAACTTCCCCATGAAAGAACCCTTCGCCGGGTACGATATGTATATTTTCGGGGAACTGACCCAATATGAACTGAACGACCGCAACAAGATGGTCTGGAACGGCGAGAAAGGCGCATACGAAGGGGCGCTTTTCCTCAAGCAGGGCTATTACAACTATGTCTACGGCCTTGTCGACAAAACCCGGCCCAACTCCCCCATGAGCACCGAATTCACGGAAGGGAACTGGTGGGAGACAGAAAATGCCTACACGGTCCTCGTTTACTATCGGACGCTAGGCGGCCGGCACGATGAACTGGTAGGCATGCTCCGGATGAATTCACTCACCAACAGGCAACGTTAAGGGAGGAAAAAAACGGAAGAAGGCATTCTGATTCCGGAGACAGAAAATGCCTACACGGTCCTCGTTTACTATCGGACGCTCGGCGGCCGGCACGATGAACTGGTAGGCATGCTCCGGATGAATTCACTCACCAACAGGCAACGTTAAGGCGTTTGCGTGATCTGCGGTACCTGCGGATCGGCCTGATATATCGTTTGTCTTAGTTTGACGATATTGGCTGCGCCGCGTTTGATGATGATGCGCGTGCCACGGTCGTAGGTGAAATACCGGTACACCCAGTTGATCATTACCACCAGCTTATTGCGGAAACCCAGCAGGTTCAGCAAGTGCACCACCATCCACGCCACCCAGGCGATGTACCCGCTCAACCGGATGCCCGCGAATTCCGTAACGGCGCGGTTGCGGCCGATCGTGGCCATGGAGCCGAGATCCTTGTATTTAAAGGGTTTAAGCGCTTTACCTTTCAGCACGTTGCAAAAATTCTTACCCAATTGCTTCCCTTGTTGCATGGCAACCTGCGCCACCATAGGATAACCTTTCGGGAAGCGCTCATCGTTGATCATCTGGGCGATGTCGCCAATAGCGTAAATATTATTCGTGTCTTTGATGAGGTTGGTATCATTCACTTGTACACGGCCATTTGGCAGCATGGCTTCTTCGGGCAGACCAGGGATCGACATGCCTTTTACGCCGGCCGACCAGATGAGGGACTGCGTTTGGAGGGTTTCGCCATTGCTCAGGGTGAGCGTGAGGCCGTCATAATCTTTTACGGCTATGTTGGTGAGCACCTTCACGCCGATATGTTCGAGCGCGGCTTTGGATTTGCGGCTTGTTTCCTCAGACATGCCCGCCAGTACGCGGGGCCCCGCTTCGATGAGGTATACTTCCATCAAATGGATCGGCAGCTCGGGATAATCCTTGGGAAGGATGTATTTGCGCAGCTCCGCAAACGCCCCGGCCAGCTCTACGCCCGTAGGACCGGCGCCCACCATCACGAAGCTCAGTTTCGGCTTAACGGTGGCTTCGTCGGTGAACAGCAGCGATTCCTCGAATTGCTTCAGCACATAATTCCTGATCTGCACCGCCTCGATGAGGGACTTCATCCCGATGGCATGTTCTTCGATCATCTTGTTACCGAAGAAGTTGGTATTGGATCCCATGGCGAGCACCAGGTAATCGTAGGGAATATCGCCGATATTGGTTTCGAGCAGGTTGTTGGCCGCATCCACACTTTTCACTTCCGCCATGCGGAAATGGAAATTCTTCTGCTTTTTGAAGATGCCGCGCAGCGGGAAGGCGATGCTGTCTGGCTCCAGCCCTGCCGTGGCCACCTGGTACAGCAATGGCTGGAAAAGATGGTAATTATTCCTGTCGAGCAGTACCACCTGTACTGCGGCTTTTCTGAGTGATTTGGCCAGATTGATCCCGGCAAATCCGCCGCCAACGATCACCACCCTGGGAAGCTTTGAATCCGGTAAGTTCGGTTGTATCATGGTTATTGCGTTTAAGATGGTACAACATCGTGGCCACAAATGCCATACCACCGAATATTTCTCAAAATTACAAAACTTTCAGGATAAAATGAAAGATTTGAAAATAATGAATAAAATACCGGGTTAAGAGATGGGTCCCTGTGGTTGTTCAGCAGAGGAAACAGTGCAGGGGCGGAATTGTTGGGGAAAAAGAAGGGCGCACCCCGAAAGGGATGCGCCGGCTTGATTGTGTTTATGTTATGAAAGATCGGGACTATTTGAGGGCGAGATGCAGCGCAGTGGCCAGCAAAGCGCCGATAATGGGCCCCACAACGGGGATCCAGGCATAACCCCAGTCGCTGTCACGCTTGCCTTTGATCGGCAGAATGGCGTGTGCGATACGGGGGCCGAGATCGCGTGCGGGGTTGATGGCATAACCTGTGGGACCTCCCAGCGAAAGTCCTATCGCAAGTACCAGCAACGCAACCGGCAGCGCATCTACCGCACCCAGGCCAACGTCTCCTTTCGCGATGTAAAACACCCCGAAAATGAGGACGAACGTACCGATGATTTCCGTCACCAGGTTGGGAATGGTGCTTCGGATGGCGGGCGCCGTGCAGAAAATACCCAGTTTGGCATCGGCATCGGGTGTAATGTCGAAATGTTGTTTGTAAGCGGCATATACGCCACATGCGCCGAGGAACGCCCCCAGCATTTGGGCGCCGATGTACATGGGCACCTGGTCCCAGGTGATATTACCGGCAGCCGCCATGGCGATGGTTACGGCGGAATTGAGGTGCGCGCCGCTATAGGCGCCCACGGCAAATACACCTACGAAAACAGCCATGGCCCAGCCAAAGGTGATTACGATCCATCCGCCATTCTGGCCTTTGCTTTTATTGAGCAGGCAATTCGCCACCACCCCGTCGCCGAGGATGATGAGGAGCGCCGTGCCGATGAGCTCTGCGAGGAAAATTGACATAGTCGGGTTTTGTTTTGATCAGTTCTGGAATTATGGAATTATTCTTCTGCCCATACTTTAGCTGCTTTCACGGCACGCGCCCATCCTTTGGTGAGCTCCGCGCGCTCAGCATCCGCCATTTCCGGTTTGAAGCATGCGTCTTCCTGCCATTGCTTGCGGATGGTATCGATGCTATCCCAGAACCCGGTGGCGAGCCCGGCCATGTAAGCGGCCCCCAGTGCGGTGGTCTCCGTAACTTTCGGCCGTACCACATCCGTATTCAGGATATCTGCCTGGAATTGCATCAGCAGGTTGTTGGCCGTTGCCCCGCCGTCGACCCGCAATTCCCGGATCGGCATGCCTGCGTCGGCTTCCATGGCCTTGAGCACGTCCATAGTCTGGTAGGCGATGCTGTCGAGCGCGGCACGGGCGATGTGCGCATCTTTGGTACCGCGCGTCATGCCCACGATGGTACCGCGGGCGTATTGGTTCCAGTGGGGTGCACCCAGCCCGGCAAAGGCAGGCACGAGATACACACCGTCTGTATGTTCTACTTTATTGGCGAGTGCTTCCACGTCGGCGCTGTGGCGGATGATGCCCAGCCCGTCGCGGAGCCACTGTACTACGGCGCCGCCGATGAAAATACTGCCTTCCAGCGCGTAAACCGTCTTCCCGCCTACCTGCCAGCCAATCGTGGTGAGGAGGTTATTGCCGGAAGTAATGGCTTTTTCCCCGGTGTTGAGCATCATGAAACAACCCGTTCCGTAGGTGTTTTTCACCATGCCCGGCTCGATGCACATCTGCCCGAAGAGCGCGGCCTGCTGATCGCCGGCGATACCTGCGATGGGAATATTGAACGGGGTGAGCGTAGCTTCCGTTTCCCCGTACACCTCGCTGGAAGCGCGCACGTCGGGGAGCATGGAAGCCGGGATGTCCATGAGTTTAAGCAGGGATTCGTCCCACTGGAGGGTGTGGATATTGAAAAGCATCGTCCGCGAGGCGTTGCTCACGTCCGTAATATGCAGTCTTCCTTTCGTGAAATTCCAGATGAGCCAGGAATCCACGGTCCCGAAGGCCAGCTCGCCTGCCTCCGCCCGCTGCCGGGCGCCTTCCACGTTGTCGAGGATCCATTTCACCTTGGTGCCGGAGAAATAAGCATCCACGATGAGGCCCGTGCGGGAGCGGATGTCTTCCGCAAGCCCCTTTGCCCGCAGCTCGTCGCAATAAGCTGCCGTACGGCGGTCTTGCCAAACGATCGCGTTATACAGCGGTTTACCGGTCTTCCGGTCCCACACGATGGTGGTTTCCCGCTGGTTGGTGATGCCCATCGCCGCAATCTGGTCGCCGCTGGCGCCGGCTTTCACGATCACTTCGGCTGCCACGCCGGCCTGGGTCGACCAGATCTCGTTGGGATCATGCTCCACCCATCCCGGTTGGGGGTAAATCTGTTTAAATTCCTTCTGCGCAACTGCAACGATGTTTCCCCCGCGGTCGAAAAGGATCGCCCGGGAACTGGTGGTTCCCTGGTCCAGGGCCATGATGAATTTTGCTTCCATGCGAAACTGTTCTGGCTAATTGTTTAAATATGATGAAATGTATTGTCTAACGTGGTACCTAGCTTTACGAGGTAGTAAGATACTAGGAATATTCTAAAAGTAAAAAAAATTTCAGCCGGTAATAAAAAAGGCCGTCCCTGCGGAAACCGGGGCGGCCTTATAATAAGATGGGAGGAAGATTACATTTTCTTCGCGTCTTCCAGGAACTTGGCCAGACCGATGTCGGTGAGGGGGTGTTTCAGGAGGCCGAGGATGGAATCGAGCGGGCAGGTGCACACATCGGCGCCGTTTTCCGCGCATTTCACGATGTGCAGGGCATTGCGGATGGATGCGGCGAGCACTTCGGTCTTAAAGCCCTGGATGCTGTAAATCTGGGCGATCTGGGCGATCAGTTCGATACCATCCCAGCTGCTGTCGTCGATCCGGCCGATGAAGGGCGAAACGTAAGAAGCGCCTGCTTTAGCGGCGAGGATAGCCTGACCGGCGGAGAAAACGAGGGTGCAGTTGGTACGGATGCCGTTGTCGGTGAACCATTTAATGGCTTTCACACCGTCTTTGATCATCGGCACTTTCACCACGATATTCGGATGAATGGCGGCGAGTTTCTTGCCTTCTTCGATGATGCTGGCGTAATCGGTCGACAGCACTTCGGCGCTCACGTCGCCGTCTACCATTTCACAGATGGTTTCGTAATGTTTCAGGATGGCTGCTTCGCCTTTGATACCTTCCTTGGCCATGAGGGAGGGGTTCGTGGTTACACCGTCCAGGATGCCCAGGTCGTTCGCCTCCTGGATCTGCGCCAGGTTAGCTGTATCAATAAAGAATTTCATAAAGAAAGATTTAGTATTTCAGTTTTTGCGATCTGCAAAACAACAAACTAATTTCGGAAAATAAAAGGAGAATAAAATGGTGCGGATGCTTGCCTGAGGGGAAAAAAAGTGGCAAGTTACTTATATCGCACCGCTTCAACCGCCTACCCTTGCTACATTCCTGTCCTGGGGGAGTTCAGCAGGAGCTGGTCGTATAAGACTTGCCGATGCAAAGGTAACAGAAAGCCGCATTACTTGCAAATATTTTCCTTCCCCGCAGCGGATAATTATGCTCAAACATTCTCCCCTGCTACGTTTCATGACGTCATTTTTCTTTCCGCTATTGCCTTTTCTTCTTTTTGGATGATGGTTTGCTTACCTCGTCGGCGTTCCGGATGATGAGGGATTCATCGTCGGGCAACTGCTTCACGGGGATTTCAGACTCCACGCGCATGGCTGCATCGCCGCGGTAAACGGCCGTTACATGAATCTGGCGGGTGAGGCTGTCGGCCAGGGGAATGAGCAGGTCCTGCCCGATAATTGTGCCCTTATCGCTGGCGAAACGGATCCGGGTGGTATCCAGCGGATAGATTTTGCCACTGTTGTACATCCCTTCCACGTTCAGGTAAAAATGAATTCCGCGCTTGAGGCTGTCGGCATAATGCCGGAAACGGATGCCGGTGAGGTAAGGCAGTTGCAGATCGGATTCCCAGGATTTGCCAGGGTATCCGGAGAAAGTCACCTGCAGGCGGAGCTTATAATTATCCGGCCGGGCGGCGTTCCGGGAGAACGTCAGCACACCGTTGCGTACCTCCCCATGCGGTGTTTGTACCTGTACCTGGTTCCAGCGGATATCGCCGCCCAGGAGCCCCGCCGTTTTGCGCTCGGAACTGTCGGCATACTTCACCGTCAGCCCGATGGGCGTTTTGCTGTACAATTCAGCAACGGCGGAAGGGTCGTATTCCGCTTCCACCCTCACGATTTCCTTTTGCTGCGCCAGGGCCGGGAGGGCCGTCGCCAGGCAAATCAACATCCATTTAAACATGCTGTAATGAGACTAAAATCATTCCAAATGTACTGAAACGCGATCAAGCAGGCGGACACTTGAAAAAAATTAATATTTTCACGGAATTTTTAGCGAATGGCATTAAAACAGCACAGCGACGCAAATCTGCGATACCAGCAACAGGTAGATAATTCCCGGAATTATGTACTTCCCTTCATTGCCCAGGAGTTCCCCGACCTGAAAGGCCTCCGCGTCATGGAGATTGGATGCGGCGAAGGCGGCGTTCTGACGCCCTTCCTGGAGCAAGGCAGCCTTTGCGTAGGCGTTGACCTCTGGCCCGAGCGCATCGAACTGGCGAGAGGGTTCCTCGGCGATTACGTCGACCGCGGGCAACTGCAGCTGATCGCCAAAAATATCTACGACGTCGATTTCTTTGGCGAGTTCCGCCATGCTTTCGATGTCATCATCCTCAAAGATGCCATCGAGCATATCCCCGACCAGGACAAACTGATCGCTTACCTGAAGGAGCTGCTGTCGCCACGGGGACAGGTATATTTCGGATTTCCGCCGTGGTACATGCCGCATGGCGGGCATCAGCAAATCTGCCACAGCAAAGTATTGAGCTTCCTGCCCTACATCCATCTGCTGCCGCGCCCGTTGTACCGCGGACTGTTGAAATCCGCCGGCGAAAGCGAAGGCACGATCAAGGAGCTGATGGAACTGGTGGACACCGGGATTTCCATCGAGCGGTTCGAGAAAATCGTGGAGCGCACGGGATATGACATCACCCGCCGGAAGTATTATCTCATCAATCCGATTTACAAATACAAGTTCAACTTGCAGCCGCGTGAGCAGTTCGGCTGGATGAAGAAAATTCCGTTCGTCCGCAACTTCTTCACCACATGCATGTACTATCTTATCAAGCCGAAGGTTTAGAATTTTCATGATATCCGCGCCGGGCCCCACCTTTCTGCAAGGTGGGGCCCGGTTTGTTTCCGGCTATTTATTCTCCAGCCACACTACTTTTTGTTCCGGCGTGTGGGGCTGGGCAAGGATTTCGCCGTACAGTGCGGGCCGGCGGGCGCGGATATAGCGGTGCCCTCCTGCCTGGGTGAGCTTCTCCCGTGTCAGCGTGGCTGTCACGAAGTCGTTGCCCAGGTTCCTGCATTCGGAAAGCACGTCGCCGAAGGGGTCGATGATCATCGAGCATCCATTCTTCAGCTGATCATCGTCCATCCCGATTGGATTGGAGAAAACGCAATACATCGCGTTATCGTAAGCCCGGGCGGGCAGCCATTTCATGAGCCAGGCCCGGCCTTTCAGCCCATCGAATTCCAGGCGGAGGGAAGTGGGGTCGTTCTCACGGTTATGCCACAACGCGGGATCCACGAAACCCGCACCCGGACGGGTGGATGGTGTACACATCGTTACATGCGGCATAAACAGCACCTCCGCCCCCAGGAGCCTCGTGGCCCTGACGTTCTCGATGACATTGTTATCGTAACAGATCAGGATGCCGCACTTCCAGCCATACAGGTCGAACACGCAGTATGCGCTGCCGGGCGTGAGGTGCGGATTGATAAAGGGATGCAGTTTCCGGAACTTCGCCAGCAGCCCGGTTTTATCGACGCAGACGTATGCTTTGTAGAGGCCGCCCTGCTCATCCTTTTCAAAGAGCCCGGCCAGCACGGCGATATCATGTTTCCCGGCGATTTCCTGCAGCCTTCGAATGCTGGGGCCATCGGGTATATATTCCGCCAAATCGGTGAGCTGGGAGCGGTCGAGGTGGCGGGCGAAAGTATACCCCGTGATGGAACACTCATGAAAAGCGATGGCCTGCGCGCCTTCGGCCGCGGCTTTCCCGGCGAGCTGATCGATGATATCCAGGTTGTATTTTTTATCGCCACTGCGGTTTTCGAATTGCGCGGTGGCTATCCTGAGTTTATCCATAGAACGTTTTATTGAGGGTTCGCAGTGAAATTAGTAATTTACAGGGCTATTTTCCCTGGTTTATTCGCGGCGAATTTGATCGATTTTTGCGATGGGGTTTTGAGGATTGGAGGCGCCTCCACCGGAGCGGATTATATGCGCGAAATCGCCCGGGCGAAAGGAAAAATCGTTTACATGAACCTGGAAGAAATTCCCGCGTTCAGGGAGTCGTAGTTTTTTGTCCCCATTAACAGCGGAATCGCTGTAGTAATTAACTTGAACGATGCCCGCATCACCCGCTCGGGTTAATTACTTGAACCAATATGATTCATCGATTTCGCAGCCCAATTTTGGTGGGTTTCCAATTTTCAATACTGAGTATCTAGCCAATTTTGAGATTGTACCAAAAGAGTTGTTCTGATATTTCTTAAAAAAATCTCTTTCATATAAAAATTCTTGACTGGCAAAGAAATTCCAAATTCCATTATTCATCATACCTTTGATTACACGTGCAGTACCAAAAACATGGGAAATCTGTCCTTCTCTCGCACGTTTAAGTACAAGCAAAATACATTTACTAGAATCTCGATTTAAAAAGACTATGTCATCGACGTAATGTTCCATGTATTTATCAGATCCAAAAATCTCGAAATCCTTTCGCCAAATTTGAAAAGTATCCTCAAATGACTTCTTGATTTTGATAATCCCAAGAGAATGTTTCTGATCAATTAACTTCTCATCTATACATTGTTCCTTCATTTCGAATGCGACATCACCTATAAATCGGCAACTAAAAAAAAACAGTGAAATAAAAGTTGAAACTAATTTCTTCATCATTGATATACGTTTACTTGAATTCCCAAATCCTGGAAGTATTGAATTATATTTTGCAGGTAAGTCTCAACATAATGCCCACCCATTCCCTCCACCCAAGGATCTCTCAACTTGTAATTCGTCTCTCCCACCCCCTCAATCTTCTGATTCTTCGACCCTCCGTTAAACAGGTGTATAAAATTCCACCCATCGGTCACCCAGTCGTGGAAGGTGGACCACTGCTGCCCTTTTACTTTTGCGCTGTGCAAAAAATCTCCCGGCTGATGCGGCGCGATATAATAAGCGATCTCCAACCGTGAAGAATACTTCGCATGTTTCGACAACACACTTACCATTCCCGCCGCAAACGCCGCGCCCTGGCTATGCCCCACGATCTTGATCGTTTCATCGCTGGCCAACGGAATCTGTTTGCTATCCAGCTGCCGGATGAGCCTCCGGGCCGCCATGGCGCCGTCTGCATACCGCTCATGCGCCTGGGAAGCATTGTCCGCCGAAGCACTGATGTACCGGGCATTCTTGTCGTTGTGCCCCTGCATGATAACATCGTCTATGTTACCCCAATACTGGAAAGGCTTCCCGAGATATGTTGGTGCTCCTTCCGCAAAAGTCCTTTCTCCCGGATACGGCCTGAAATTCGGATTACGCTGTTGCGTGAACTCCGTGAGGTACGTCCCCCTGTCCACCAAACTCCGATGCGCCGTCCGGATCGTCAGCCGGTGGTCTTGCGCCATCCATTGATGTATCATAAATCCATTCACGAAAATGATCAGGTTACCGTCCGGATCAATTGCATTCACGGGGTCGTTTAATGCATACGCATAAGGGCTCACAGACTCATACTGCTCACTTAATTTATCAGGGGATAACCATCTGCCAAGCTGGGGGTCAAACATCCTTGCGCCGTAATCATACCATTCCAGATCAACAACACCATTTCCTTCGATTTGTTGTAATACCTTACCATTAAAAAGAACATTGTTCCCCGGTTTACGCAATGCCTTCACACTGATCCCCGGCATCACAAGCCCATAAGGATAATAATGCGTTTCTTCCACAACCGGACCATGGCGCATGCTCACCGTCAGATCGTCGAAGTACACGTCCTGCTGCGATTCGTTGCTCAGAAAAACATATAAGTATCCACTGCGTTTCATCACGGAAGGGCCCTCTCCTATCACCTGCAGAACACCCGGCGCTGCACTCACTTGTTTGACATAACTGTGGGCCGTCACCAAATCCAATTGTTCATCAAACAACAGGAAATGCAGGAACGCCCTTGGCCGGCGCGCATCTGGCTTGGCGGTTTCCTTTTGCAATAACCGTTGCCAACCTTCCGCGGTTCCCTTGTTCGAAAATGGCGACTGCCATTCCACCGCCCCGCCGTTCTTCCCGGCAACCGCTATCCCCGCACTGCCAAACGCCCCCAGCACCGCATGCACCATATCCTGCAAAGGTGCAACGGAAGCAGGTGACACACCGACCTGCTGCTGGTAAAAAGCCTTCACAGCAGCCTGCAAGGTATCGCCCGGCATCACCTTTAACACCAACGCCGGCCCTACTCTCCGCTTAGGGTCTTTTCCGTTCAGGCGCGCCGCGGCCGTATTCGCCACCCCTTGCGCTTTAGGGAAACCAGATGGCAATGCCCCCGTACTGCATCCACCTGGCTAAATAAGCGTTGCTCCAGGCTCGCGCGGGACGGCTCCATGGTTGCCTGGTACACCGTTGCGGAAGACTCATCGGTCAATATCATGCGGACGCTCCCCAAATGGTCGCGCACAAAATAATCCCAGGCGAACCCCGATGCCCCCGCTCCCCGGGAACGGGCCGCGCCCTGCCTTCTCCATGCAAAAAAAATTGAAGGGTATCATTCCGGTATACAAACCCCGACAAATAATCGACGCGCACAACGGCCGCCTTCCCTCCACTGTAGCTGATAACGGAATGCGACAGCTTATTGCCCGCCGCATCGTATTGGTATTGCACTTTACCTTTTCCATTTACAATTACTTCTTCCGGGAGATCCAGCACATTCCAACGGATGCTGTCGATACCTTTATTGCGGTCACGGGTCATGTTGCCGTTCAAATCATAAGCATAATCCGACAAAGACGCCCCCGGATCATCCGTAAAATCCCCCGCATCAGGCGCCTTAGTCTTCACGATATCAGCCACCCCCAGCAATTGATTGCCTGTTTTTCCGGCGGAAGGCCCCTCGTATTGATACCGGAGATCGTCCAGCAGCAAGGACAACTGCACGCCTCTCGCTCCCCAATGCCGCAGCCGCCTGATGTTACCGTTGAGATCGTATGCCTGTGCCGGATCGGCACCATTGCCCAGGATCATATCGAAGTTAGGGGGATTCGTACTGCCGGGTTGGCTGTACCTCGCCACCAGCAAACGGTCCAGCGGATCATACGTAAAGCCGTATGCCCGGCGCACCGGTTCGCAACTCCCCTTCCACTGCATGCCCGCGATGTTTCCATTGAACTGCCTCTGGGAAAACCCCTGGTCGTAGTGCAGGGTTTGCCCGAAATAATGCGGTGCCGCCGCAACCGGTTGCACGAAGTCCGCGTTGATTCCCGTGAGCCAGCCCCGCACATTGTACTGGTATTGCAAGCTTTCCAGCACGCTGCCGTTTGCACGTAGAAATGATTTACCGGATAATTCTCCCGAAGGACCATACTCCATTTTCGCTACAGTCCGCTGATGCACAGGATTATCATTTAACCGGAGGGAAACGGATAACGTTCGCCCGGCGTGGTCGTACTGATAATTGGTTTGCACGACCTGCAAAACTTTGCTGCGGGGATGCCCATGCAAATGGCGGCTGACAAGTTCCTTTCCTGAAAAATTATACAAACGTGTAATCGTTTCCGTGACACCATTATGCAACATGCCCGTTTCCTGGCAAAGGCGCATTTTCTGATCATACCGGAATGTGCGCAGCAACCAGCGGTTAGTCCCAAGCACCTTTACCCGCATGCCCGTCACTTTTCCGTTCGCCGATTCACTGGCGGGCTGCGGATCGCCGGATGCACCTCCCGCCACACGGACCTTTTCCATTTCCACCGGCAACAAGAAAGCCGCTCCCGGAAACCGATAGTGATCATAAAATGTTTGCGTAAGCGTATCCAAATTGCCGGGTGGCAGGATGGCATTTTTCCCCAGCCATTCCCGCAACGCGGGGCCAGACAAAGCCGTAGTCAATATACCGGTCAATACCGGCCGGTTGAGCGCATCGTACCCGGTCGCCATCCAACGGCCCGCGGCGCGGAGGTTTCCACCACGTTGCAACACGGGCCTGTCGCGGGCGTCGTATACATATTCCGTTTCCGGAATGCCGGGCAGCCGCGCGATGACCTTTCTGCCGCGGGCGTCGTATTCAAAACGAAAAGCCAGGTCCGCAGCGAGCACTGCTGTTAATTTCCAGCCATTTGCCGCCAGTACTTCCACCAGCTTTGGCGGGATAATATAACGTAACCGGCCCAATGGATCGAAGATGAAGTACGTACATGCGAATCCGTTATGCCCGTTTTCTGAAACTGCCGCCACCGGAGCTTTCCGCATTATGACTCTCCCTTCTTTATCCTTATAGGTAACTAGTTGCCGGTTGTTCTCATCCACCGAAATTTCCTTTTGCAAAGCACCGGTTCCATACATACCTGCAAATACAGGCAGGGCGCCTTCCTGCAAACCGGTTTTCCAGCAGGCGACATCATCCGGCTTCAAGTGCGCGGGAAACAGAAAAGATTGTCCCCGGCCGTTTCCCTGCCAGTTATTTCCCGGCGCGCAAATTTTCCTGACCCGCCCGTCCGGGGACAAATCCTTCGATTTGCTCCCGAAGAACACCTGTTCCTGCGGCTGCATCGTACTCCAGAAACGGTATTGATCCGCAAAAGCATGGTTCCGGAAACGCCCGTTGCCGCCTTCGAAAGTAAAGGGCAGGTATTCCCGTCCTTCCCCACCCCGCGTTTCAGGGATGGAGATACTGACGATGTCTCCGCGCCGCGGGCTCTTTCCTTTCTCCACTGTTTGTACCGCCCTTCCCAACCCATCGAAATATTTCGTCTCCCACAATTCCTTTCCTTGCTGCTGCAAGGCCTGCGCATCGCGCAAAGCGCATGTCGGCTGCCAGGTCCGGATATAATTCAACGGCACCCCGGCCGGATATGCCCCTGGCAACAACGGCGCCTGCAAACGCGGCGGTGGCGCGGCATCCGGGACTTGCCCGGTGGCATCAGCAACGGTTAAAAGTAACAGGGCGCAAATAGCCCGAAGCAGGTTTTTCATACACAAACAATGGCTGGCCAGGTAAACTGACCGCGGGTTAACAATGATTTCAGCGAATGTAAACGGGAAAAAGAAAACCTCCTAAAAAAGCATCTCGCTTTTTCGGAGGTTCGTGATTAAATCAGGTTATTTAAAAATACGTATACCTATCGGTTCCAGATTTCCCAGGAAGCCTCGGCCTGGAGGATCAGCATCTCGTACCCATTTTTTGCCACGGCTTTTTGCGCTGTTCCTTTCCGCATGAAAAGGGTTTCCGGCGGATTATATACCAGATCATAAAACAGGTGCTCCGGTCCGGCAGCTTCGTACGGCAACGGCGGAGCCGCATCTGCATTGGGATACATGCCCAGTGGCGTTGTGTTCACGATCAATGTATGAGATGCCATCATTTCGGGTGTAACGGACGCGTAAGTAAGCGGTCCGCTCCGGCTGATCTCCGAAAATGCGATATTAAAATCTTTCAACACGTATTTAACCGCTAAAGCCGCCCCCCGGTCCCGAGTACCAGCGCTTGCGTATGATGCGCCTTCAGCAAGGGTTTCAGCGATCTTCCAAATCCCAGTACATCCGTATTATGCCCGATCAGGCGCTTACCTTCGCGGCGGATGCAATTCACGGCGCCGATGGCCTTCGCGGCATCCGAAAGCTCATCGAGATACGGGATCACAGCCTGTTTATATGGGATGGTGACGTTCAGCCCTTCCAGCGCGGGATTTTCCTCCCACAATGCCGGGAATGCGGAAATATCGGGAATGGGAAAATTCTCGTAAGTGCAGCCGGGGATCTGTTCACGGGAAAACTTTTCCGTGAAGAATCCTTTCGAGAAGGAATGGCTGAGCGGAAAGCCGATAAGGCCGAATAATCGCACGATGCAGGGGGTTTCGTCAGATAAAAAAGGCCAGGGCGTTACGGTCCTGGCCTTCGGAAAAATAGGATGCTTATTCTTTGTCGAGGAACAGGTGGAAGGTATCTCCTCGAAGCCCGACACGCATGGCTTCCAGGGGAATCACCTCGTTCGGGGCCAGGTTGCCCAGGTTGGCGTTGCAGCCCACAAGCTCCAGGAAGTAGAGCTGCTGGTCTTTCTGCGGCGCTTCCCAGATGATTTTCTCAGCGGGGATCTGGGTCAGGATTTCCTGCACCAGGCCTTCGCGCACCTCGCCGCTGCCGCGGTAAATGCCCACATTGCCGCCTTCGCGCGCTTCCGCGATCACGTAGCTGGAACCGGCTTCCAGTTCGGCGCGCATCAGCTCGATCCATTTGTAGGGAGGAATGATGTGCTCTGCGTCCTTGCTGCCCACTTCGCTCAGTACGAGACCGTGTTTGGTCAGCTTCTCGATATAACCGCATTTCTCTGCATGCGGAATGGTGATCGATCCGTCGGACACTTCCATGTAGCTGATGCCGTAATCTTTGATGACACGAACATACTCGTCGAACTGGTTGCGGATCAGAAATGCCTCGAACAGGGTGCCACCGAAATAGATGGGTATATTGGCGGATTGATACAATTCAATCTTGGTGCGCAGGTTGGGCGTAACGAAAGAGGTTCCGAAGCCAAGTTTCACGATATCCACATGCGGGCCCGCGGCGGACAGGAAATTCTTCACTTCTTCTACGCTCAGGCCTTTGTCCATCACCATGGTCAGGCCATGGCTGCGCGGTTTGCTGGTTCTTTCCGGAATTTGCGAAAGATTAAAATTCATTTTTCACGGTTTATATTCTTCTGAATGGTCATCACCACTTTCATAAGTATCAGGAAATGTGTCTTTTACAATCCCCTATACAGAGCGGTGCCTGCTCTAAACTGGATTGGTCAGTTGGCTTTTAAATCGTAACAAAATAAAAAAACCGCGGCAAAAATAAGAAGTAATACCGATTGCGAGGCAAAAAATGACGAGGATCACCGTTTGCGCCTGTAGCGGCCGATCAGCTCCACGATAATGGGGTGCTGGAGGATGGAAGGATCCAGTTCGAGGAACCTTTTGACCTGGCGCGGGAAATGCTGCAGGGCGGTTTCGAGATGCAGGAGCCCGTCTTTCGTGCGCCCCATAGCGATGAGGATGGCGGCCCGGTAGTAGAGGAAAACGGGCTTGCGGCCCACTTTCGCCTCTGCATTGTCGAGCTGGTGCATGGCTTCGTCGGTATGCCCCGCCAGGTACAGCCCGCGGATGAACTCCTTCCACGCGGAAGTGTTCGAAGGCCGGAGGCGTACGGCGTTGAGGAACTGGACGAGCGCTTCCTTGTCCATCCCCAGCTGCAGGTAACATTGGCCCAGGGTGATATTGTATTCGGCGCTTTGCTTGTTGATGCGGAGGGCGGATTGGAGGGCGCGCACGGCGTTCTCCCAATTTTCCTCCGTCATGTAGCATTTGGCGATTTTGAGATACAGTTTATCGTCGCTTGGACTGAGATGCACGGCCTTGCGGTAGTAGTAACGCGCCTGGGTGTACTTGCGCATTTTTTCGTAGCAGTGGCCGATAGCTTCGTAGATGACGTCTTCCGGTTTGGCGATCTCAAGGTGTTTCTGGAGCACTTCGATGGCGTCGTTGTATTTACGGAGACGGATATATGCGTCGCCCATGTTGCGGTAGGCGTAATCGAATTTTTCATCGATCACGACGGCGTACTGGTAGGCGTCGATAGACTTTTCGTAGAGTTTGAGCCCCTGGTAAGCGGTGCCCAGGTTGAACCAGGCAAGCTGGTTGTAGGGGTGCTCGTTGATGATGTTGGTGTGCAGGCGGATGCTTTCTTCATTACGGCCCGTAAACTCGGTCCAGAAGCAGATTTTATGGAGCGCTTCTTCGTTGTTGGGATCGTATTCGAGGAGCATCTTGAGGCAGTCGAATACTTTTTCGAATTCCTCCCAGTCGTCGTACACGTCGGCCAGTTCGAGGAGGAGATCGGTACGGTCTTCCCCTTCGAAGTGTTGTATCTGTTCTTCCAGCAGGGCGGCGGCTTTCTCGTGTTGGTTCATGGCGAGATAGACGTCGGTCTTGAGGATGTACAGGTTGATATCGTTGGAATCGAGAAGGGCGGCTTTTTCGAGGAGCTGGAGCGCTTCGCGGTACTTTTTGGTTTCGATCAGGAGTGCTGATTTTTTCAGGAGCAGTGCGGAGGAGAAGGGGAACTGCTCGATGGCGATTTCAACAGCCTGCATGGCGTTGTTGAGCTCGTCGTGCTCATCGTAATAGTCAATGATCTGCTCAAAGGAATCTTCGTCCAGAAAGGCGTGGGAGCGCCCTTCCTTAAGATTTTCAAATTGCTGAAGCAAGTCCCTCAAATCTTCAAAATCCTCGTTAAACTCATTAAATGATGGGAAGTCGTGATTCATTAATGTAAATATATGTGATTTTACCATCCCGCCAAAACAGGCCTCCGGCTACCACTCGTGTATTTTTTAACATTTTATTAAGGTTTCTGCTTATCTTGCATTAGGATTACCTTATGATAGATAAATAATTCGTATATTTGCAGTACAATGAAGACGATCAAAATCATAATGCGCACAGTTTCAATGTCTTGCCTTTTGGTGAGCGCGTTGTTCCTTGTTGGCATCCGGGTGAACGCCCATGATCTTGGCGTAGCGGAACCGGAATACTTCGACGACAACAACGACAAAACGAAGAAGACTGAAACCTCGCATCGCTTTGCGATGCCCAAGACGAGCCTTAGCCTCGACGCCAGCTCCCGCGCGAGCGGCTTTCTGAAGCAAACCTTCAACCTGAGCTCTGACAATGCCGTGAATGTGAAGTCTACCATGACCATCAGGAAAGGTAACGTTACCTATATCCTTCCCTTCCCTGTTAAAGTAGCGCCGCAGGCGGCACCACTGCCCGAAATGCAGTACCATCACCTGCAGGTCAAGTTACCTTTCAGAAAGGGATAAGGTTTTTTTGAAAGAGATTTTATGGAAAGGCTGCCACAAGGCGGCCTTTTTCATTTCCCCTCTTCCCCGGCCACCCCTCCTGCCCGCACCCCGCACCGTACCTGACCATTTCTATTCCTGTCCAGGCCTGATACCGCACACCCCTCGCTGTATCCCCCAACGTCCGGGATCACTTTCCTCATACTTCCCGTCAACTCCCCCGGTAATGAAAGGCTTCATCCCGGCTACCACAGGTTTTCCATATATATGTCCTGCCTTTGTCCTGCCTATACCATGGGTTTGCCCTGCCTGTATCCTGCCCTTTAGAGAGGGCAGGATACAGGCAGGATTAAGGCATTGCAAAGACCAGGTAAAGGCATGGTATATTTGCCTTAGCGTAATTTTCACCCGGGAATACACTCCCTGCAAGCGAAGTATTCAACCACGGAAGCTCCTGGCTTATCCGCCCAATATCCGGGAATCTTCCCCGGCTAAGGAAGCTTATTCCTGGCGGAGCACCCATATTTTCATCCGGATAAACGGGCATGCAACCCTGGGAAAGCGCGCCTTCCCCGCATTGCCGCATAAAAAAGCCGCGGATCGCTCCGCGGCTTGTATTTGCCAATAAGTTTTTGTTATCCCCTGATTTTCTTCAGTTCTTCCGCTGTAATCTCCCGGTAACCCTTCGGCACATCGAAAACTGACGCCGGAACGGGACTGAGGTCTACCTGGGTAGCGATTGCCCGCATTTTAGCGCCTGATTTCATGGGGATCTCGTATTCGAGGGGTATCCCCTTCAGATTCTGGAACCGGCGGTTGTAATAGGGATTTTCGGGCACGATATCGGTCGTGTAGAAAACCTCGAATGTGGCGCCGTCGGCCATCGTCCCGATGGATTTGCGGCATTTATAGCCCGCGATCTCCCGGGTTTCGGACTGGTCGTCGAAGCGGATGGAGGCAAACTTCTTCACATCCGCTTCGTACGCTTTCTTATCCGTGCGGATCAGGTACTTGTCGCCGTGGTTATCCATCAGCGTGATCATGTCTTCTTTCTGGGAATTGACGAGGTAGATATAGTTTACCACGTTGAAGTTCATATCCACCCTGCTGAGATCGCCCCGGATATACTGCGTCATGGAGCTTCCTGCGAACATGGCCTCCATCTGGAGCTGTTCGGGCGGCATTTCCACCTTGTATGAAATCCTGGCGTCCGAAATAGTCCGCTGCGCCGAAACCGGCAAGGATGCGGCCAGGATAAGGACCGGCACCAGCAGGCGGAGAGGTGACATTTTTCGCATATAGTCTGATTGTTGATAGGGTAAATGAAAAATCTGTGCCAAACGGCTGTTTCAAGTTACCATTCAGGTTTCTGTTTGTCAAGAAAAGCGGCGATCCCTTTCTGGCAATCGGGATGGCGCCGGGTTTCGGCATTGGTGCGGGCCGCTGCTTCGAGCCCGTCTTCCAGGGATACGTCGAATACGTTGGCTATCAATTGCTTGGTAACCGTCAGCGAGTTTGAAGACGCCTCCGCGCAAAGGCCCTCCGCTACCGCCTGCACGTGCCCTGCCATCTGGCCTGCCGGCACCACAGCTGTAATCATCCCGTATCGTTCCGCCGTGGCGGCATCCACGAGCTTACCCGTCAGCATCAGCTCCCGCGCCCTACCCTCCCCGATCTTGCGGACGAGGAACACGCTCACCAGCGCCGGCACAAACCCGATCCTCACTTCCGTATACCCAAACCGCGCTTCCGGGACGGCATAGCTAAGATCCGCCACCGTGGCTAATCCGCAACCACCCGCCAGGGCGTCTCCCTCTATCCGGGCGATCACCACCTTCTTCAATTCATATATTTCCCGGAACAGCTGCATCAGCTCCCGGGAGTCGGCATAGTTATCTTCAAAATGAAATTCCTGCAACTGCCGGAGATAATCCAGGTCGGCCCCGGCACAAAAGGCTTTCCCGTTGGCGGCCAGCACTACTACTTTCACCGCCTCGTCGGCCTCCGCCTGTGCGAACGCTTCCCGCAATTCGCGCACCACGGCCCCGCTGAGCGCGTTCCGCTTCTCCGGGCGGTTCAGCGTTATAGTGGCGATCCTACCCGCCACCGTATAGGTGATACCAGACATGAACCAAATGTACAAGAATTATTTTTAACGTTTTAAACCCATGTGTAACTATATGAAAAACAAAGCGCCCCAACTGTAGAACAGCCGGGGCGCAATGATTTTTATCGTCAAACCGCTTAGTGCGATACTTCGGTGATCGGATGGCCGACGTTGCCGTTCGGCATCTGGATCCGGAGCATGGCCGCCACGGTGGGCGCAATGTCGGTCATGTGCGTGGTACGGTTGGTTTTACCCGGCTTCACGCCCCAGCCCATCCATACGAGGGGAATGTGCGCGTCGTAAGGGTTCCACTGGCCGTGGGTGGTACCGGTTTTGCCGCCGTCGAAATAACCCGGTTGCAGCAGCACCATGATATCGCCGGAGCGCAGTACGTTGTAACCGTTGGTGACCATGGGTTTCTGCGGCTCGGGGAGCGCGGTGGAGCCCAGTGCGTGGTGATCGATCATATTGGCTACGCCATTGAATTTCAATCCTTCGCGGAGGATATAGGCCTTCGCTTCTTCGAGCTTGCCCGCTGCGCGCAGTCCGTCGTTATCGAGCCAGAACTGGTAGTTATACGAAGCAATAATTGCTTTCTTGAAGCCGAACTCCTTTTCGATACCGGCGTTCAGGGATTTCATCATAGCACCGTCGTCGAACAAACCGGCGTGCATGTGGTTCTCCTGCATGAAGCCGGGAACGTGCGCTACGCCGTGATCAGCGGTGATGAAGAAGAGCCATTGGCCTTTACCTACTTTCTGGTCGAGGTATTTGAAGAAATCGCCCAGGTCTTTATCGAGGCGCAGGTAGGCGTCTTCCGTTTCCACGGAGTTGGGGCCGTGCTGGTGGCCGATATAGTCGGTGGATGAGAGGCTCACGGCGAGGAAGTCGGTCACGGGGCCTTTTCCGAGCTGGTGGCCTTCCATGGCGGCTTTGGCGAACTCAAGGGTGTAAGTGTTGCCGAAGGGTGTGGAGGAGAGGATGCCGAATGCGTTGCCTGCGGAGCCTGCCAGTTCGTGGGGGAAGGAAGTGTTATCCTGGCCTTTGAACCTGCCTTCGTAGGGCTTTTCGTCTGCCGTGCTCTGAATGTACGTATCTACGGGGTAGAGCGTGTTCCAGGGTTTGGAGATGTATTCGCGGGGGAGCTGGCGGCGGTTGAAGGCGTTGGCCCAGGCCGGCAGTTCGTTCATGTAGAAGTTGGAGGTCATCATGTTCCCGGTAACGCCGTCGTACCAGTACGCCGCGGTGGCGGTGTGGCCTGCGGGGAGGATGGCGCCGCGGTCTTTGATGGCGATACCCACCGTTTTGCTGCGGAAGTTGGTAGCCAGGCGCAGTTCGTCGGTGATGGTGGTGGTACGCATGTTTTTGGGGCTCATGGCGCCGGCGGCGGCGCTGCCGCCAACGGCCACGGCATTGGTATCTTCGGTGCAGTACACGGAGCGTTTCACTTCGCGGCCGTACCAGTTATTGCCGATTATGCCATGGATGGCGGGAACGGAGCCGGTGTAGGCGCAGGTGTGGCCGCAGGCGGTGATGGTCGGCGTATAGGGGATCAGCGTGTTTTCGCAGGAGAACCCTTCGCTGATGAGGCGCCGGAAGCCGTCGTTCGTATAGCGGTCGTAATAGCGGTAGAGGAAATCCCATCTCATTTGATCCACTACCATCCCCACCACGAGTTTCGGGCGGGCAACATGATTTTCTGCTTTTTTCCCGTAGTTGGGCGGAAAGCCTTTGGTGGGCGACGTGGCCTTTTGACCAAAAGCAACCGGGGCCGACATCAACAGGAATACGGCTAGCATTTTAATACGGCTCATATAACGCTTATAATTAGTTCCTTTTTACGATGGTCCGTTCTGACGTGGAAAAAATAGGGTGTAAAAGTAACCTAAGTTTACAAAAAATAATATTTTAATACCTTTGTGGTCAAATTTTAATTTCATTTTAATCATCACATGGACATATTCGAGAAACTGCTGAAGCATATGGGTCCGATCGGGGAGCACTCCGAGCGCGCCCATGGATACTTTGCTTTCCCCAAGCTGGAAGGCGAGATCGGCCCCCGTATGAAATTCCGGGGCAAGGACAAGATCGTTTGGAGCCTCAACAACTACCTGGGCCTGGCCAACCACCCGGAGGTGAGGGCAACGGACGCCAAAGCTGCGGCGGATTTCGGTCTGGCCTCCCCTATGGGCGCCCGCATGATGAGCGGTAACACCAATTACCACGAGCAGCTGGAAAAAGAGCTGAGCGAGTACATGGGCAAGGAAGACACGACCCTCCTCAACTACGGCTACCAGGGCATCATGAGCGCCATCGACGCGATCTGCAACCGCCGGGATGTGATCGTATACGACGCGGAGTGCCACGCTTCCATCATCGACGGCCTGCGCCTGCACCAGGGGCACCGCTATGTGTTCAAGCACAATGATATCGAAGACCTCGAAAAACAACTCCGCCGCGCCACGGAATACATCAAAAACAGCGGCGGCGGCATCCTGGTGGTAACGGAAGGCGTGTTCGGCATGGCCGGCGACCAGGGCAAGCTGAAAGAAATCGCAGCGCTGAAAGATAGTTTCGAATTCCGGTTGATGGTAGACGACGCCCACGGCTTCGGTACCATGGGCAAAACCGGCGCCGGCACCGGCGAAGAGCAGGGCGTACAGGACAAAATCGACCTGCTGTTCAACACTTTCGCGAAATCCGGTGCATCCATCGGGGCGTTCATGAGCGGCGACAAAGCCATCATCAACTACCTCCGCTACAACATGCGCTCCCAGATCTTCGCCAAATCCATCCCCCTGCCCCTCGTTATCGGGCACCTGAAGCGCGTACAGCTTATGCGCACGCACCCCGAGATGAAGGCGAAACTCTGGAGCAATGTGAACAAACTGCAACAAGGCCTGCGCGACCGTGGTTTCAACATCGGCAAAACCGATTCCCCCGTTACGCCGATCTACCTGCAGGGCGACATTCCGGAGGCTACGGCCATGTGCCTCGACCTCCGCGAGAACTACAATATTTTCTGCTCTATCGTGGTATACCCCGTTATCCCGAAAGGACAGATCATCTACCGCCTGATCCCCACCGCGGCGCACTCCGACGAAGATATTGAGCTCACGCTCAAAGCCTTCACGGAAACCAAAGCCAAGCTCGACGCGAAGGCTTACGCCGTAGCGGAAATTCCGGTAGTATAAATTTTTATTTAGTCTGAAAGGCGCTCCCGCAAGGAGCGCTTTTTTTATGCCCGGAAGCCAGGCGGGGCTTTGCCCTGCGGCCGAAGGGAGTGACACAACGGCGGCCGGGCTTTGTTCCGGCGATGGTTAACAATTCCTTACCGATTGGGCAAAAAAAGGGGGCTGATGGTTAGTCAGCCCCATGCAAACAAATCGTTCTTTCACTAGGTGTAATACATGATCTTCCAAGAATCGATCGTTCAGTAGGACATGGTAATAAAAAAATCTTTAGGCTGCCAGCAGGGACTGTGAACGCCCTGGCTTAAAAATATAATCAAGTTAGTTTATGCAAAGAGTTGAGAACCTTTCGGTTGCCTTGTGCCGGGCATGGTTTATTGAACATTCACAAGCTTTCCAAAAATAGCATTCCTACCGGTACCTGACTATTACACAAACGTTGTATTTCGTTAAGAAGCTGTTAAAACGAATATTTTGGACAATAAAGTGGTGAAAACCCCGCTCCTGCTGTTTTTCCGGATTGGAGCATTGTTTTTCCCGATCTCGTAAACAGCGGGGGGAGCAACGGCAGTACCTTCGCGCAGCATTTTTCCTTAACTATTTTTGCATGAGAACAGTGATTATTGCCGCCGCCTTGCTTGCCGGCGCCAACGGCGCCCAGGCGCAACAAGGTGTGATCCGCGGCACAGTCCGCAACGAGCAGGGCCAACCCGTTCCTTTCGTCAATGTGAGCATTCCCGCCCTGAAAAAAGGGACCATCGCTTCCGCCAGCGGCACTTTCCTCCTTGCCGCGCCCCAGGGCGAACATACCATCCGCATTTCGGGCGTGGGCCAGAAAAGCCTGGAACAAGGCGCCCGCTTCCGTACAGACACCACCATTACCGATATTACCCTGCAATCCAACAGCGATTTGAATGAAGTCGTGGTTTCCGCCAGCCGCCGCAGGGAAACGCTCGACGAAGTACCTTCGTCTATCACCATCGTGGGGCCCCGCGAGCTGGAGACACAGAAAAGCATTAATAATAACCTGGGTGATATCATGGCCATGGCCGTCCCCGGCCTGGGCTTCAGCACCAACCAAACCAGCAATACCGGCCAAACCCTCCGCGGGCGCAACCTCCTCGTGATGGTCGACGGCATCCCGCAATCCACGCCCCTCCGGGCCGGCGGGCGCGATATCCGCTCCATCGACCCCTCCGCCATCGAGCGCATTGAAGTCATTAAAGGCGCCACGGCGATCTACGGCAACGGAGCCGACGGTGGCCTGATCAACTATATCACCAAGAAAGGCCAGCCCGGCAAGCCCCTCAGCGGCCAAACCACTATCGGCGGCAATACCCAGCTGAAAAGCGCGCAGCATACCGCGGGCTTCAAAGTGGGGCAGCTGCTGTCCGGCTCCAAAGGGAAGTTCGACTTCGTGGTTTCCGGCCAGTACGAGCAAACCGGGGTGTATAAAGACGCCACGGGCCAGGTACTTTCCCCGGAGTACGGTCTGGGTGAAACCCAGCTCTGGAACGGTTTCGGAAAGATCGGGTTCAGCATAGACCCTAAAAACAGGCTGGAGCTGACGTACAACTTCTTCCAGAGCACGCAAAAGAGTGATTACATCCTCAAAAAAGGCATTTACGGCGATTCCGCGTCCATCGGCATTCCCGGTACGCGCCCCGGTTCCCCGGAAGGCACGCCTTTCAACCACAACGCCAGCCTGCACTGGAGCAGCCAGGGCATCGTGGGCGGAACGGACCTCGACGTGAACGTATACATGCAGCGCTTCCGGACGATCTACAGTTTCGTGGATTCCTGGCCGGGCGGCGGGCAATCGCAGATCAACAGCAAGAAGCAAGGCGTGCGGGTGAATTTCAATACGCCCATCCGCGCCGGGAAAAACATAGACATCGAAGCCATGTACGGTCTCGATTTCATGAACGATATCACGAACCAGGACCTGGTAGACGGCCGCACCTGGGCGCCTGAAATGGACATGAAGAACTATGCGCCCTACGCCCAGCTGAAAACGACGCTCTTCCGCCACTGGGTGCTGAAAGCCGGGGCACGGTATGAAAATATCAACATCGGCGTTCCCGATTATACCACCATCATCAGCAAAAACAACACCACCGGCGAATACAATGTGGGCGGCGTGGCCGTGAAAGGCGGCGGCCTCAGCTACAACGCGTTCGTATATAATGCAGGGCTGCGATATAACGAGTGGTCCTTCCTCAAGCCCTTCCTGAGCTATTCGCAGAGCTTCTCCATCGCCGACCTGGGCCGCACGCTCCGTTCCGCGAAAGAGAACACGCTTTCCCTCATCAATTCCAAAGCAGTGATCGCGCATAACTACGAAGCAGGCGCCAGCAGCACCCTAGGCCCGGTGAACCTCGAAGCCAGCTACTACATCAGCACCTCCAAACTGGGATCTTCCTACGTGCTGACCGACGGCCGTTTCGAGATCGCGCGGAACCCGGAGAAAGTGTACGGTTTTGAATTCGCGGCAGACGCAAGGCTGCTGAATAACCTCCAGGCCGGCGCTTCCTACTCTTTCGTGGAAGGCAAAATCGATAAAGACAACAACGGCAAATATAAAGACGCGGCAGACGCCTGGATGGGCGGCGACCGCATCGCGCCGCAGAAGATCACCGCCTACGTGCAATACGAGCCCATCGCGCCGTTGAGCCTCCGCGTGCAGATGCTCCAGGCTTTAAAGCGCGACCGCTTCGAACCCGGCGCCAACGGGAAGTACGTGTACCCGCAAGGACCGGTGAACAGCTTCGCGCTCTTCAGCCTGTTCTCCAGCTTCCGGTTCGACGGCCACAGCAGCATTACGCTCGGGGTGGAGAACCTGTTCAACAAAGATTACTATACCGTATTTTCGCAATGGGATGCCCGTGACGAGAACTATGTGAAAGGCAACGGCGCGCGCCTCAACCTCCAGTACACTTATAAGTTTTAATGGCATTATCGCAACAGATATTCCGGCTGCACCGGATTTCAGGCTTAATAGCAGGGGTTTTTCTCCTGCTATTAAGCTTTACGGGTAGTATGCTCGTTTTCAGCGACGAGATCGATTACGCGCTCAATAAAAAACATTTCCATGTGCAGCCGCAGGGAGAACGGCAATCGCTCACCGCGCTATACCAGGCCGGACTCCAATCGCTGCCGGGCAGGCCTTACCTGGCCTTTTCCCGCATCCCGAAAGCGCCGGAAGACGTACTCGTGATGCGCGCGGAATATGACGCGGAAAACAAGATTTACCTCTACATCAATCCCTACACCGCGGAAGTAGTCCATATCCGCGGGAACAAGGAATACTTCACCGGCGCCTTGCTTTTCCTGCATTTCACCCTCCTGAGCGGGCGCAACGGTTCCATCGTGATCCTCGTTGTAGCTTTCGTGATGCTCATCGCTATCGCCACGGGACGCTACGTGTACCGGAAACATGTGTGGAAAGTGCTGCTTTTCCGCGATAAGATCGAATGGAAAGTGCGGCGCCGCCGATGGCGGAACCTGCATCGCATCGTGGGGGTTTGGTCGATGGTTTTCAACGTGCTGCTGATCATTACCGGCATTCTCATTCAATGGTCGGTGGTGGGGGCTCGCGTGGGTAAGAAAGCGCCTTCCGTCGCTTTGGAACAACCTATCGATTTCGACGCCCTGGCTACAAAGGCCCGTGCCGCCATCCCGGGGTTCGACCTCACCATGATACGGCCGCCGCGTACGGCGGGATTGCCCGTGGTGTTCCTGGGCAATGCCGGCGAACCGAAGCTGTTCGGGGAATTATCTACGACCATTTCCCTTTTGCCGGAAAGCGGGGAAGTCGTGAAGAAGAACATTTTCAGTGAAGCTTCGCTGTCCGCCAAATGGAACGCCGCCGTGAAACCCCTTCACTTCGGGAACTACGGCGGCATTCCGCTAAAAATACTCTACAGTTTGCTCGGGTTGGCACCAGGTGCGCTCGCGGTTTCGGGGGTACTGATCTGGTATCGCCGCAGATGGATGTCTCCCGCGAGAAAAAAGTCAGCGTCCGTCTAAGGCGCGCTCCACGGCCAGGGGATCCTGCATATTCACTCCGGAAGATTTCAATTTATCGCTCATCACGCCGCTCGCTACCACGTAACGGAAGTTATAGAAAGGCATGAGCGTGGTTTCGAGCCCGTCGGGGACCTGCTTCCCGGTGGTATTGGCGGTCCAGTAATAATGGATCGTCAACGTTCCCTGGCGGTATTCATAGGCGAAATTATGCACCACGTCGGAGGGATTGGCCGCCTGGAAGGAGAGCGGCAGCGGCATCCAATTATGCACGCCTTTCGGGATCATATACACCAGCACCAGGCCGTTATCGATAACATCTTTGGTGATTTCGGGGGCTTCCATGGTGATGTATTTGCTGAAATGCAGTTTCACCTGGTTGTTACCGTAATCGAGGGCGTAGTGGCCCGGGTATTTCCAGGTAGACGCCATGGTGGTGAATTTCTTTGCCGTGATATTGGCGTTGCCGTCTGCACCGTCTTTTCCCGCAGGACCTGCAGGGCCTTCTTTTCTACAGGCGCCGAGGGAGACCAGGAGTATTGTCGCCAGCAGTGCAATCTTACTATTTTTCATAACTGTTGAAGGGTTTATGGGGTGATTTTCTGGACGCAAGCTAGGAAGGGGGAACGGCTGTAACGCGGGGGAATTAACGGATGGGGGAATTGGGTTTATGGATCAGTGGGCTGGTTGAAAATTGATTTAATGACGCAATAATAAAGGTGCACTTGTCAGTGCACCTTCCGACTATTGATAATTTAAGGTTTGGAGAATGTTACTTTCTTGAGATACTCTTTCGCATCTTCAAGTTTTTGAGGAAATAGCACCCGGTCTTTTAGTTTGCTGGAAACTAAAGATAGTAGCCCTTTCTCCGGGACCCGAACCATTTTTTCTGTGGCATTGTTGTCTTCTTTAGATTTCATCTGCAATATGTTTATTTTTCTGACAAAAAACGGAATCGTATTCACTTCCCGGTTTATAATGTTCTAATGTGATCGTATTATCTACTCTTTGCAAACCGCCGTAAAAGGTATACATCTTACTTAGTTCGTCAAAATTCTTGTTGACGTATCCTCTATAGGCGTTAACAATAAACAATGATGTCCGTTTTCTTCAAGCAAACCAATTGATCGAACTTAAAAATATTAATCCATTCCACTATAAATCAATAATATACCAGCATTACTCCAGACAAAGTTCCGGTTCAACAAAAAGGGCCGGCCACCGGCCAGCCCTTCGTATACAATGGCTTGATGAATTACAGGTGGCTTTCCAGCGCGGTATCGTATTTCACTTTCCAGTCGGCGGTATTGCCCCAGTTTTCGCCGTCAACGATCATGCTGTTTCCTTTTACGGTGCCGAGCAGTTCGAAGCGAACGGAAGTGGCGGAAGCGTCTACGAGGCCGTGGAGCAGCGACTCGAATTTTTCTTTATCGGCCGGGTTCACGGTCACCACCACGCGGGACTGCGCTTCGCCGAAGAGGAAGGCGTCTTTGCGGAAGTCTTTGTTGGTGTTGATTTCGAATCCGGATTTACCTGCCATGGCGCTTTCCAGGAGGGTGATGAACAGGCCGCCTTCGCTCACGTCGTGGGCGGACTGAACCAGGCCTGCGGCGTTGAGTTTGGTGATGGCTTGCTGGAGGCGGTGCTCTTCTTCCAGTTTGAAGTGCGGGGCGGGGCTGAATTCCACGCCCACGAGCTTATGGAGGTATTCGGAGCTGCTGATATCGTTATAGCTGCGGCCTACGAGGTAGATGAGGTCGCCGTTATTTTTGAAATCGAGGGTGATGCGCTGGTCCATGGTGTCGAGCACACCGAGCATGCCGATGGTGGGCGTGGGGTACACGGGTCCGTCGGGGCTCTGGTTGTAGAAGCTCACGTTACCGCCGGTTACGGGGGTATTGAACTTGCGGCAGGCTTCGCCCATGCCCTGGATGGCGTGTACGAACTGGTAGTATACTTCCGGATCGTAGGGGTTGCCGAAGTTGAGGCAGTTGGTGATGGCTACGGGTTCGCCGCCGGAGCAAACGATGTTACGGGCTGCTTCCGCCACTGCGATCTGGCCGCCGGTGTGGGGGTCAGCATATACGTAGCGGGAGTTACAGTCAGTGGTAACGGCGAGCGCCTTTTTAGAACCTTTCACTACCACGATGGATGCATCGGAAGGTGCGTTGGTGCTGGCGTTGGCGGTGCCTACCATGCTGTCGTACTGCGTGTATACCCAGCGTTTGGAAGCGATGTTGGGGAGTTGGGCGATTTTCTCGGCTACTTTCCGGGCATCGGCCACGTCCGGAATGTTCTGGATATCGAATTGTTTTACTTTCTCGAAGTATTTAGGCTCAACGTAAGCGCGGTGGTACTGGGGCGCTCCGCCGCCGAGCACGAGGCTTTCAGCGGGCACTTCGGCCTCCAGTTCACCGTTCATATAGAAGCGGAGCACGGGGTCTTTGGTGACTTCGCCGATCTGTACGCAGTGGAGGTCCCATTTCTCGAAAATATCGAGTACTTCTTTCTCGCGGCCTTTATGTACCACGATGAGCATGCGTTCCTGGCTTTCGGAAAGGAGCATTTCCCAGCCTTTCATGTTCGATTGGCGGGTGGGCACCTTGTCGAGGTGGATGATCATGCCGTGTTCGCCTTTGGCGGACATTTCGGCGGTGGAGCAGGTGATACCTGCGGCGCCCATGTCCTGCATGCCGACGAGGGCATTGGTTTTCACCACTTCGAGGCAGGCTTCGAGGAGTTTCTTTTCCTGGAAGGGGTCGCCTACCTGTACGGCGGGGAGATCTTTGGCGGATTCTTCGGTGATATCTGCGGAGGCGAAGGAAGCGCCGCCGATGCCGTCTTTACCGGTGGCGGAGCCCACGATGAACACGGGGTTGCCTTCTCCGTAGGAGGTGGCGGATACCATGGTGCCTACTTTCAGTACGCCCACGCTCATCGCGTTTACGAGGGGGTTGGTACCGTAGCAGTCTTCAAAATATACTTCACCGCCTACGGTGGGTACGCCGAAGCAGTTGCCGTAATGGCCGATGCCGTGTACCACGCCTTTGAGCAGGTGCTGGTTCTTTTTATCGTTGATATTGCCGAAGCGCAGGGAGTTGAGGGCCGCGATGGGGCGGGCGCCCATGGTGAAAATATCGCGGTGGATGCCTCCTACCCCGGTGGCAGCGCCCTGGAAGGGTTCGAGGGCGGAGGGGTGGTTATGCGATTCGATTTTAAAAACGCAGGCCCAGCCGTCGCCGATGTCTACCAAACCGGCATTTTCCTCACCAGCTTTCACGAGCAGCCTGCCGCCTTCCCGGGGTAAGCTTTTCAGCCATACGATGGAGTTCTTATAGCTGCAGTGCTCGCTCCACATAACCGAGTACATGCTCAGTTCGGTGAAGTTGGGTGTACGGCCCAGGATGGTTTTTATGCGTTCAAATTCGTCAGCTGTCAGTCCTAACTGTTCGGCGGTTTCAACTGTGGTCGTTTGCATGAATTGAGAAGGTTTATAAAAGAAGATGCAAAACTACATAGTTTTCTATCAATAGACAAGAATGGCCTTGAAACGCCTTTATACAAATTATTAATTTTTTAATATATCAGTTTTAAGGGTTTCGACCTTGGAATATTTGGCCGAATTTCAAAAATAGAAGGTTTTTTCCGGGCAAATGCAATTTTTTGGTAACAATTATAGGTTTTGCTTGCATTTTAAACCAAACTGGCGTTTTTTTGTATAAAATTTTTCACATCATGCAATCGTTACGCTTTCAAGCGCTGGAAAATCTGACCGGCGTTGACTTCAAAGTAAAGCCAGAACTGAACGGCAAGATCACCGACGTTTTCGGCAGCAACGTGTTCACCGGCAAAGCCATGCGGGAACACCTCAGCGACGAGGCTTATAAAAGCCTGATGAACTCCATCAAAGGCGGCAATAAGATCGAGCGCAAAATGGCCGAACAGATCGCTTCCGGCCTGAAATCCTGGGCAATGAAGAAAGGCGTAACCCACTACACGCACTGGTTCCAGCCCCTCACCGGCACTACCGCCGAAAAACATGACTCCTTCTTTACCATTAAAGGCGACGGTTCTTCCATCGAAACTTTCGACGGCGACGCCCTCGTTCAACAGGAGCCTGATGCATCCAGCTTCCCGAACGGCGGCATCCGCGCCACCTTCGAAGCCCGCGGCTACACCGCCTGGGATCCTTCCTCCCCCGCTTTCATCATCGAGCAGGGCACCGGCAGAACCCTCTGCATTCCCACCATCTTCGTTGCCTACACCGGCGAATCCCTGGATTACAAGGCGCCCCTCCTGAAGGCCCTCTCGTCCCTGGACAAAGCCGCCGTTGACGTGTGCAACTACTTCGACAAAAACGTTACCAAAGTTACCGCCACCCTCGGCTGGGAACAGGAATATTTCATGATCGACGAAGGTCTGGCCAACGCCCGCCCCGACCTGCTGCTCACCGGCCGCACCGTAGTTGGCCACGCGCCCGCTAAAGGCCAGCAGCTGGAAGATCACTACTTCGGCGCCATCCCCGAGCGTGTTTACGCTTACATGCGCGATTTCGAAGAAGAATCCTACAAACTGGGTATTCCCCTGAGAACCCGTCACAACGAAGTGGCGCCCGCTCAGTTCGAGTGCGCTCCCATCTACGAAGAAGTGAACATCGCAGTTGACCACAACTCCCTGCTGATGGACGTGATGAGCAAAGTGGCCAAACGCCATAAACTGAAAGTGCTCCTCCACGAAAAACCCTTCGCAGGCATCAACGGTTCCGGCAAACACAACAACTGGTCACTCGCTACCGATACCGGTGTAAACCTGCTGGCTCCCGGCAAAACGCCGAAAACCAACCTGATGTTCCTTACCTTCTTCGTGAACACCATCAAAGCGGTACACGATTACGCTGACCTGATGCGCGCTTCCATTGCTACCCCCAGCAACGACTTCCGTCTGGGTGCCAACGAAGCTCCCCCGCCATCATCTCCGTTTTCACCGGCAAGTACCTCTACGAAGTACTGCAGGAAGTGAAATCCCGCGTGAATAACAAGTTCGACGAACAAGACGAGGCTATCCTGAAACTTGACCTCCACCGTCATATTCCGGAGCTGATGCTCGACAACACCGACCGTAACCGTACTTCTCCGTTTGCGTTCACCGGTAACAAATTCGAGTTCCGCGCCGTAGGTTCTTCCGCAAACTGCGCTTCCGCGATGACCGTAATGAACACTATCATGGCTAAAACCCTGGTGGAATTCAAAAAAGAAGTGGACAGCCTGATCGAAAAAGGCGAGAAGAAAGAAATCGCCATCATGCAAACCCTCCGCAAATACATCGTTGATTCCGAGAAGATCCTCTTCGAAGGCGACGGTTATAGCGAAGACTGGGCGAAAGAAGCGGAAAAACGCGGCCTCCCCAACGTAAAAACCACCCCGAAAGCACTGGATGCCTTCATTTCCCCGAAAGCAACCAAACTGTTCACCGAAATGGGTGTTTACAATGAGAAAGAACTGCACGCCCGTCACGAAATCCTCCTCGAAGATTACGTGAAGAAAGTACAGATCGAAGCCCGCGTGATCGGCGACCTGGCTACCAACCACATCCTGCCCGCAGCTGTGAAGTACCAGAACGACCTCCTGACCAACATCAAAGGACTGAAAGATGCAGGTTTCGGCGACGACGCTTCCAAAGCGCAACGCCAGATCGCAACCAAGATATCTGAACACATCAATGTCATCAGCGAAAACGTGCAGGCCATGATCGAAGCACGCAAAGTAGCCAACAAGCTCGAAGACAGCCGTCAGAAAGCCATCGACTACTGCGAGAAGATCAAAGAACCGTTCTTCGACACCATCCGTTACCACTCCGACAAACTGGAGTTCCTGGTGGATGACAAAATTTGGGGCCTTCCCAAATACAGAGAACTGCTTTTCTTGCGATAAAAACCGTAAGATTGTTTTGGTGTATGATGGCCCCCGGTATTCACCGGGGGTTTATCTTTTTTAGGCCTTTCCGCCCCCCCTGCCTCCCCATTAACAAACTTTTATGACCCCTCCTTTAAACTTCCCTCCCCCATGCCGGTCTATGATGTATAAAAAATGATCGCCATGATGAAACAATTTGTATGGATGGTGCTGCTTTCCGGAACGGTTTCCCTGGCCAACGCCCAGGAAAAACCCGCACCTAACGCAGACCTCAAGCTGTCTGAACAGCAAACGACGAAGGTTCGCGATATCAATAAAACATATATCGACGGACTGAAAGAATTACGGAAAAACGAAGCCCTCAGCAAGGAAGACCGCAAGGCTAAACACGACGCCCTCGCAGCTTCCCGCAAAGACCAGCTCAAATCCGTACTCGATAAAGACCAATACGCCAAATGGGAAGAAAATCAAAAACGCTTCGCAGAACGGAAAAACCGCTACCACGGCAAGCATGGTAAAAAAGGCGAGTTCGCCAAAGGAGGAAAAGACGGCATGCATGAACGCCGCAAAGGCCACCACGTCCGTAGCGAAGCTGCCGTGAAAGCACTGGGCCTTACCGAAAAACAAAGCGCAGACTTAAAAGCCATCAACAAGGAATACATGACCAAAGCGATGGCCCTCAAAGACGCCGATAAAGCCGAACGCCGGGAGAAATTCAAATCCCTCCACACCGAACGCGACGCAAAAGTAAAACTGGCCCTGGGCGATGAGAAATTCTCCCAGTACAACGAATGGCGCCAGAAAGAAAGAATGCAGCACAAACGTGGCGACCGCAAAGACGGCATGCATAAGAAAAAACCCGCTGTACCCGTTAGAGAGAAAAATAAAGATATCTCCGTCAACATGGTTCAAGGACGGAAGATTTTCATCAGACATACAATGAGATAACGTTTTAAGGTTTAATGCAAGGGGCCGTCCGGAAGGATGGCCCTTTTTTTATGCATTCGTACCATCATCCCCATGATTCATCCCATTTCGCAGGCGCGCGTGATGTCGGTTGGTACATTTGCTTATCGATTTACCAATCGAAAAAATATTAAAACGGCGGGGTTGTTTTGCCCGGGCCGGGATGTAAGCTGCGTGGACTTACGCGCGCAGCCCATAACCTTCGTAAAATATCAGAGAGCGGGCTGCTTTTGCGGCCTGCTATTTTAGTTTGAATGGACAAAACGACAAGGGCCCCCGATTCCGGGAGCCCTTTCGTTTATTCCGTTAACCGCGGTTACTGCAGTTTGAAAGTTTCGGTGAACTTGGTGGTAAAGTTGCCTTTCCGGAAGTTCTCGTCCTGCATGAGTTGCTGGTGGAAGGGTATGGTGGTTTTCACACCTTCGATCACGAATTCGGACAGGGCGCGTTCCATGGTGTTGATGGCTTCTTCGCGGGTTTGGGCCACTGCGATCACCTTGGCGACCATGGAATCGTAATACGGTGGGATCACATAACCGGCATAGATGTGGGAATCCACGCGCACGCCGTGGCCTCCGGGTGTGTGGAGGACGGTGATTTTACCCGGTGAAGGGCGGAAATCGTTATGCGGATCTTCCGCGTTGATGCGGCACTCGATGGCGTGCATCTGCGGCGTATAGTTTTTCCCGGAAATGGGAATACCGGCCGCGATTTTGATTTGTTCCTTGATAAGGTCGAAATTGATCACTTCTTCGGTTACACCGTGCTCCACCTGGATACGGGTGTTCATTTCCATGAAGTAGAAATTACGGTGCTTGTCTACCAGGAATTCGATGGTGCCCACGCTTTCGTAATTGATGGCGGAAGCGGCTTTGATGGCGGCTTCACCCATTTTCTCACGGAGTTCGGGGGTCATGAAGGGCGAGGGAGACTCTTCCACCAGTTTCTGGTGACGGCGCTGTATGGAGCAGTCGCGCTCGCTGAGGTGGCAAACTTTGCCGTATTGGTCGCCGGCGATCTGGATTTCGATGTGACGGGGCTCTTCCACGAATTTCTCCATGTAGATGCCGTCGTTGCTGAAAGCGGCGCGGGCTTCGTTTTTAGCCATTTCGTAGGCATTGGCGATCTCCTCGATGTCCCATACTACGCGCATCCCTTTACCACCGCCGCCGGCGGTTGCTTTGAGGATGACGGGCAGGCCCATTTCCTTTGCCAGTTGCTGGGCTTCTTCCACGCTTTCGAGAAGGCCTTCGGAACCGGGGATCACGGGTACGCCGGCTGCGATCATGGTTTCTTTGGCGGTCATCTTGTCGCCCATCCTGCGGATCATGTCCGGGGTGGGGCCGATGAACTTGATGCCGTGCTCGCCGCAGATCTCCGCGAAGCGGGCGTTTTCGGCGAGGAAGCCATAACCGGGGTGGATGGCGTCTGCGTTGGTGATCTCGGCGGCAGCCATCAGGTGAGGGATATTCAGGTAAGAATCGCTGCTCTGCGGCTTTCCGATACACACGGCTTCGTCGGCGAAACGGACATGAAGAGAGTCTTTGTCCGCCGTTGAATAAACTGCCACTGTCCTGATCCCCATTTCCTTACAGGTACGGATGATGCGCAGGGCAATCTCGCCACGGTTGGCGATCAATATCTTTTTGAACATGTTACGCAAATAGTGTTATAAAAAACAGCGAAAGGAAAAAGGTTGCAAGCAACCTTACAACCTTCGACCGTTATGCAATGTTACGGCTCTACAAGGAAAAGCGGCTGGTCGTATTCAACGGGTGAAGCGTCGTCCACCAGTACTTTCACGATTTTGCCGCTTACTTCGCTTTCGATTTCATTGAACAGTTTCATGGCTTCGATGATGCAAACAACTTTGCCCGGAGCCACTTCATCGCCCACGTTCACGAAGGACGGTTTTCCGGGGCCGGCGCTGCGGTAGAAGGTACCGATCATGGGAGATTTGATGGTGATGAGGTTGCTGGCGGCGGCGGGAGCTCCGGCAGCGGGTGCAGCAGGCGCGGGGGCAGCGGGGGCGGCTTGCGCTACGGGCTGGGCAGCTACGGCAACGGGCTGAACCGCGGTTACGGCCGGCACGGTTACGATCTGCTGTACTTCGTTATCTTTCTGCTTTATTGTAATCTTAAACTGGTCTTGTTCAATGCTCAGTTCGCTGATGTTTGATTTGTTGATCATTTTAATCAGCTCCTGAATCTGTTTAAAGTCCATGTAGACAGTTTTTGGTTTAGTGAATTTGCTGGTTCGCGAAATGATGGATATGAGAAAAGTATATGGCTATTCTTTTACGCGCTCAATATATTCGCCGGTTTTGGTGTTGATACGGATGAGCTCGCCTTCGTTCACGAACAGGGGCACCATGATGGTGGCGCCGCCTTCAACGGTAGCGGGCTTCAGGGTGCGGGTGGCGGTGTCGCCCTTCATACCGGGCTCGGAATAGGTTACTTTCAGCACGATCTTGTCGGGCAGCTCCACAGCCATCGGGAGCTCCGTTTCGGTGTTCATGGCAATCGCCACCTCGTCGCCGTCTTTCAGGAACTGGGGCGCGTCGATCATCTCCTTGTTCACCACGATCTGCTCAAAAGATTCTTTATCCATGAAATTGTACCCGCTTTCGTCCTGGTACAGAAACTGGTATGCTTTTTTCTCTACGCGTACCGGGTAAATGGTATCGCCGGAGTTCCAGGTGTGTTCGATGGAACGGCTATTGTCAACCCCCTTCAATTTGGCCCATACCTTGGCAGCTGCACGGGCGGTTTTGTTCTGACCAAACTCTACAACAGAATACAAACTGTTATCCAGTTTGATGATTAATCCTGTTCTGATATCTGCGGTGGTAGCCATAAAAGGTCAAAGATTTAAAGTTAAAAATTTACATTAAGGATTGCAAAAGTAAAAATTTTAGAATATGAACAAACAAATCTTGCCGGATTTCCCACAAAAGCGGTATAGATTTGATGCCAAATGGCCCTGCAGCCGTATTACTTTAACAATTAAACAAATATAAAGATGCGTACATGGTTATTCGTGCTCTTATGCCTCCCGACGTTCCTGAAAGCCCAATCCGGGCATAATCATGGCCAGGCCCAGCAGGCCGGCGCCAAGCTTCCTCCGTTTAAACAGTACACTTTCGTTGCCCCCTTCCAGCTCACCGCCTACACCGGGCAGGTATTCACCAAGAACGACCTTCCCAAAGGCAAACCCACCATGGTATTCCTCTTCAGTGTGGAATGCGATCATTGCGCACACATGACGGAAGATATCCTTAAAAATATCGACAAGTTCAAAAAAGCCAATATCCTGATGGTAACGCCTTTCAAACTCGAACGGATGAAGGCCTGGTACGACCAATATAAAATCGGCAACTACCCGAACATCATCATGGCCGCCGAGCCTACCCGGCAAATCGTGTATTACTACGACCTGCAGAATTTCCCCGGCATTTACCTCTATAATAAGAAAGGCCAGCTGGAAGCGGATTACGAAGGTACGGTTAAACTGGACACCGTGTTAAAGCATTTGTAAAATTTCCCCCAGGGCGCTCCAACCGGGAAATTTTAGCAGTTTGCACCGAAATTACGGTTACGATATCCTATTTTTGTTACCCAAATAATTCTTCACCTTTTTAAAATATTCAGATACGATGAAAGTAACTGTTGTAGGAGCTGGAAACGTGGGCGCAACCTGCGCTAACGTGCTGGCCCACAGAGATTTCCTGCAGGAAGTTGTGCTGCTCGACATTAAGGAAGGCACCGCGGAAGGCAAAGCGCTCGACACCTGGCAGCAAGCCCCGATCGATTACTACAGCACCAAAGTGACCGGCGTTACCAACGATTATGCTAAAACCGCGGGCAGCGACGTAGTGGTGATCACCTCCGGCCTCCCCCGCAAACCCGGTATGAGCCGCGACGACCTGATCTCTACCAATGCCAATATCGTTAAATCTGTTACCGAGAACATCAACAAATATTCTCCCGACGCTATCATCATCGTGGTTTCCAACCCGCTGGACGTTATGACGTACTGCGCGTTCCTCACCGCGAAGAAAGACAGCTCCAAAGTATTCGGCATGGCCGGTATCCTCGATACCGCCCGCTACCGCGCCTTCCTGGCCGACGAGATCGGATGCTCCCCGAAAGACATCCAGGCCATCCTCATGGGCGGCCACGGCGATACCATGGTTCCCCTTCCCCGCTACACCACCGTTGCCGGTATCCCCGTTACGGAACTGGTGGCTGCCGACAAACTGGAAGCCATCATCCAGCGCACTAAAGTAGGCGGTGGCGAAATCGTGAACCTCCTCGGCACCTCCGCCTGGTACGCACCCGGAGCAGCCGCAGCCCAAATGGTAGAAGCGATCGTGAAAAACGAAAAACGCATCTTCCCCGTTTGCGCATGGCTCACCGGTGAATACGGCCTGAAAGACATCTACCTCGGTGTTCCCGTGGTACTCGGCACCAACGGTATCGAGAAAATCATCGAACTCGACCTCAACGAAAGCGAGAAAGAACTCCTCCACACTTCCGCCAAACACGTGAAAGAAGTGATGGACGTGCTCGACAACATGAAAGCTCCCGCCTGATAAAGGCGCCTCATCTTACCGAAAGCACCCGGCCACGGGTGCTTTCCTTTTTCCACCAGCCCCCACCCCAGTTCATATCATTGATTATCGTACATTTGCATCGAACTACATCAACTAAAATCACCATCGGTCCCAAAAACCATATCATGAGCAAGCTACTGTTTGCCATATTGTTATGCTCTTCGTTGGCTTCGATAGCACAAAGCCCGGTCTGGAAAGCAGACCGAGAACACTCGTCCGTATCATTCTCCGTCACACACCTCATGATCTCTAAAGTGGAAGGCAGGTTCCGCGAGTTCGACGGCAGCATCACCGCCGCCAAACCCGACTTCTCCGACGCCTCCATCCGGTTCGAGGTTGACGCCTTCAGCATCACCACAGGCGACGATAAACGCGACAACCACCTGAAATCGAGCGATTTCCTTCATGCGGAACAGTTCCCCAAACTCTCGTTCCAAAGCACCGCCTTCCGCCGCATCACCGAAGGCAGGTACCAGCTGGAAGGAGACCTGACCATCCGCGACGTCACCCGCCGCGTCAAATTCAACGTCACCTACGGCGGCACCGCCACCGAAGGCAACAAACAAAGCGCCACCTTCAAGGCAACCACCTACATCAACCGGTTCGATTATAACCTGCAGTGGGACAAACTGACCGAAGCAGGCGGCATGGTAGTCGATAAAATGGTCAGCATCATGCTCAAACTGGAATTTGTTAAACAGTAAACGGCCGCACCCCGGAGCCCCCATTGCGCTCCATTTGCCGCCAATCCGTTAATATTGCAAGATATCTTTGCTGCATATGTCCAATATTGAAAAATTAATTTCTATCAGGAATTTCACCAGTGAACACCATAAAGGGCTCGTCAGCCTCATTTTCGTAGGCAACTGGATTATTTCCAAACACCAGAATTTTTTCAAGGAATACGATATCACCATGCAGCAGTTCAATATACTGCGCATCTTACGCGGGCAACATCCTAAATCCGCCAGTATTAACACCCTCAAGGAGCGGATGCTCGACAAAATGAGCGACGTGTCCCGCCTCGTCGAAAGGCTTCGCAAAGCCGAACTCGTGGAAAGGAAAAGCTGCGAGGCCGACCGCCGCGCGGTAGATGTGAAAATCTCCACCAAAGGCCTCGACCTCCTGAAAGAAATTGATGAAAAACTGGACAAACTGGAAGAACCCCTCAAACAATCGCTATCTGACAAGGAAATGGTGCAGCTCAATAAGCTGCTGGACAAGATCCTCAGTTCCTACGAATAATCCTGTCCGCTACTCCTCTACATAATCCAGGTCTTTCCCGAACGTTTCCTCCATGGAATACGCAAACACGAACGCCAGCACAATACAGAGCACGCCGGTCACCAGCCCGCTTTGCAGGTAGCTCAGCCCCGCCGTCTGCAGTCCCCCGAATAACAGGGAAATCACCGGCAGCAGGCCCCGCGCGTAATTGGGAACCGTCGTAGCCGCCGTCGCCCGCAGATTCGTGCCGAACTGCTCCGCCGCCACCGTCACGAAAATCGCCCAGAAGCCCACGCTGAAGCCCATGATGCCGCATACGGTGTAAAACATCGTTACGCTCGCGTCGTACATGAGGAAATAGAGGATCATGCTGGCCAGGCAAAGGGTGTAAAAGATATACAGCACCTTCTTCCGGCTGCGGAGCACCTGGCTCAGATACCCGCTCGCCAGGTCTCCGAAAGTGAGGGCGGCGTAACAAATCATGATAGCCTTGCCCGGGTCGATAGGGCCCTTCACCCCCATTTTTTCCGCGAAAGCATTGGAGAACGTCATAAGGATACCCACAACAAACCAGGTGGGCAACCCGATCATGATGCATTTGAGGTAACGGAAAAATCTTTCCTTATTAGTGAAGAATTTAAAGTAATTGCCACGGCTCACGCCGGATGTCTTTATATTATTAAACATCCCCGATTCCACCACGCTGATGCGCAGGATGAGGAGCGCCAGGCCCAGCCCGCCGCCGATGTAATAACAGATCCGCCAGTTGTCGCCGAAGTATTCCGACACGAAATAGGCCGCCACCGCGCCTGAAATCCCCACGCTGGCCACGATCATGGTGCCGATGCCGCGCTTTTCCTTCGGTAACACTTCCGACACGAGGGTGATCCCCGCGCCCAGCTCTCCCGCCAGGCCCAGCCCCGCCACGAAACGCCAGACCATATACCAGAAAATGGCATTTTCTCCCCTACCATCCCGTTGGCGACGTTGGCCACGGAATACAGGAGTATCGATCCGAAAAGAACGGACAACCGTCCCCGCTTATCGCCCAGCACGCCCCAGATGATCCCTCCGATAAGCATGCCCACCATCTGGATATTGATCAGCCACATGCCTACAGAATCGATTTCGGAAGGGGATAACCCGAGAGAAGCGAGGCTCTTGATCCGGATGATACCGAACAGGAGCAGGTCGTAAATGTCGACGAAGTAACCCAGGGATGCCACAATAACGGCGGCATTCAGCAATTTGACGGGCTTGTTGGCGGAATTCATAAAGGGCTTTACGATTTAGGTTGATACGTGGATGTTCCGGAAAAATAGGTGCTCTTATAAAAAGAAAGAGACGCAAATTTATTGCGTCTCTTCAAATATCAAAATTTTTTAAGGCTTTACTTCTTCCTGTTCTTCAGACTTCGGCGTCTCGATCGGATTGCCGAACTCATCAAAGTGGGCGTGGATGCCGGATTTTCCGAAGATCATTTTAAACGCCACTGGGAGCGTTGTGATCACTACGATGATCACGATGATCCATTCCAGGTGCTCTTTCAGTGTAGGGAATGCTTTATCGAGGAAGTGGCCGGCGAGCATGAGCGAAAACACCCAGGTGAAGGAACCCACGATGTTCCAGAACATGAACTTTTTCCGTTCCATCCCTACGATCCCCGCGATGATCGGGGCGAACGTACGAACGATGGGCAGAAAGCGGGCCACGAAAATAGCGCCGCCGCCATATTTGTCATATACTTCTTTTGCCTGCCAGAGATGCTTTTTCTTAAACAGGAAGCTATCTTTTCTTTTGAACAGGATGGGTCCCGTTTTCCGGCCAAACCAATATCCCACGATATTTCCGAGCACGCCCATAATTGCGATGAGGGTCATCATCACCACGAGCGGCATATTGAAAAAGCTTTCGGCCAGCAGTTCCGCATATATACCTGCCACAAAAAGCAGGGAATCACCCGGGAGGAAGAATCCAATAAATAAGCCTGTTTCCGCGAATATAATCGCCAGGATCAGGTAATAACCTCCATTCGCAATAATCCACTCAGGGTTAAGAATGTGCTTGAAAAAATCTATAATCTGGTCCATGCTGATGTTTAAACTATCTGTTTTGAGCGGCTAAAAATAATCTTTTATATGTCAAGAGGAAGTTAATATTTCCTGAAAGGTGCCTTAGGCTTTGGTTTCAGGCGGTAAATTCTTGAAATCGACCTCTCCTTCCCACTTTCCGATGACGGCAGTCGCCAAACAGTTGCCTATCACGTTGACCGAGGTCCGCGCCATGTCCATCAGCTCGTCGATGCCGAGAATCAGGAACACCGGCCATACCGGGAGGTGGAACGAGGCTACCGTGCCCAGGATGATCACCAGCGTGGCGCGGGGAACACCTGCTACCCCCTTGCTCGTGAGCATCAGGGTAAATACCATAAGGATCTGCTGGGGCCAGGTGAGCGGCGTGCCGGCGGCCTGGGCCACGAACACGGAGGCCAGGGCCAGGTACAGGGTGGAACCGTCGAGGTTGAAGCTGTAACCGGTCGGCATCACGAACGCGATGATCTTCCGCGGAACCCCCATCCGCTCCATGGCTTCCATGGCTTTTGGCAGGGCGGATTCCGAACTGGTGGTGGCGAACGCGATGGAAACCGGCTCGGAAATTTCTTTGATGAACCGTTTGATGGGCAGGCCGATGATGAGCGCCACCGGCA